>CANRFU010000016.1 GCA_947629975.1 uncultured Oscillospiraceae bacterium | reverse complement strand
AGGAGTTTTTTCACCTTTATCGGTATAACCTCTTTTCAACCCCGCCACTATGGCGGGGTTTTCTTTTGACAAAAAGGCAGGGCCCTCTCCGCTTTTTGCGGAGAGGGCCCTGCCTTTTTTGGGTTCGATGTCAGATCCGCGCCACGCCGGAGTCCCTGGCGGCCCGGGCCACGGCGGCTGCCACCGCCGGACCCACCCGCTTGTCGAAGGCCTTGGGGATGATGTAGTCGGCGGACAGCTCCTCGTCGGCGATGAGGCCGGCCAGCGCGTGGGCGGCGGCCATTTTCATCTCCTCGTTGATGTCGCTGGCGCGGACGTCGAAGGCGCCCCGGAAGATGCCGGGGAAGGCCAGCACATTGTTGATCTGGTTGGGGAAGTCGCTCCGCCCGGTGGCGATGACGGCGGCCCCGCCCGCTCTGGCGTCGTCGGGGAAGATCTCCGGGGTGGGGTTGGCGCAGGCGAAGATGACGGGGTCCCGGCCCATGGTCCGCACCATGTCCGCGGTGACGGTGCCGGGGGCGGACACGCCGATGAACACATCGGCCCCCACGAGCATATCGGCCAGGGTGCCGGCCCGCCGCTCCAGATTGGTGACTTGGGCCATCTCCTCCTTGATCCAGTTGAGGCCCTCCCGGCCGGCGTAGATGGCGCCCTTTCGGTCGCACATGGTCACGTGCCTCACCCCGGCGGACAGGAGCAGCTTGACGATGGACACGGCGGCCGCCCCCGCCCCGGAGGTGACCACCCGGATCTCGTCCAGCCGCTTGCCCACCACCTTCAGGGCGTTGAGCAGCCCCGCCAGGGTGATGACGGCGGTGCCGTGCTGGTCGTCGTGAAAGATGGGGATGTCGCACCGCTCCTTCAGCTTCCGCTCGATCTCGAAGCACCGGGGGGCGGCGATATCCTCCAGGTTGATGCCGCCGAAGGAGCCGGAGATGTTGTACACCGTCTCCACGAACTGGTCCACGTCCCTGGTTTTGACGCACAGGGGGAAGGCGTCCACCCCGCCGAAGGATTTGAACAGCACGCACTTGCCCTCCATCACGGGCATGCCCGCCTCGGGGCCGATATCCCCCAGGCCCAGCACGGCGGTGCCGTCGGTGATGACGGCGCACAGGTTCCACCGCCGGGTCAGCTCATAGCTTTTGCCGGGATCCCTCTGGATCTCCAGGCAGGGCTGGGCCACGCCGGGAGTGTAGGCCAGGGACAGGTCGTCCTTTGTGGCCACGGGCACGGTGGCCGTTACCTCGATCTTGCCCCTCCACTCCCCATGGAGCCGAAGGGATTCTTTCGCGTAATCCATCTGTTTGCCTCCTGACGGAATTGTACCAAAATACCGAAGATGATATGGCACAATGTGCTATGTTTTCCGGCTGCCGCCGCGGACGGCGGGGAAATGGCCCGGAGCCCAGGCGCGGCGCCGCTTGCGGTGATTATACCATGTTCTCGTAGTTCATCAGAGCGTCGAACTCCTCGCCGGACAGCAGCCCCAGACCCAGCGCGGCCTCCCGCAGGGAGGTCCCCTCCGCGTGGGCCTTTTTGGCGATCTTCGCGGCGTTCTCGTAGCCCACTTTGGGACTCAGGGCGGTCACCAGCATCAGCGAACTGCGGAGATAGCCCTCCATCCGCGCCCGGTCGGCCCGGATGCCGGACACGCACCGCTCCCGGAAGGAGTCCATCACGTCCCCCAGCAGCCGGGCGGACTGCAAAAAGTTGTAGGCGCACACCGGCTGGAACACGTTCAGCTCAAAGTTCCCCTGGCTGGCGGCAAAGCCGATGGCGGCGTCGTTGCCCATCACCTGGACGGCCACCATGGTCACCGCCTCGCACTGGGTGGGGTTCACCTTTCCCGGCATGATGGAACTGCCCGGCTCATTCTCCGGGATGGAGATCTCCCCAAGGCCGCACCGGGGGCCGGAGGAGAGCCAGCGCACATCGTTGGCGATCTTCATCAGGTCGGCGGCCAGCGCCTTCAGTGCCCCGTGGGCGAAGACGCAGGCGTCCTTGCCGGTGAGGGCGTGGAATTTGTTGGGGTCGGGGACAAAGGTCTGGCCGGTCAACTCCGTGAGGCGGGCGCACACCGCCTGGTCGAACCCCCTGGGGGCGTTGATGCCGGTGCCCACGGCGGTGCCGCCGATGGCCAGCTGCCGCAGGTGGTCAAGGGAGGCGCGCAGCATGGCACCGGAGGCCTCCAGCATCCCCCGCCAGCCGGAGATCTCCTGGGAGAAGCGGATGGGGGTGGCGTCCATCAGGTGGGTCCGCCCGCTCTTGATGACGTCCCGGTTCGCCTCCTCCAGCGTCCGCAGGGACGCCGCCAGCCGCTCCAGCGCCGGGAGCACGTGATCCGTGAGGCTCAGTGCCGCCGCGATGTGCAGGGCGGTGGGGAAGGTGTCGTTGGAGGACTGGGACATATTCACATGGTCGTTGGGATGGAGCCCGCGGCCGCCCATGTGGGCGATGACCTCGTTGACGTTCATGTTGGTCTGGGTGCCGCTGCCCGTCTGCCACACCTTCAGGGGGAACTCGTCCCACCGCCGGCCGGACAGGATCTCGTCGCAGGCGGCGGTGATGGCGTCCCGCTTTTCCCCGTCCAGCCTGCCCGCGTCATAGTTGGCCAGGGCGCAGGCCTTTTTCAGGCAGGCGAAGGCGCGGATGATCTCCCGGGGCATGGTCTCCTCCCCGATGGGAAAGTTCTGAAGGCTCCGCTGGGTCTGGGCGCCCCAAAGGCGTCCGGCGGGCACCCGCACCTCTCCCATGGTGTCATGTTCCACCCGATAGTCCATACTGGGGCCTCCTCTTTCAGTCGATCAGGGTCAAAGCGGACAAAGGGCCGCCATATCAGCGGGACGACGCCTCCGGATGCTTCCCCTGGAAGCGCACCAGGCCTGTGCGGTCCAGGACCGCCATGATGGCGGGGATGAACACCAGTTGGAGGATGATGGCGGGCACGGCGTTGATAAAACCGCCGGCTATGAACATCTGCCAGGTGAAGGGCTCCTGGGTCACGCCGGTCATAATGACCCGGACGACGCCCCATACCGCGCGCCCCGCCAGCATCGCCGCGATGAGGGAGCAGTAGACAGCGGCGATGTTTTGCTTTTTGAAACGGCGGTAGAGGAAGCCCACCATCCCGCCGTAGGCGGCGAGTTCAAAGGTCATGGCCACGGCGTCCAGCAGCATGGGCATCCCCAGGGTGAAGTGACGGAACAGGGGGAGGATCAGCCCCACGGCCAGCCCCCAGGGCCAGCCGCAGATGGGGCCGCACAGCAGCACGGGCAGGTGCATGGGGGAGAGCATTTTGCCGATTTGAGGGATCTGCCCGGTGAAGAAGGGCAGCACCATGCCGATGGCGATAAACAGGGCGGCCAGGACAAGGTTGCGGATGTGGGTAGAGCGGTCGGTCTGGTTCATGCTTGAGTTCCCCTTTTCAAAAGTCTTGGCGCCGCCCTTCGGAGCGGCATCACCTTCATGGCTTTTTTCAAAGGCGCGGGGGAGGGGGGACGCCGCCTTCCTGGCGGCGGTCCGGGGGAAAACCGGCTGTTCGCGGGGGGGACTCCGCGGCGCGGGTCCGCCCCTGTGGTCCCCGGTCATCCCCACTATTGTACATCTGCCGCCCCGCACTGGCAAGCCCCTTTTTTGCGCCTTTGCCCGCCGGAGGGGTCTCCGCCCGTGCCGGCAAAATGTCAATAATCACAAAAAACGGGTTTCGGGCGTATAGAAACTCGTTTTTTGCGCTGAAATTTTGCGTCCGTGCAATTTTTAGTTGACAAAAAGCCGCTTCGTGCTATACTAAGTGCAGAAACGGGAGAACAAAGGCGTTCCGAACCCTGCCGGGGCGGAGCGCCTTTTTCGTCACCGTGACCAAGCCCTCACAGATCATATCGCACCGGTTTGGACCGGCGTGGAAAGGGGAAGTCAATATGAGTTACACCAAGGAAGACATCATCCGCATCGTCAAAGAAGAGGACATCAAGTTTATCCGCATGCAGTTCACCGACATCTTCGGTCAGCTGAAGAACGTGGCTATCACCGCCTCTCAGATCGAAAAGGCGGTCAACAACCAGATCATGCTGGACGGATCTTCCATCGAGGGCTTCGTCCGCATCAACGAGTCCGACCAGTATCTCTATCCCGATCTGGACAGCTTCGTCATCTTCCCCTGGCGGCCCCAGCACGGCAAGGTGGCCCGGCTGATCTGCGACATCCACAATCCGGACGGCTCCTCCTTTGTGGGCGACCCCCGGGGCGTGCTGGAGCGGGTGCTGGAGAAGGCCAGGTCCATGGGCTATGACTCCTTTAACGTGGGGCCCGAGGCCGAGTTCTTCCTGTTCCAGACCGACGAGGAGGGCAAGCCCACCACCAAGACCAACGACGAGGCCGGCTACTTCGACCTGGGCCCCCTGGACCACGGCGAGTCCACCCGCCGGGAGATCTGCCTGAACCTGGAGCAGATGGGCTATGAGATCGAGGCCTCTCACCACGAGGTGGCCCAGGGCCAGCACGAGATCGACTTCAAGTACGCCCCCGCCCTGGAGTGCGCCGACAAGATCATGACCTTCAAGCTGGCGGTGAAGATCATCGCCCAGAAGAACGGCCTTCACGCCACCTTTATGCCCAAGCCCATCTTCGGCATCAACGGTTCCGGTATGCACACTAATATGTCCCTGTTCCGCGAGGGTAAGAATGTGTTCTACGATCCCGACGGCTACAAGGGCCTGTCCAAGGAGGCGTTCAGCTTCATCGCCGGTATCCTCCATCACATGAAGGGGATGGCCGCCATCACCAACCCGCTGGTCAACTCCTACAAGCGGCTGGTCCCCGGCTACGAGGCCCCCTGCTACATGGCCTGGTCCGCCTCCAACCGCTCCGCCCTGATTCGCATCCCCGCCGCCCGGGGCCAGTCCACCCGCGTGGAGCTGCGCTGCCCCGACCCGGCCTGCAACCCCTATCTGTCCCTGGCCGTGTGCCTGGCCGCCGGCCTGGACGGCATTGAAAAGGGCATGACTCCGCCCCCCGAGATCACTGAGAACATCTTCGCCATGAGCCCCGCCACCCGGCGCCGCCGCGGCATCGAGGCCCTGCCCGGTTCCCTGGAGGAGGCCCTGGTGGCCATGAAGAAGGATAAGCTGGTCATGGAGACCCTGGGCGAGCATGTGAGCAGCCAGTATATCGCCGGCAAGGAGGCCGAGTGGGACGAGTACCGCACCCGCGTCTCCAGCTGGGAGCGCGATAAGTACATGATCAACTACTGATCCGCGGCGCCTGTCCCCACGAAGACAACAAAGGAGTGAGGGACTATGTGGAAGGTGATCGTGGCCTTTGAGAACGCCGCCAACGCCGCCCGCGTCAAGGAGATCCTGGAGGCCAGCGGAGACTTCTCCTGTCTGGTCTGCCGCAGCGCCGCCGGGGTGAAGCGGACCGTCCGGAAGCTGAGGCTCCGCACTGTGGTGTGCGGCTTCAAGCTGGCCGATCAGTCCTGCGAGGGCCTGTTCCACGATCTGCCGCCCGGCTGCGCTATGCTGATGGTGGCCCCCCAGGCCCGGCTGGACCTGTGCGGGGCGGAGGGCATCTTCAAGCTCCGGTCCCCCATCCGGCGCAGCGAGCTGCTGACCTCGGTGCGGATGCTCGCCCAGTTCCAGCGCCCCGCCACCAAAAGCAGGCGGCCCGCCCAGCGCTCCGAGGAGGAGCAGGCCCTGGTGGCCCAGGCCAAGGCGGTGTTGATGGACCGAAACGGCATGACCGAGGAGCAGGCACACCGCTTTTTGCAGAAGCAGAGCATGGATGCGGGCGCAAAGCTCACCGACACGGCAAAACTGATCCTGTCCCAGGAGTGAAATGAGCGCCCCGCCCAACGGCGGGGCGCTCGTCTGTGTGGGAGCGCCGCTCAGACTTTCAGATCGGCCAGCGGTGGCTTTTATCAAATGGGCACGGGGGCTTGCGCGGCGGAGCGCAAACGGGTATAATACAGATAACTTCACTGAATGAAAGCGGGTGTCCCACATGAAAAAGGCCGCGTTTATCGGCACGGGAAATATGGGCGGAACGCTGGCGAGGGCCGCCGTCCGGGCGCTGGGACCGGATCAGGTGATCCTGTCCAACCGCACCGCCGCCAAAGCGGAGGCCCTGGCCGCCGAGCTGGGCTGTGCCGCGGCGGACAACGCCGCCGCCCTCCGGGGGGCGGAGTACGTTTTCCTGGGGGTAAAGCCCCACCTGATGGCCGCCCTGCTGGAGGAGCTGGCCCCGGTGCTGGCGGAATCCCATGCCGCCGGGGAGGACAAGGTATTGATCTCCATGGCCGCCGGGAAGCAGATCGCCGGCTTGAAGCCCTCTCTGGCGGGGGCGGGGTACGACGTGCCCCTGCTCCGCATCATGCCCAACACCTGCGTGGCCGTCGGCAGGGGGATGACCGCCCTGTGCGCCGCTCCCGGGACGGATGAGGCGCACCTGGCGGCGGTGAGGGAGATCCTGTCCGCCTCCGGCCGGGTGGAGGTCATCGACGAGGGGCAGATGGACGCCTTCTCCGCCGTGGCGGGCTGCGGCCCGGCCTTTGTGTACCCCTACATCGAGGCCCTGGCCGACGGCGGGGTGATGGCCGGCCTGCCGAGGCAGAAGGCCCTGGAATACGCCGCCCAGACGGCTCTGGGCGCGGCGGCCATGGTGCTGGAGACGGGGGACCACCCCGGCGCGCTGAAGGACGCGGTGTGTTCCCCCGGCGGGTCCACCATCGCGGGGGTGGCCGCCTTGGAGCGGAGCGGCCTCCGGGCCGCCGCCATCGACGCGGTCATCGCCGCGTGGAAGCGCAATCAGGAACTGGGGAAATGAGACGCAAAACGGCCCCTCCCGCACGGGAGGGGCCGAATTCACAGATCTCAGTTGTCCCAGTTGTGCCAGACGTTCTGCACGTCGTCGCTGTCCTCCAGCATATCGATGAGCTTCTCCATGTTGGAGATGTCCTTCTCGTCGGTGAGGGTGACGTAGTTCTGGGGCACCATCTCCACCTTGGCGGAGAGGAAGGTATAGCCCTTGTCCTCCATGGCGGAGAGGACGGCGGGGAAGTCGTCGGGGGCGGTGTAGACGGTGAACACCTCGTCCTCCGGCTCGAAGTCGGCGGCGCCGCACTCCAGGGCGTCCATCATCACGGTGTCCTCGTCCAGGTCCTCCTTCTCGATGACCAGCACGCCCTTCTGGTCGAAGGACCAGGAGACGCAGCCGGTGGCGCCCAGGTTGCCGCCGAACTTGTCGAAGTAGTGGCGCACGTCGGAGGCGGTGCGGTTGCGGTTGTCGGTCAGCGCCTCCACGATGACGGCCACGCCGGAGGGGCCGTAGCCCTCGTAGTTGATGGCCTCGTAGCTGTCGGCGTTGCCGGAGCCCACGGCCTTGTCGATGGTGCGCTTGATGTTGTCGTTGGGCATATTGGCGGCCCTGGCCTTGGAGATGACGGTGGCCAGGCGGGAGTTGTTGTTGGGGTCGCCGCTGCCGCCGGTCTTGACCGCCACGATGATCTCACGGGCGATCTTGGTGAACGCCTGGGAGCGCTTGGCGTCGGCCGCGCCCTTGGTCTTTTGAATGTTATGCCACTTGGAATGTCCGGACATATAAAATCTTCCCTTCGTTTGGATACTGGTGTACTCTTTCGGTATGATACCACAATCGCGGCCCGTTTGCAAGTGGTGCGGGAAAGTTATGCCGAGCTTGACAGAGATGGGTGGACATAGTATACTGACAATAACAAAAAGCGGTAAAAAACGGGGAGGAGGTGAATGGAATGAAACGGGCGATGGCATTTCTTTTGGCGGCGTGTATGCTGCTGGCCCTGGCGGGCTGCGCCCATTGGGCTGAGCGGCCCAGCATCATCATATCGGGCAACCGTTATATTGACCGGGATATGCCGGAGAAGGAACTGCCGGAGGGCTACGCCTATGCGGGAGAACTGACCGCGCGGGAGGCGAACAACACGAAATTGAAGGGCTGTGAGTACTATACCAGCGACAGCGACTCCAGCATCTATGTTTACCAGGAGTGCGGCACACCTGTCAGCAGCGACACAGTGGACAACACCCATCTGCAATGGGCCTATCAGAAGTGGATCTGCGAGGGCGCTGCCGGCCGCTGAAAAAGGACAGAATAGAACGAACAGGCGTCCATCCCGCAGGATGGACGCCTGTTTTGCAAATCGAGGATCGTACGTTTTCAGGGACGGCCCAGCAGGGCGAACATGTTCTTCTTGTATGCCTCCACGCCGGGCTGGTTGAAGGGGTTGACCCCCAGCATATGGCCGCTGACGCCGCAGGACAGCTCAAAGAAGTAAAACAGCTCGCCCAGGGCCCGGGGACTCATCTTGTCCATGCGGATGACGATGGAGGGCGCGCCGCCGTCCCTGTGGGCGGCCAGGGTGCCCCGGAAGGCCATCTCCCGGACGAAGCTCAGGGGCTTGCCGGCCAGGTAGTTCAGGTTGTCGCCGTTGTCGTCGCTGTAGGGGATAGCCACGTCGCAGCCGGTGTCGTCCACATAGATGACCGTCTCGAACAGGTGGCGCTCGCCGTCCTGGATGTACTGGCCCAGGGAATGGAGGTCGGTGGTGAACTGGGCGGAGGCGGGGAAGATGCCCTTGCCGTCCTTGCCCTCGGACTCGCCGAACAGCTGCTTGAGCCACTCGCCCACGAAGGAGTAGGAGGGCTCGTAGGAGCAGAACAGCTCGATCTTCTTGCCCTGGCGGTAGAGCAGGTTCCGGGCGGCGGCGTACTGCCACACGGGGTTGCCCATGTCCCGCCGGTCGAAGGCGGCCATGGCGTCATGGGCACCGCCCATCAGTTCGGTGATGTCGATGCCGGCGGCGGCGATGGGCAGCAGACCCACGGCGGACAGCACGGAGTACCGGCCGCCCACGTCGTCGGGCACCACGAAGGTCTCCCAGCCGTTGGCGTCAGCCACGCCCTTCAGGGCGCCTCTGGCCTTGTCGGTGGTGGCGTAGATGCGGCGGTTGGCCTCGGCCCCGTACTGCTTCACCAGGGCGTCCCGGAACACCCGGAAGGCCACGGCGGGCTCGGTGGTGCCGCCGGACTTGGAGATCACGTTGATGGACCAGTTTTTGCCCCGGACCTTGTCCAGCACCTTGTTCAGCTCGTTGGGGCTGAGGGAGCAGCCGGCGAAGCAGATCTCGATGCCCTGGGCGGGGAACACCTCCAGAGCGGCCCGGGCGCCCAGGTAGGAGCCGCCGATGCCGATGACCACCAGCACGTCGGAGTCGAAGCGGATCCTGGCCGCCGCCTTCTGGATGCGGGCGAACTCCTCCTTGTCATAGTCCTCGGGCAGGCGCACCCATCCCACGTAGTCGGAGCCGGGGGCGGCGGGATCGTACAGCTTGCCGTGGGCGGCGGCCACCTCGGCTGCCATGGCGTCCAGCTGTTCCTGAGATACCAGACCCTCCAGGTTGGACAGATCGAGTTTCAGCATGACACATCGTCTCCTTTATCAGGCCGGGCCGGCGAGAGCGCCGGCCCGACGGTATGTATTATTCGCAGAAGAACATGGCGGCCCCGCCCAGGATACCGGCGTCGTTGCCCAGCATGGCCCGGGCAAAGCGCACGTTGGAGCAGGGACCAAAGACCTCCTGCCGGAAGGTCTCCTCCACGGGGTCCATCAGGGGCCGGCCCGCCGCGGACACGCCGCCGCCGATGAGGATGAGCTCCGGGTTGAGCACGCAGCCCAGGATGGCGGCGCAGTGGCCCAGGGCGTGGCCCGCCTCGGTCACCACCCGGCGCGCGTTCTCGTCGCCGTCTCTGGCGGCGTCGAACACGTCCTTGGCGGTGACCCGCTTCGCCTCCCTGAAGGGGGAGAACTGCCGGGCGGCCCGGATGATGCCGCTGGCGGAGGCGGTGACCTCCAGGCAGCCGTATTTGCCGCAGCCGCACTGCCAGTCGGTGTGGTAGCCGGTGGGGATGTGGCCCACCTCGCCGCCGCCGCCCATGGACCCGGCCACCATATGGCCGTTGCTGATGATGCCGCCGCCGATGCCGGTGCCCACGGTGAGCAGCACCAGGTCTTTGCAGCCCCGGCCCGCTCCCTGCCACATCTCGCCCAGGGCGGCCAGGTTGGCGTCGTTGGCGGCCTTGACGGGCAGACCGGTGCGGCCCAGTTCGGCGGCCACATCCACATCGCCCCAGCCCAGGTTGGCGCAGCCCCGGACCAGCCGCTCGTTCACCACGGGGCCGGGCACGCCGATGCCCGCGCCGATGCACTCGCAGTCCGGGAAGTGGCTCATGACCTCGCTCATATGCACGGCAATATTGTCGAACATCTCCTCCACGTCGTGGGGAGAGACAAATTCCTGCTTCTCCAGCAGCTGCCCGTCCCGGGCCACCAGGCCCATCTTGACGGTGGTACCGCCCACATCGATACCGAAGCAGACCTCTCGCATGGAAAAACCCTCCTCAGTGACGGCTCAGCGGCTGACTTTGGCGTGCCAGACGTTGTCCACGTACTCCATGACGGCCCGGTCGGCGGAGAAGAAGCCCGCCTTGGCGGTGTTCACCAGAGACATGTTGGTGAACTTCCGCTGGTCGGCGTACACCTTGGACACCTCCCGCTGGGCGCGGACATAGTCGTGGAAGTCGGCCAGGCACATATAGGGGTCGGCGGTGCCCTTGCTGTTGGTGGTCAGGGAGCGGACGATATCATCGAAGTGCATGCCGCCGATGCCGCCCATGAGCACGTCCATGACCGCTTTCAGCTCCGGGTCGCCGCGGACATAGTCCAGGGGATGATAGCCCTTCTGCCACAACTCGTTGACCTCCTCGGTCTTCAGGCCGAAGAGGAAGATGTTGTCATCGCCCACCTGCTCGTGGATCTCCACGTTGGCGCCGTCCAGGGTGCCCAGGGTCACCGCGCCGTTGATCATCAGCTTCATGTTGCCGGTGCCGCTGGCCTCCTTGCCGGCGATGGAGATCTGCTCGGAGATCTCGGCGGCGGGGCAGATGATCTCGGCGAGGGACACATTGTAGTCCTCCATGAAGACCACCTTCAGCTTATCCCGGGTATCGGGGTCGTTGTTGGTCATCTTGGACAGGGACACGATGAGCTGGATGATCTGCTTTGCCATGATATAGCCGGCGGACGCCTTGGCCGCGAAGATGAAGGCCCGGGGCTGGAAGGGGGCGTTGGGGTTGGCCTTGATCTCCAGATACATGTGGAGGATCTGGAGCACGTTCAGCAGCTGGCGCTTGTACTCGTGGAGGCGCTTGATCTGCACGTCGAACAGGGAGTTGGGGTCCACGTACAGGCCGTTGCGCTTGAGGATCAGGTTGGACAGGCGCACCTTGTTGGCCAGCTTGATCTCCCGCAGCCGCTGGAGGACGGCGGGATCGTCATAATACTTCATCAGCTTTTCCAGCTGGGTGCTGTCGGTGGTGTAGCCGGGGCCGATGAGCTCGTTGAGCAGGTCCCTCAACTCCGGGTTGGACTGGCACAGCCACCGGCGGTAGGCGATGCCGTTGGTCACGTTGGTGAACTTGTCGGGCTCCATCACGTAGTAGTCGTGGAAGATGCTGTCCTTCAGGATCTCGGAGTGGAGCTTGGACACGCCGTTGACCTTGTGGCAGCAGGCAAGGCACAGGTTGGCCATGCGGATCTCGCCCTTGGCGACCACGGCCATATAGTCCAGCTTGCCCCAGTCGTTGCCGTAGAAGGCCTGGAGGTCGATATACAGCCGGCGGTTGATCTCGCACACGATCTGATAGATCCGGGGCAGCTGCTCGGAGAACAGATCCTCGCTCCAGCGCTCCAGGGCCTCGCTCATCACGGTGTGGTTGGTGTAGGACAGGGTGCGGCAGGTGATGTCCCACGCCTTGTCCCAGGAGTAGTCGTACTCATCGATGAGCAGGCGCATCAGCTCGGGCACGCACAGGGCGGGGTGGGTGTCGTTGATGTGGATGGATACCTTGTCGGGCAGGTTGTCCAGGGTCTTGTACTCCCGAAGGTGCTTTTTCAGGATGGTCTGCACCGAGGCGGACACCAGCAGATACTGCTGGCGCAGGCGCAGCCGCTTGCCGGCGATGTGGTCGTCGGCGGGGTAGAGCACCTTGGAGATGACCTCGGCCATGGTGTCGCCCTCCAGGGCCTTGGCGTAGTCGCCCCGGGAGAAGGCGGACATATCGAAGCTGTTGGGGGACTTGGCGCTCCACAGGACCAGCGGGTTCACCGCCTCGCTCTTGTAGCCGGTGATGAACATATCGTTGGGGACGGCCATGACCGACTGATAGTTCAGGTGGGCCACACGGTACTTGCCGTTGTCGTCCCAGGAGTGGATCTGGCCGCCGAACTTGACCTCAACGGCCTCGCTCTCGTGGGGGACCAGCCACACGTCGCCCATGGACAGCCAGTCGTCGGGGAACTCCATCTGCCAGCCGTCGATGATCTTCTGCTTGAAGATGCCGAACTCGTAGCGGATGGAATAGCCGGTCATGGGCAGGCCCAGACTGGCGGCCGAATCCATATAGCAGGAGGCCAGACGACCCAGGCCGCCGTTGCCCAGACCCGCGTCCGGTTCCAGCTCGTACAGGTCGTGGATATCCACGCCGCACTTGGCCAGGGCCTTGGTGAACACATCCTCCATCCCCAGGTTGTAGAGGTTGTTGCGGAGGGAGGTGCCCACCAAAAACTCCATGGACATATAGTAGACCTTTTTATTGTGTTCTGTCTCCTGCTTCCGGTAGTAGGCGGCGCTCTGGGCGGCCAGCATACGGTTCACGTTGTAGCACAGAGCACGGTAGATCTGCTGGGGGGAGGCGTTGTCCATATGACAGCCGTAGCGCACCAGCAGAGTGTTTTCCAGGTTGGAAATGATCTGTTTCTGATCCATGCGCGAAACTCCTTACCGCCGGCCTGGCCGGCAAATCTTCTTGACGGACTCAAAACCATATTCTGGGGCCGGTTGCCCCCTTTGAAACGCCATAGACGCTCACAGCCCGGTATCACCGGGCTGTGAGCGCACGGTCGTTACAGCGTAGGCGCGGCGCGCCTCAGCGCGGGTATTATATCAATAAGATATGCGCTTTGCAAGGAATTTTTCTCAGAAAGAGCGATAAATATCCCAGTAGTCCTCCACCGAGGCCTTCCAGGAGCTGTCCACCCGCATATCGTTCTTCTGCAGGGCGGCCCAGGCCTCCTTGTCGCGGAACAGGGCGCAGCCCCGGCGGATGGCGTCCAGCATGTCGTGGGCGTTGTAGGTCTTGAAGGTGAAGCCCCGGCCCTCGCCGGTCTCGGGGTCGTAGGCGGGCACCGTGTCGAACAGGCCGCCGGTCTCCCGGACGATGGGCACCGTGCCGTACCGCATGGCGATGAGCTGGGTCAGGCCGCAGGGCTCCTGCTTGGAGGGCATGAGCACCAGGTCGCCGCCGGCGTAGGTCTGATGGGCCAGGGTGTTGTCGAACACGATGTTGGCGGACATCTTGTGGGGGAAGGCGTAGGCGTAGCCCCGGAACATATCCTCATACTGGGCCTCGCCGGTGCCGATGACCACCAGCTGCATATCGTCCCACATCAGGTCGTCCATGACGGCCTGGACCAGATCCACACCCTTGTGGCCCGCCAGGCGGGTGATCATGATGACCACGGGCACATCTTCCCGGACGGCCAGCCCCAGCCGCTCCTGGAGGAAGCGCTTGTTCTCCGCTTTTTTCTCCAGGGTGTCGGGGGTGAAGTCGGCGTAGATCAGCGGGTCGGTGGCGGCGTTCCACTCCTCGGTGTCGATGCCGTTGACCACGCCGGTGAGCTTCCAGCTGTTCTCCCGGAGCACCCCGTCCAGCCCGTGGGCGAAGTAACTGTTCTGGATCTCGTGGGCGTAGGTGCGGGACACGGTGGTGACCCGGTCGGCGGCCACGATGGCGGCCTTCATGAAGTTGACCGCGCCGCTCATGTCCACCACGCTGCGCCACTCCTCGCCCAGGCCCATGACCTCGCCCAGGAAGTCGTGGCCGGCCCAGCCCTGGTACTCGATGTTGTGGATCGTGTACACCGTGTGGATGCCCTTATATTCCTCGACACCCTTGTACCAGGCGTTGAGGAACACGGGGATCAGGGCGGTCTGCCAGTCGTTGCAGTGGATGACGTCGGGATACCAGTTCAGATACCGCAGGGCCTCCAGGATGGCCTTGGAGAAGTAGGCGAAGCGCTCGCCGTCGTCCATGTGGCCGTAGATGGAGCCGTCCCGGTAGAAGTAGTACTCGTTGTCGATGAAGTAGTATTGGAGCTTTTTCTTCCGGCTCACCAGGCGGAACACGCCGACGTAGACGTTGCGCCAGGACAGGGGGACGGTGAACTCCGCCACCTGTTCCACCTGGAGGTCCGGGTTGTTTTTCAGGGATTTGTAGTAGGGGATGAACACCGCGATCTCAGAGCCGGGCGCCTCGCTGAGAACCTTGGGCAGGGCCGCGGCCACATCGCCCAGGCCGCCCGTCTTGATGAAGGGGGCGCACTCGCCGGAGGCGAACAGGATCTTCATACGGTGGCTCCTTTCCGGATGATCACCGGGTTGGTGGTCAAGCCCTTCAGTTCGGCGCCGGCGGTGATGTTGGCCCACTTGTCCACGATGACGTTCTCCAGCTCCACGTTCTCGCCGACCACGCTGCCCTCCATGATGATGCAGTTCTTCAGCTTGGCGCCCTTGCCCACGCGGACGCCCCGGGAGAACACGCAGTGGTCGGCCTCGCCCTCGATGGAGCAGCCGTCGGCGATGACGCAGGCGGACACGGAGCACGCGGGGCCGTAATAGGTGGGCACCTCGTCGGTGACGCGGGTGTAGATGGGACGGTCGCCCCGGAACAGGGGTCCGCCGACCTCCTCGTTGATGATGGCCATGCTGTTCTGGAAGTACTCGTTCACATCCCGGATGCGCAGGCACACGCCCTTGAACTCGTACAGGTTCAGGGACAACTGGCCCCGGTTGAACTGGTGCTGGATGAAGTCCCGCTCCAGGTGGTAGATGCCCCGGGCGGTGTACTCCCGGATGGCGCTGGTGAGCAGCTGGCGGGAGATGATGAGCGCGCCCATGCCGGCGTAGTCGCCGGTGCGGGCGGTGCAGTTCAGGGCATAGGAGGTGATGCGGCCGCTGCGGCCCGCCTGGAATACGGAGGGGAACGCGCCGGGGTTATCCTCCACCCGGGTGGCGGCGATGGTCACGTCGGCCCCGCTGTCGATATGGGCCTGGAGCATGGGACGGTAGTCCATGTTGTACACCACATAGGCGTCGGCCAGCAGGACGTAGGGCGTGTTGGCGTTCTCCAGATAGTTCAGGGCGTTGCGCAGCTCGTCCAGCTTGCCCCGGTTGTTGTGGTTCACCGCCTCGGAGGCGAAGGGGGGCAGCAGCAGCAGGCCGCCGTTCTTGCGGTTCAGGTCCCACTCCTGGTTGTTGGCCAGGTGGTCCATCAGGGAGTGATAGTGCTGCTTGGCCAGCACGCCGACGTTGTTGATGCCGGAATTGACCATGTTGGACAGCACGAAATCCACCAGGCGGTACCGGCCGCCGAAGGGAATGGCCGCCAGGTTGCGGTCATGGGTGAAGACGCCCAGGTCCTCACCGTACATCTCGGAGAAAATGATACCAGTCATATTCATTGTGCCGCACCCCCTTAAATGATTTCCTTGGCTTTGACCACAGTGCCCGCGGCGATGGTCTTTTTGTGGCCGACGACGGCGATGCCGTTGTGAGAGAAGGGATCGCCGCCGGCGGGCGGCTTCTCGCCGATGACGGCGTTCTCCTCGATGACGCACTGCTCGCCGATGATGGCGTAGTTCACGTCGGCCCCCTTCCTGACGATGGTGTTGGGCATGATCACCGCGCCGGTGACCGCCGCGCCTTCCTCCACGATGCAGCCGGTGTAGATCACGGAGTGCTCCACCTTGCCCCGGATGATGCAGCCCTCGGAGATCAGGGAGTTGGACACCTTGGCGGCGGGATCGATGCGGGTGGAGGGGCTGGCATAGTTCCGGGCGTAGATCTTCCAGTTGGGGTCATGGATGTTCAGGGGATCGCTGGGATCCAGCAGGTCCATGTTGCCCTGCCACAGGCTGTCCAGGGTGCCCACGTCCTTCCAGTAGCCCTGGAAGGGATAGGCGTACATGGCCCGGCCGTCCTTCAGCATGGCGGGGATGATGTTCTTGCCGAAGTCGTTTTCGGAGTTGGGGTCCTCCTCGTCGGCGATCAGGTACTGGCGCAGGACCTCCCAGGTGAACACGTACACGCCCATGGAGGCGTGGTTGCTCTTGGGGTGCTTGGGCTTCTCCTCGAAGTCGGTGATGGCCATGTTGTCGTCGGTGGACATGATGCCCATGCGGGTGGCCTCGGCGTCGCTGACATCGATGACGGCGATGGTGCACTCAGAGCCCTTCTCCTTGTGGAACTCCAGCATCTTGTGATAGTCCATCTTATAGATGTGGTCGCCGGAGAGCAGCACCACATACTTGGGGTTGTACCGGTCCACAAAGGTGATGTTCTGGTAGATGGCGCTGGCGGTGCCCTTGTACCAGTCACTGTGCTTGGCCCGGGTGTAGGGCGGCAGCACGTGGGCGCCGCCGAAGTTCCGGTTCAGGTCCCAGGGCTGGCCGTTGCCGATGTAGTCGTTCAGCTCCAGCGGCTGATACTGGGTCAGGATGCCCACGGTGTCGATGCCGGAGTTGACGCAGTTGGACAGGGAAAAGTCGATGATGCGGTACTTGCCGCCAAAAGGTACCGCGGGTTTGGCGGTGTCTTCCGTCAGCACGTACAGCCGACTGCCCTGGCCGCCGGCCAGAAGCATGGCAATGCACTCTTTTTTACGCTCGATCACGGTTATCGTCCCCCTCATATTATTTGGTCGCTTTGGAATCGGTGGTCCTGGTTTTCGCGGTGGTCTTGCGGGCGCTGGGTTTTTTCTCTGCTTTCACGGCGTCGGCCTTGGGGGCCTCCGCCTTTTTTGCCCTGGATGCGGTCTTCTTTTTCGCCCTGGCGGGCTTCTCCCCGGCGGGAGCGGCCTCCGCCCTGGGCTTGCGGCCCCGTTTGGCGGCGGGCTTGGGCTCCTCCACGGGGACGGCGGCCTTCGCTTTGGGCTTCCTGCCGCGCCTGGCGGCGGGCTTGGCGGGCTCGGCCTTGGCGGTCTCCGCCTCATCATCAGCCTTTTCGCGCCGGAGGACCTTCCGCTCATAGAACACGGTGGACATGGCGGGCAGGGTCAGCTCGATGGAATAGGGCAGCCCGTGCTGCGGGATCTTCTTGGCGCCCACGGGAGAGAGCTTCGTGCCCCGGCCGCCGTACTTTTCGTCGTCGCTGGAGAGCACCGGGACATAGGTGCCCGCTTTTGGGGCGCCGATGACATAGCCGGTCCGCTCCACCGGGCAGAAGTTGCAAACCACGATGACCTCTTTGCCCTTGGGGTCGATGCGGCGGAAGGAGATGACGCTCTGGGCGGCGTCGTCGCAGGCGATCCACTGGAAGCCCTGCCAGTCGGTGTCGTTGGCCCACAGGGCGGGGTGATCCAGATAGAAGTGGTTCAGGTCCTTCACGTACTCCTGCAGCTGGCGATGCCTGTCGTAGTCCAGCAGGAACCAGTCCAGGGGCCGCTTCTCGTCCCACTCGATGAACTGGCCGAACTCGCTGCCCATGAACAGCAGCTTCTTGCCGGGGTGGGTCATCATATAGCCGTAGAAGGTGCGCAGGTTCTGGAATTTGTCGTCGTACTCGCCGGGCATCTTGTTGATGAGGGAGCACTTGCCGTGGACCACCTCGTCGTGGGACAGGGGCAGGATGAAGTTCTCCGAAAAGGCGTAGGTCAGGGAGAAGGTGACGTCGTTGTGCCGCCCCTTGCGGAACAGGGGATCGGTGGACATATAGCCGACCATGTCGTGCATCCAGCCCATGTTCCACTTGAAGTTGAAGCCCAGGCCTCCGTCGTACCCCGGTTTGGTGACCATGGGAAAGGCGGTGGACTCCTCGGCGATCATCAGCACGTTAGGGTCATGGCTGAGGGCGGCGGAGTTCACGTCCCGCAGGAACTGGACGGCGTCCAGGTTGATGTTGCCGCCGTCCTTGTTGGGGTGCCATTCCCGGCCCCGGCGGCCGTAATCCAGGTAGAGCATGGAGGCCACCGCGTCCACCCGGATGCCGTCGATGTGGTACTCTTTCAGCCAGTACATGGCGTTGGACATCAGGAAGGAGCGGACCTCATACCGGCTGTAGTCGAATACCCGGGTGCCCCAGTCGGGGTGCTCCCGCATGACCGGATCGGCGGGCTCGTAACAGCAGTCGCCGTCGTATTCGAACAGGCCCTGTTCGTCTCTGGGGAAGTGGGCGGGCACCCAGTCGATGATGACGCCGATGCCGGCGTTGTGGAGGATGTCCACGAACTTCATAAAGTCCTTGGGGGTGCCGTACCGGGAGGTGGGGGCGTAGTACCCGGTGACCTGATAACCCCAGGAGGGATCATAGGGGTACTCGCTCACCGGCAGCAGCTCCACATGGGTGTAGCCCATCTCGGTGACATAGTCCGCCACCTGCCGGGCCAGATCGGCGTAGTTGTAGGGGTTGCCGTCGTCGTGCATCCGCCAGGAGCCCAGGTGCATCTCATAGATGTTCACCGGGCTGTTCAGCAGCTTCTTTTTGGCCCGGGCCTTCAGATAGGCTCCGTCGCTCCACTCGAACCCCTCCAGGTCGTACACCTTGGAGGAGGTGCCGGGCCGGGTGGCCCAGTGGTAGGCGTAGGGGTCGCCCCGGAACACGAAGGAGCCGTCCGCCTTCTCGATGTAGTACTTGTAGTCGTCGAAATCGCGCAGACCGGGCACGAAGCCCTCCCACACGCCGCCGTCCAGGCCGTCCATCACGGGGCCGTCGGTGGCCCAGCCGTTGAAGGAGCCGACCACCCGGACGCTTTTGGCGTGGGGGGCCCAGACCCGAAAGACGAACCCCTCCTGCCCGTCCCGGGCCTCCCGGTGGGCGCCCAGGATCTTGTAGGCGTCGGTGCTTGTCCCGCCGCTGAACCGGGCCAGCGCCTCGCTGATTTGATCGGTCATTTTCATACGTACCTCCTATCCTCCCCGCATAGGGGAGGCATACTAACGTAACCATATTATACCGTAGCGGATAGGCAAAGTCAAGGCGAAGCGGGGCCAAAAGCACACAAAAAGGGACCGTTTGTCAGCCCCGGAACGGATGGCGGCGGGGCGGATTTTTGGGAAAAACCGCGGGCTTGTCATTTCAGGGAAAGAGGCGTATAATGCCCTTTGAACTACTTTGACTGGAGGCTCCGGCATGAAAACGGGATTGGTCTTGGAGGGCGGCGCGCTGCGCACCATCTATTCCAGCGGCGTGCAGGACGGCTTTTTGGAGGCCGGCCTGGACTTCGACTACGTGGTGGGCGCCTCCGCCGGCATCGCCTATGGGATGAGCTTCCTCTCCCGGCAGTACGGACGCAACCTGGAGATCCTCACCCGCTTCGCCAATGACAAGCGGTACATGGGCAAGCGTAATCTCATCGACCCCAGAAACCGCAGCTATTTCGGGCTGGAGTTCTCCTTTGAGCGCATCCCGGCGGAGCTGGTGCCCTATGACTTCGCCGCCCTGGAGCGCTGGCAGGGGGAGGCGGAGGCGGTGGTCACCGACATCGAGGCGGGGACGCCCCGCTACTTCCCGGCCGCCGTGACCGACCCCAGATTCACCCTCATGAAGGCCACCTGCGCCATGCCGGTGCTGTTCCCCATCATCGACTACCAGGGCGTGAAGTGCCTGGACGGCGGCGCGGCGGACGGCATCCCCTGGAAACGGGCCCTGGAGAAGGACTGCGAGCGGGTGGTGGTGGTCCTCACCCGGGAGCGGAGCTATGTCCGCAAGCCGGACGGCCTGCTGCCGGTGATGAGGGCCTGTTACCGCAAGTATCCCAGATTTATCGACGTGATGAAACGCCGGGCGGAGGACTACAACCGCTGCCGGGAGGAACTCTTCGCCGCCGAGAAGAAGGGCGACGTCCTCCTGTTCTGCCCGGACAGCACCAAGGGCTTCTCCCGGGTGGAGACGGACACGGACAAGATCCGGGCCCTGTGGCAGCAGGGGCTGGACCACGCCCGCGTCCGCACCGACGAGGTGCTGGCCTATCTGAAGTAAAGCGGGCGCTCTCTCCCCCGCGGCCGGAACGAAGGGCCGCTTCACCCGGCGCGGGGGATTGACATTCCCGGCAAAATGGGATATCCTAATGAGGCCCCGCTGGGGCGGGAACTGAATATGCAGCGGTATCGAAGTGGTTATAACGGCCCTGACCCGAAATGTAAGAATTTGGAGGTCATCCTGTCCCCGGGCATTTTCCGGCACGCGGGGCAAATTGTCCCGAATGAGCGCCACCCCGCAGTTCTGCCCTGTTGTTCTGTCCAAACGAAAAATAATGTGAAATACGGAGATGTACCCAAGTGGTTGAAGGGTCCGCACTCGAAATGTAAGAATTTGGAGGTCGTCCTGTCCCCGGGCATTTTCCGGCATGCGGGGCAAATTGTCCCGAATGAGCGCCACCCCGCAGTTCTGCCCTATAGTTCTGCCCAAATGAAAAAACAAGCTAAAACACGGAGATGTACCCAAGTGGTTGAAGGGTCCGCACTCGAAATCATGCCGCGGCAGTGTCCCACAAAACGCCGCAAACCCGCATAAACAGGGCATTTGCGGGCTGTTCGGGAGGGCGTGTTTTCAGGCCGTGCTAACAAAATGCTAACAGAAATCCCAGCGACAATTTCATCATGGAGATGTACCCAAGTGGTTGAAGGGTCCGCACTCGAAATGCGGTAGGCGTCTAAAAAACGCGCGAGAGTTCGAATCTCTCCATCTCCGCCATAAGCAAATGCCGGCCTAAGGGCCGGCATTTGCGGTTTTTTCTAAAATGGCCTGCATCTCATCCTTGCGGACATGATGTGACAAATTGGCAGCGTGATCCTTCCCCGCCCTGCTTGCCGCCTCCCGCCGCTGTTCGCTGTAAGGGGCGGTCAGCCGGAAGGAAAGCCGCCCTTTTTCAATGTCGAATTCCAAACATCCCGTCTCCGGGTCTTCGTCGGTCTGGCGGCATACTCCGGGGTTTCGCCGCGCATAGGCGGCAAGCCGCTTTTTCAGATCGGTGTTGTGGGTGCGGATGTGGATTCTGGGGTCTTTCTCATCGAACCAGATCTCTGTGGTCTTTTCCCGCTTTGTCAGCCCGGTGATCATAAAAACTCCTTTCCACGCCTCTGTCACTCGGCAGGGGCGTTTTTCGGATATTTCTCCCGGCTCTTGACCGGCAGAAAACAGCAAATGTTCGACAGGGCTCCTCCGAGCGACGCACTCCCCGCTCCGAACAGCCCTGTCAGCGAATGTACGGTTTTTATCGGCTCTTGACGATGCTATATGAAACGGATGGGATCATCAATTTGCCTGGGCTCCCATGGCTTCTGCCTGAGAGCGCCGCCCCGCCTGATAGCCATCCACCCAGCCAGCCCCTCCTTCGACACCAGATAGGCGCCACGGTAAGCCACGCTTGCCACGGTGCCCTTCCTCGCCCACCGGTGCATCGTGTTCTCCGAGCACCCGCACAGCTCCGACGCCTGCCGCACTGTCAGCGCGTCCGGCCAGCTCTCCCATGCGGCCAGGAGAGATACCCGCAGTTTCTCTCGTTCCGAGGCGGCAAGGGGAACCCGTCCCGGTTTGCGGACGTGGACCCCACTGGAGAACGCTCCCTTGGGCGCAGCCACCGCAGGATCTCCGGCGTCCCGACGCTCCAGAAAAGCAATCACATCCGCCAGCCGGATTTTGAATCGCCGGGTCTTTTTCCCTGAGTCCCGGCAGGGCACCACCCCGTGCTCCAGCAGCCACCGGGCCTTGCGTTTGCTGATATGACAGATACGGTAGAACTGATCCATGGTGATGACGGCGGGATACTGCTCCCGCAGCTTTTGGTAGTTCACCTCACACCCCCATGGTCATGCTGAAGCGGGGGGCCTCGTTCTGCTCCTCTACCTCCCCCAGCTGTTCTTCTGCCTGTTCGGGCTCCGGCGGGGCGAAGGCCGCGGCGATGGCGGCGGCGGACTCCTGCTTAGAACTGAAATCCAGGTGGGAATAGATGTCGGCAGTGGTGGAGAAGGTGGAGTGACCCAGCCAGTCTTGGATCTGTTTCATGGGGACGTTTTGGCTGAGCAGCAGGGTGGCGCAGCTGTGTCTGAGATCGTGGAATCGAATGTGCCTCAGCCCGTGCTGTTCCAGCAGGACCCGGAAATGGTTGGTGACATAGTTTGGCTGGAACAACTGTCCCAACTCGTCGGTGCAGACGTAGTCTATGTACTCCCGGCAATAGGACTTGCCAAACATGGCCCGGTACCGCGCCTGCTTCTCCCTCTGTTCTTCCAGCAGCTTTCGGGTGGCCGGGAACAGGGGCAGGGTGCGGAAGCTGGACTTGGTTTTGAGCTTGTCCTCGGTGTAAAGCCGGTGTTCGCCATTCTCGGTGAGTTCGGTGACCTTGTGGTTGATGGACACGGTCCCCCGCTGGAAATCCACGGCGCTCCAGCGGATGCCCAGCACCTCGCTCCGGCGCAGACCGTAATAGGCCGCCAACTGGATGACCACTGCCATAGAGTCGTCCTTGGTGGCCTCGAACAGCGCCGCCAATTCGTCCTTGGTATAGTAGCTGGCCAGATACTTGCCCTTGCGAGGCCGTGCCACCCGGTCCGCGGGGTTGCTGGGGATCATGTCATTCTCCACGGCGTACTGAAGGGCCTTCCGCACCAGGGCGTGGTAGTGGATGACGGTATTGGCGTTGCAGCCGTCATCCAGGATGGACTGGTGCAGCTCCCGGATGTGCTTGGGCTCTACGTCGCACAGCTTCAGCTTCCGGGAACGAAAAAACGGGTCCAGACGGGCCTTGAACAGCTGCTCATAGCTCTGTTTTGTGGTCCGCTCGATGGTGGTGGAGGCGATCTTCAGCCAATCCTTCAGATAGTCCGCGAACAGCGGAGACTCCTCCTTGGGCTTGGCGGGCTCTTTGAGGGCAAACTCCCGCTTCAATTCCTCCAGCCTGGCCATCGCCTTACGCTTCCCGCCCTTCACCGGGATGCCCAGCGCTACGGACTTCTGCCGCCGTTTGCCGTCCTCATCGTAGTAGCTTAGGATGGCGGTAAATTTGCCCCGGCGCTCAAACAAGCTGCCGGTGACCTCCCCTTTCATAACAGATACCTCCCTTCCGCGCCGCTCCAAGGTCTTGTGATGTTACCTTGGAACGGCGCGTTTTTCAAGTCTTTTCTGAGTTTTCCCCGGCGCAAAGATAGTCGATGACCGCCGTCTTGGGAATCCGGTAGATCCGGCCCATCCGCACGCTGGGAATGGCCCCCGTTCGCAGCAGCCGGTAGGCCGTCCGCTGGCCCACACCCAGCATCTGCCGGACCTGCTCCGGGGTCAGCGCGTCCGGGTAGCCCCGGAACATGGCCCGGTAGCGGGTCAAATCGTTATTCTCTCTGCCCATAATTTGCAGCCCCCTCTTGACAATCGCGCTGTAATTGATTATTATAATTACAACAATTACTCCGTCTATAAGATAGACGGTTCGGAGGGTGAAAACGGTACCATGGCAGAAAAGAATTTTAAGTGGGGCAATGAGGCGGACAAGCGGGAGGCGGAACTGGATCATAGGCTCCGGGAACTGGCCGGCGCCGGCAACTGGGACGGCGTTCTGGCCGAATTGGACCGCTACGACGGGAACAATGAGCGGAGACACGAAGAGCACCGGGCGGATCTGGATCCCACGGTGACGGAGCGGGAGCCCAAGCCGGAAGAACTGAGAGTCCAGAGACCGGGAGACTGGAGGAAACTGTGCCGCTGGGAGGAATGGGACGACGTGATCTTCTCCCAACGCCCGGAGGACATCCACCAACTGGTCGCTGAGTATCCCACCAGCGAGGCGCTGAAAGAGCTGAGCGGCCTCCAGCGGCTGGTGCTCTGGGAGAACGTCGTATGCCAGGTCTCCACCAAAGAGATCGCGGAGGAACTAGGATGCTCGGTTCGAAACGTGACCAAACTCCGAAGGAGGGCAATCGAGAAGGTCCGGCTGTTGGTGACCGGGCGCAAAGACCTCTAAAAATGCAAAAATAGCCAGAACCGCTCTTGCGGCTCTGGCTGAAAGATGATATAGTAATTACAGCGATTACACAGGAGGAACTGTGATGGAATTGAATGACGTCTTAGCAGGCCAGCGCATCATGTGGCCTCTGTGGCAGGGCTATACAATTAAAAAACATAGAGGCGTGCAATATTTGGTTCCGGATCTTGACGCCTCTGAGCAGCCCAGGTTGATTTGGTATAACTGCGCAGAGATGCCTGGAGAGCTGGTTGCAAATGCGTTGGAACTGGGGCGTCTGATTACCATAGACGACCCGTCAAAAGACTACGCCTGCACCGATTTTGCGGCCCGTTACGGCCTCCTGGGGCTTGGGGCGGATAAGGACACCGCCCCTGTCCAGCACCCCGATTTGAGGCCGTCAAGCCGCTTAGTAAACAGCAAAGGCTATGGCGAGGAATTGGAACGCTTTCGCAACGTGTTCAAAAGCCTGTATCAGCGGTTCAGCATTATAGGCAGACCGGAGGTTCTCCCGCTTCCAAAAGGCTCCGATCTCCTGGCTTTGTCCGGATCGATTGGCTTTCACATGACAGGAGCGACGCGCCCGCAGTTTTCCTGGGAGTTTTCCTCGCTGGAGGCGTTCCTCCATTTCGCATACAGCGCATTGGTCAGCAGCCCGCGGAAGACACTGAAAATCTGCAAAAACTGTGGGCAAATATATTACAATATCAATCCCAAAAGCGAGTTTTGTAGTACACGGTGCAGGAATTATTATAACGTTAAGGTGTTTAGGGAGAAAGAGAAGGAGCAATCGTAATGAAGAGAGTTTTTTAGGACACTAATTGTCATAAAATACAAAAAATGATTGGAGGAAATGGCCATGGGAACATTTGCATTTGACATTAGGGGACAGTTAAATAGCATGCAGCTTGCCGAAAGCAAAGCACTTTGGCCACTGTTTGAGGCAGTCGTTAATTCAATTCAAGCAATTGAGGATTCTCAGAATAAAAATGCAGGTGCAATCACGATTTATGCTAAACGCGTGAACTCTGGTCAGCAAACTATGGAGCAGAAAGGCCCCCTAGAAAAATTTGAGTCTTTTTCAATTACTGATAATGGAACTGGATTCGATACGCCAAACTATAATTCATTTCTAACAGCATATTCTACACTCAAGATAAAAAAGGGTTGCAAAGGCATAGGCCGTTTTTTGTGGTTAAAGGCGTTTAATCAAGTGGAAGTAAATAGTACTTTTCAAGAAGAGGGGAAATACTTCCATCGAGGATTTATTTTTAATGCTGAAGGCATTAATCCAGAAAATAACTGTACGGATTCTGAAGCTAAAGATACAGGAACCACAGTGAAGCTGTGTGATTTTTCTCCTACATACCGAAACGCGGCTCCTGTGGAATTAGATGCAGTTGCCCGAAAAATCATTGAACACTGTCTCCCGTTTTTTCTTTCGGATTCCTGCCCTCAAATAACAATTATGGATGATGACTCGGACCCAATTAACTTAAACAAATTGTTCAATGATAATATTAGTGATTCATTAGACCAAGATCGATTCAATATTGAAGGTCATGATTTTACAATTTACCATTTAAGAATTCCGGAAGGAGTCCCCACCCATCAGTTGCATCTATGTGCGAACCTACAGGAAGTAGCGACTAAAGAGCTGAAGATATATATTCCCGATTTACAGAAAAAGATTATTCCACTCAAGGAAGATAGAGGTTTCTTCTATGTGGGATACATAACCAGCAAGTACTTGGATTCGATAGTCAATACAACTAGAACCAACTTTGAATATGACGAGAAAAACGGTCAAGTCTCTTTGCTCGGAGTTAGCGAGGATGCGATTATAAAGACAGCAGTAGAGTTTATTAAAGGTTATCTTGCTGATTATATTTCGGATATCAAAAAAGAGAAGCAGAAAAAGATTGACGACTTTGTTGCTTACGATAAGCCAATGTACCGGTACCTCCTACAAAAGCGACCTGAGGTGTACGACGAAATACCAGCTGGATTAAAGGCTGATGCGCTGGATCTTGAATTGCATAAACATGTGCAGAGATGGGAAAGGGAACTCAAATTGCAAGGGAAGCAGTTGGAGAGTGATGTTAAGGATGCAGTCAATACCCCTGATTCTACATTCCATGAGCGGTTTGAACAATATTGGGCCGGAATTACAGAACTCAGCAAAACTTGCTTAGCCGAATATGTAACACGCCGAAAGACAATACTCACGATTCTTGAAGATGCATTAACTGTTCAGGATGATGGGAAATTTAAGAAGGAAGAAGCCATCCATTCCGTGATTTGCCCAATGCAACATACATCAGATGATATACAATTTGAAGAAATGAATCTGTGGATTGTAGATGAACGCTTAGCTTATCATCAGTATCTGGCATCTGATAAAACATTAAAATCTATGCCTTATATTGAGAGTAACAGCAGAAAAGAACCTGATATTGCCATTTTCGATCGAGCGTTTGCGTATTCAGACAGCGATGAGCCATTTTCAACTGTAACAATAGTAGAGTTTAAAAAGCCAGATAATGATGCTAAAAATCCAATTAATCAGGTTGGGGAATATGTAGATTTAATACGACAAGGCAGGAAGGAAAAAGCGAATGGAAATACGTTTTCTGTTAATGACGGTACACTGTTTCGCTGCTATGTGATATGCGACCTGACAGATAAAATGCGCACCCATTGTATGAATGCAAGTTTATCGCGTATGCCAGATAATATGGGTTATACGGGATTTAATCGAGAGCGGAATGCATATTTCGAGGTTATTTCTTATACCAAACTTCTTGCAGATGCCAAGAGACGAAATCAAATCCTGTTTGACAAGCTTTTCGAGCCAAAACTCAGTGAAGTAATTCATGTTCCCAATCAGGTGAAGGAGGCCAACTAAATGGCACGTCCGAGGAAAAACCCGGCTGTTATCGCCGGTGCTGAAAAAATGCGCGACGTCGAAGCCTATACCCACGACGACAAGAAGCGCACCAACAATCCCCCAGTCGGCATGGCCCAGCACGATAAGGCAGAGGAAAAAGTAAAGACCTACCAGTTCGATCCCCACCTTGACCCGACGCTGCAATGGGCAGGTAAAGCGGAGGGGACAAGCTTTGACGTGCCCACCTCCTCTATCCATATCCACGAATCCATTAAACCGCACAGCATCATCGCACGGGTGATGAAGGAATACTCCAATGCGATTGAAGGCCAACTGGAAGGACAGCAGACCTTTTTTGAGGCGGAGACTCCCGCCGAGCGGATGCGCCGACGGCGGGAGAGCATCGAGTTTTACCAGCACGGCGTTAACTGGACCAACCGGCTGATCGCGGGCGACAGCCTGGTCATCATGAACTCCCTGCTGGAGAAGGAGGGCATGGCCGGGCAGGTGCAGATGGTGTACATCGACCCGCCCTACGGTATCAAGTACGGCTCAAATTTTCAGCCTTTTGTGGATAAGCGGGATGTGAAGGACAAGAAGGACGAGGACTTGACGCAGGAGCCGGAGATGATCAAGGCTTTCCGGGACACTTGGGAGTTGGGGATCCATTCCTACCTCACCTATCTTCGTGACCGCCTGCTGCTGGCGCGGGAATTGCTGGCGGATAGTGGCAGTGTGTTCGTGCAGATAAGTGATGAAAATGTACATCATATTAAAGAATTGTGTGATGAAATTTTTGGAACACAGAATTATCTAAACATTATTCCCTTTGTCAAAACGAGTGGTGTAACGACAAAGTATTTAGCAAGTCGGGTTGACTTTTTAGTTTGGTACGCAAAAAATAGAGATTATTGTAAATATAAGACCTTATATCTACCAAAATCTTTTGAGGATGGAACCGCTGATACATATACTTGGCTGGATTTCCCAGACGGAACTCGTCGTGGAATGACCAAGGAAGAACGTGCAAATCGCACCTTAATTCCAGATGGAGTGAAGATATATAAAGCTGATAATATCACATCTCAGGGAAATCCGCTAATTCCGTTTGAATACAATGGCAAGACCTATACCCAAGCTTGGAAAACTAATATAGAGGGGCTTCGTAACTTAGCCGAAAGGAACAGGTTACATGTAGCCGCCAACAGCTTGCAATATGTACGATATTTAGATGATTTCCCTGTTGTACCAATTACACAGTTATGGACTGACACTGGAACGGGTAGCTTTACCGAAGATAAAAGATATGTTGTTCAAACCGCTATAAAGGTCATCCAGCGCTGTATGCTTATGACCACAGATCCCGGCGATCTTGTTTTGGACATCACCTGCGGCAGTGGCACCACCGCCTATGTGGCCGAGCAGTGGGGCCGCCGCTGGATTACCTGCGACACCTCGCGGGTAGCCATCACCCTGGCCAAGCAGCGGCTGATGACGGCCACATTCGACTACTACAAGCTGGCCCATGAGGAGCAAGGTGTAGGCAGCGGCTTTGTCTATAAGACGGTGCCGCATATCACGCTGAAATCCATCGCCAACAACGAGCCCCCCGCCACCGAGACGCTCTACGACCAGCCGGAGATCGACAAGACCAAGATCCGCATCACCGGCCCCTTCACTGTGGAGGCACTGCCCGCTCCGGTGGTGAAACCGCTGGATGAGATCAGCGAAGAGGAGGAAGACCTCAGCGCCAAGCAGTCTGACTGGCGGGACCAGCTCCTGGCCACCGGCATCCTGGGGCGCGGCGGCAGCAGGTTGGAATTCAGCCGCGTGGAGCCGCTGTCCGGGACAAAGTTCCTGCAGGCGGAGGCGGAGACGAAAGAAGATGTGCCCCGCCGGGCGGTGATCTGCTTTGCTGGAGAGACGAAACCGTTGGACTCCCGGATGGTGGCGCTTGCCATGGACGAGGCGGAGACCTTGCGTCCCTCCCCGAAACTGATCATCTTCGCCGCCTTCCAGTTTGACCCGGAGGCAGCCAAGGATATCGACGAGATGAAGTGGCCCGGCGTGACGCTGCTCAAGGCGCAGATGAACACCGACTTGATGACGGAAGACCTGAAGAAAAAACGCTCCTCCGACCAGTCCTTCTGGCTGGTGGGCCAGCCGGATGTGGAGCTGATCCAGGACAAGCGCAGCAAAACGAGGTTCAAGGTCCGGGTCAACGGGTTTGACTACTATGACGTTACCAAGGGCACTGTGGAATCGGGCAGCACCGCCAGGATCGCTATGTGGATGCTGGACACCGACTATGACGGGATGTGTATCGAACCCAAGCAGGTGTTCTTCCCCATGGGCGGTAAAAAGGACGGATGGGCTAAACTCGCTAAGACACTCAAAGCAGAGATCGACCCGGATCTGATCGAAAAATATGCTGGAAATGAGTCTCTCTGGTTCAACGTACAGCCCAATACACAGATTGCCGTCAAGATCATTGATGACCGGGGAATCGAAAGTCTGAAAGTGATAAGGGTGGGTGACGACTGATGGCGGGAATCGACCAACTGATTATCAACTCGGCCTTTCGGGAGCCGACCCATCATTGGAAGTATGATCTGAACAGCCAGTCCTTTATTCGCGAGGAAGGCAGACGCCCGGCCGGTTACTTTGTCGCCGGTCAGGGCTCCAACCAGTATAACGATATCGGACAGTTCATCGAGCTGCCCCTGGTCAATAAGATTCGGCCCCGCGTCAAGGCGTGGCGCGAGGCCGGCTATCCGGGCGTGACCGGCGTGACCCATAAGCTGTTGGAGCATTGGAACGACACCACGGCGCGGCAGTATCAATTCTTCTACTGTCAGATGGACGCAATCGAGACGCTGATTTGGCTGACAGAGGCCCCGGACTCAGAAAAAGTCGGCATTGATATTCCGGGCGACGGCGGCCTGTTCCGGAGGATTTGCACGAAGTTATGTACCGGCGGCGGTAAGACTACTGTTATGGCCATGCTGATTGCGTGGATGGTTTGCAACAAGGTCACCTATCCGCAGGACAGACGTTTTTCCAAGTATGTGTTCATCGTGGCCCCTGGGCTGACCGTAAAAAGCCGTTTGCAGGTTCTCCAGACAGGTGGGGATGACAACTACTATATCCAGTTCAATGTGGTTCCCGTTGGCCTTATGGATAAGCTGCGCCAGGGCAAGGTCATGATCATAAACTGGCAGGCCCTAGCATGGGACAGCGAAGAGACCGTCGCCAAGCGTCGCAGTGTGGATAAGCGCGGTGCCAAAAGTGACGAGGCATATACCCGTGAGGTGCTGGGCGAGATGTCCAATGCTCGGAATATCCTTGTGATTAACGACGAGGCCCACCATGCTTGGCGTAAGAATCCCGAAAATAAAGCCAAATTGACCAAGGAGCAAAAAGAGGCCGAACAACAGGCGACGATCTGGATCAGCGGATTGGATCGTATCAATAAGACGCGGAATATTCTAACCTGTTATGACTTTTCAGCTACTCCGTTTGCGCCTTCCGGGAAAAGAAATGATGAAGAGGCGCTGTTCGGGTGGATTGTCAGCGACTTTGGGCTAAACGATGGGATTGAATCAGGCCTTGTCAAAACCCCGCGTGTAGTAGTCCGCGATGATGGAACACCGGACGCTGTCAGTTTCCGTTCCAAGCTGTATCACATTTACAACGATCCGACTGTGCGAACTGATATTAACCGTTCCGCAGGTGAAGAAGAGCCGCTGCCCGATCTTTTAACTCAGGCGTATTATTTGCTGGGGAAAGACTGGCTGGAACTCTACAAAGTGTGGAAGGAGGCAGGATCTGTTGTGCCTCCGGTTATGATCACAGTTGCGAACCGCACAGAGACTGCAGCCCGAATCAAATATGCGTTTGATCATGGGCGCATTCCTGTTCCTGAGCTTTGCAAGCCGGAGTTCACGATTCATATCGATTCAAAAACGATTGATGCGGCAGAGAATGTCGTGGCCCAAACATCGGAAATATCTGATGACGGTGACGATAAAAACGTAAGCAAGAAAGATGCCGCTGCCATTCTCCGTGAAACAGTAGATACTGTTGGTCAAAGGGGAAAGCGCGGTGAACAGATCCGCAACGTGATTTCTGTCGGAATGCTGTCCGAAGGTTGGGATGCAAAAACAGTGACTCACATCCTTGGACTGCGGGCTTTTTCCAGTCAGCTTCTATGTGAGCAAGTAGTTGGGCGAGGATTGCGTCGGACCTCCTATGATCTGGCAGATGGAAGTGATATGTTCACACCGGAGTATGTGAATATTTTTGGCATTCCGTTTTCCTTCCTGCCGCATGAGACGGACGAACAAGGGACTTCTCCTGTTACTCCGCCTAAAACTCAAGTAGAAGTTGTAAAGGACCGGGCGGAATTTGAAATCTCCTGGCCCAATATTATAAGACTGGATAGGACTTTTAAGCCTAAGCTGACCATTGATCTGGATAAAATCGACACACTGGAGCTTGACGCTGCCGATACCCGTCTCCGCGCAGATCTTGCTCCTATCGTTGATGGAAAAACCGATTTAACAAAATGCACAGAGATCGATCTGCAGAAGCTTGATTCACAACTGCGGCTTCAAACGATTATTTTCAATGCAGCGAGCAATGTCTACGGTTTAATGAAAGCCTCTTGGCAAGAAGAAGGAACAGAGTTCGCTTTGCTGGGGCAAGTCATTCGGTTAGTTGAGAGATACCTGAAATCCGGTACAATCGTTATAAATCCGCCTTTATTTAATACAGATCCGTTGCGGCAACGTATTATGTACATGATGAACATGAATCGCATTGTGCAGCACTTGTGGAGTTTCATCAAGCTGGAGCAAACGGAACGCATCGTACCAATATTTGATGCAAACAAAAAGGTGCGTTCGACTGGAGATATGCCAACATGGTTCACGAGCAAACCCTGTTATATAACGCAGCATTCGCATATCAGTCATTGTGTTTTTGATAGTGCTTGGGAAGCGACCGAAAGTTATGTTCTGGAGAAAAACCCACATGTAAAATCGTGGGTCAAAAATGATCACTTGGGATACGAAATTCTCTATGTCTTTGACGGTGTTTTCAGAAAATATATCCCGGATTTTTTGATTCACCTGGACAATGGAAAGACATTGATATTGGAGACCAAAGGGCAGGAGACACGCAAGGATATCGAGAAGCGCAAAGCATTGGCTGAATGGGTTGCCGCCGTTAACGATTGCGGCGAATACGGAGAGTGGTGTAATGATGTTTCCTACAGCATAGCTGACGTCGACGGGATAATTGCAAAACACTGTTTCCAGTAGTCGAGAGGCAGGCAGTTTTCCAGTAGACTTCTTCCCCCTCCTGTGGTATTGTGCTTTGCTAACAGGAGGCGAGACATATGAACGAAACCCTCAAAGCCCTATACGACAGTTTCTACATCCGCCCCGAAGTCCCCGCAGCCGAAGCGGAGGCCGAGGCCGCCCGTCAGGCACTTGGTGAACTGCTGGACAAGCAGGGCCGCCGTTTGGTACTGCGGATCATCGACGCCAAGGATGAGATCGCGGACGTCCGCTCTCTGGACAGCTTCATTAGTGGGTTCCGGCTGGCGTGGCGGCTGGCCATTGAACTGAATCGATACGACAGTGAGCGCCCGGAGTTTCTTCCGGGCGCTCACCGCGTCTATCAGGACATGGATAGTGAGTGATCACTCCGTCCGCTCCGCCGTCCGCCAGGAGAGGTACCCGTTTGCCTTTCTGCGGTAAGTACACCTCCATCGGCTCCCGTCAAAGACCTCGTCGGCAAAGTTGATGAGCGTCTCCTTGGGCGAGTAGTTCACGCCCCAACTCTGCCACCAGGCTTGGAGCATGACCTTCCGCCCATCATCCGCGTCGAAGCAGCACAGCAGCATGGGTTTATTTCTGTGCCAGCAGCGAAAGGCCAGGGTGCCGGTGAACTCTCCATCCTCGGTGGGAATACGGTACTCGCTCAGCGGCGCGGCCTTTCGGTCCGCCTTGGTGCGGATGATCTGCGCTCGACGGGGATACTGTTCCTCGTAAGTCATTTTTGATTCCTCCTCATTTGTGATCAAAATACTGGTCCTGCTGCTGGCCCAGCTCATACTGGCGCCGCAGCTCCTCGTAGATCTCTGGCGGGATGGAGTCGATGAAACTCTGGTACTCCCGCAGCTCGTAGATCAGGTTCAGCCCCTCTTGGTGCTCCTGGTCCCGCTCCCACTTGGCCCGCTCCGCCTCGCCTCGCAGCGCAAGTTCCTCCTTCCGCATGGCCTC
>CANRFU010000015.1 GCA_947629975.1 uncultured Oscillospiraceae bacterium | reverse complement strand
ACTTGTGCGCCGCCTGTAATATTAGGGCTATGCCCGAAACTGAAATACCCCCCGCTTTCGCGGGGGGATATTTATTTGATAGAGGCTGTTTTACATGAGGCCGCGGTACAGATCGGCGATCTCATCCACGCTGGTGTCCCTGGGATTGCCGGGGCGGCAGGCGTCGGCATAGGCGGACTCGGACAGGAACTGCACGTCTTCCTCCTTCAGGATGCCCTTCAGGTCGGCGGGGATGCCCACGTCGGCGGACAGCTTCTTCACCGCCGCGATGGTGGCGTTGGCGGCGTCCTCGTCGCTCATGGCGTCGATGCCCTCCACGCCCATGACCTTGCCCACGGCGCGGTAGCGCTTGCCGGCCACGGGGGCGTTATACTCCAAGCCGGTGGGCAGGATGATGGCGCAGGCCACCCCGTGGGGGGTGTCGTACAGGGCGGAGAGGCCGTGGGCCATGGAGTGGACGATGCCCAGGCCCACGTTGGAGAAGCCCATGCCGGCGATATACTGGCCCAGGGCCATGCCGGTGCGGCCCTCGTCGGTATTGGCCACGGCGCCCCGCAGGTTGGCGGAGATCAGCCGGATGGCCTCCAGGTGGAACATATCGGAGATGGGGCAGGCGCCCTTGGTGATATAGCCCTCGATGGCGTGGGTCAGAGCGTCCATGCCGGTAGCGGCGGTGAGGCCCTTGGGCATGGTGGACATCATGTCGGGATCGACCACGGCCACCTCGGGAATGTCGTGGACGTCCACGCAGACGAACTTGCGCTTCTTCTCCACGTCGGTGATGACGTAGTTGATGGTGACCTCGGCGGCGGTGCCGGCGGTGGTGGGCACGGCCACGGTGAACACCGCGTGCTTCTTGGTGGGGGCGCCCCCCTCCAGAGAGCGGACGTCGGCGAACTCGGGGTTGTTGATGATGATGCCGATGGCCTTGGCGGTGTCCATGGCGGAGCCGCCGCCCACGGCCACGATGCAGTCCGCGCCGGATGCCTTGAAGGCGGCCACGCCGGTCTGGACGTTCTCGATGGTGGGGTTGGCCTTGATGTCGGAGTAGACCTCATAGGGGAAGGCGGCGGCGTCCAGCAGGGCGGTGACCTTGCCGGTGACGCCGAACTTCAGCAGGTCGGGGTCGGTGGCCACGAAGGCCTTGGCGCAGCCATGTCCCTTGAGTTCGGGGACGATGTTCTCGATTGCGCCCTTGCCGTGATAGGAGACGGGATTCAGAACGATACGATCAGCCATGATACATACACTCCTTTTATGAATTTGTGGTGAGTTTCACCGGGTTTACTTCTTTTCAAACAGGAACTTCTCCGGCAGGGTGACGTTGAAGTCCACCGCCAGATGCCGGAAGTCGTCGGGCTGGATGGTCTGCCGCTTGCCAGCCCCCATGGAGAGCACCTTTACCAAAATCTCGGCGGACTTCTCCACGGTGTGCATGAGGCCGAAGGTGAGGTCGAAGTCCTCCCCGGAGCAGAACATGCCGTGGTGGGCCCAGATGGCCACGTCGTACTGCTTCATCAGTTCAGATGTCGCCACGGCGATGTCCCGGCCGCCGGGGACCATCCAGGGCACCACGCCCACGCCGGAGGGGAACACCACCGGGCACTCGGTGGCCATCTCCCACAGCTCACGGGTGAATGCCTCGTCGGTGAGGGGCAGCACGAAGGTGAGGGCGATGGTGTTGGCGGGGTGGGCGTGATAGATGACCCGGTGCTTGCCGCCGGTGGCGATGACCTTCACCTCGTGGTTCATCAGGTGGGAGGGCAGCTCGCTGGTGGGCCGTCCGCCGTTCACCAGGCCCCAGCAGACGCGGTAGTTCTCACCGGCCTGGTCCAGCTCGATGATGCAGAAGGAGTCCTCGGGCTTGATGGTCACGTTGCGGAAGTACTTGCCGGAGCCGGTGACCAGAAAGTACTCGCCGGCCAGCCTGGGCACGGTGGTGCCGATGGGCTTCCACTCGCCGGGGTGCAGCTCCTCCTTGACGGACTCTACCTCTTCCGGCTTGATACGGTAGCTGAGGTTGCCGCCGTTGCGCTCGTGCCAGCCCTGCTGCCAGCCGTCGTCGGCCATGCGCATGAAGCCCCTGACAAATTCAGCGTCCAAAACTTTCATGGTGAAAACTCCCTTTCATCGTTTTATGTGATCTCCCCCGCCCCACGGGCGGGGAGGCATAGATACCGGGTCAGCGGGTGATAATGTCCGCGGGGACGTTGAAGATCTTGGCGACTTTCAAAATGGTGTCGATGTGGCGGCCCGCGGCGGCGGCCATGTGGTGGGTGGGACCGGCCTCGCTCCAGCGGTCGCAGAATTCCCGGGCCCCGCAGGTGAAGCGGGTGCGCATATTGGTGTCCCCGAAGGTGAAGATGGGGCCCTCCTCGTTGACCCCCTCGGCCACCACGAACTTGAAGTGACCGTCCCTGTCCTGGGTGATGCCCAGATAGGTGACGGGGCCCACCGGGGGATAGAACTGGGTGAGGTAGCCGCCGCCGGTCTTGCCGTGGAACACGGGGACGATCTTCATGGTGGGCTTTTTTGCCTGGGAGATGTCCGCGTCCCCGGAGCCGCTGTGGCCGATGATGCAGATGTCCTTTTCGAAGTCGATGGAGTACATCTCGGACAGCTGGCCGGTGCCGGAGATGGTTTTCAAAATGCTCATGGCCATGGCCACCTTGATATCCCCCTCCACGGCGCAGGCGGTGCCCTGCTTGATGAGCATGGAGAAGGCGGGGATGAGCATGGAGTCCAGCCTGCCGGCCACCCCCTGGGCGAACCCGTCGTAGTGGGAGGCCACGAAGCCCAGCTTCTCCTCCTTCACCCACCGCTCGAAAGCGACGACGTATTTCGCCATGTCCCAGACCTTCTCGATGGTGCCGCCACCCTCGATATCGAAGGTGTCCAGGATGTCCTGGGCCTTGGCCCGGATGGCGTCCTCGTCGGTGATGTCGTCGGCGATGGCCCACATCTTCTCCCAGTCGAACTGCTTGGTGTAGAGCCACATCCGGTGGTAGAGGTTGGTCTCGTCGATGTACAGGTCCATCATGCCGGGGTAGGGCCGGCCGATCTGGGCCAGGTTGGTGTCGCGGAAGCGGCGGCGGACCTGGGCGGCTTTGCACCAGTCCTCGATCTCCGCCTGGGCGTGGGGGTCGCCCCCCTCCACCACGCCGGTGATGACGGCGTGGCGCTTGCCCGCCCGCTCCAGATCGGCCACCATCTCGCCCACCGCGCCGCAGGCGTACAGCTCGCCCAGCCAGGTGGCGGTGTCGGTGTTGGCGTAGTCGGGGGCCTTCTTCTTCTGGAGGTTCACCAGCACCACGGGCACGTCCAGATCCCGGACGGCGGGGAGCATGTTGTAGGAGGTGGCGTAGGTCAGCAGCTGGAGGATGACCAGGTCCACGTCGGCAGCCCGGAACTTGTCGCCGGCGGCCTGGGCCAGCTCCTTGGTGGTGACGATGCCGCCGTCGATGAGCTCCACCGTGTCGGGGATGCGCTTTTTGAAGTCGGCGTACTGGCCCTCGAACTCGGGGACCAGGGAGGGGAACTGGGGCAGATAGGCCCCCAGGGCGATGGCGAACACGCCCACACGGGCTTTGGTTTCCACTAACATGGCGTTACCTCCTTGATGTCAAAGCTGTCTTTTATGGCGTCACGCGCCTGTTGTAACGATGTGAACTCGCCCCCGGCGATCATCTGGACGATGAGGTTGCCAATGGCGGTGCCCTCCACCGGGCCGGCGAACACGGGCAGGCCGGTGGCGTTGGCGGTCATCTGGTTCAGGTACATATCCTGGCAGCCGCCGCCCACGATGTTCAGACTGGTGTAATGCTTCCCGGTCATGTCCTCCAAGGCGGCGATCCCGTTCTCATAGGCCATGGCCAGGGAGGAATAGACCGTCTGCATGATCTCCCCCACCGTCTGAGGCACCGGCTGGCCGGATTTTTCACAGAACGCCTTGATGGCGTCGATCATACTGTCCGGGGCCAGGAAGCACTCGTCGTTGGCGTCCACCATGGAGGGGAAATCAGCGGCGGTCTTGGCCTCGGCGATCAGGTCGGGGAAGGAATAGGTGCGGCCGGAGGCGTATTGGCTGGTCTTTCCCTCCACATAGGCCACGCCGTTCAGTTCCCGGCGGATGGACTGGATCATCCACAGGCCCATGATGTTCTTGAGATACCGGTATCGGTACCAGGCCCCGCCCTCGTTGGTGAAGTTCTCCTCCCGGCTCTCCTCGGTGGTGATGGGGACCTCGTTCTCCACCCCCAGGAGGGACCATGTGCCGCTGGAGAGGAACACCGCCCTGTCGTCCCGGGCGGGGACGGCCAGGAAGGCGGAGCCGGTGTCGTGGGTGGCGGGGAGGATGACGGTGGTGTTGAAGCCCACCTCCGCCTGCATCTCCGGGGTCAGGTCCCCCACCACCGTTCCCGGTATGGACAGCGCCCCGAACAGCTTTTCCGGCAGACCCAGCCGCCGGATCAGGTCCATGTCCCAGGTCTTGGCCGCTGCGTTCACCAGGCTGGTGGAGGTGGCATTGGTGTACTCCTGCTTTTTCACTCCGGTGAGCTTATAATTGAAGTAGTCCGGGATCATCAGCAGGGACTCCGCCGCCTCTAACTGCTCCGGGTGCTCCTGTTTCAGCGCCATGAGCTGGTAGATGGTGTTGAAGGTCTGGTACTGGATGCCGGTCTTGGCGTACAGCTCCGACCGGGGCACGATGGCGTCCACCAGGGCGTCCATCCCGGCGGTGCGGTCGTCCCGGTAGGCCACGGCGTTGCCGATCTGCCTGCCTTCCCCGTCCAGCAGCACGTAGTCCACCGCCCAGGTGTCAATGCCCACGGTGTTGGGGATCTTGCCCAGGGCTTTGCAGGCTTTCAGCCCGTCCACGATGCCAGCCCACAGGTTGTCCATGTCCCAGCAGTCGTGGCCGTTCACATGGACCTGCTTGTTGTCGAACCGGTGGACCTCCTCCAGCACGATCTTCCCGTCCTCCACATGGCCCAGGATGTGCCGGCCGCTGGACGCGCCGATGTCGATGGCTAAAATGCAGCGTCCCATATGGCCCTCCTATTCCAGGTGAAACACCGGACGAAGGTCGATGCTTACCGGGCTGTTATCCGAATTGGTCTCCATAATATCCGCCATAAAATCCCACCACTTCCGATTGATCTCCGTATCGGCGGACTGGGACCATTTCAACTCGTCCTCTACCTCAATGTATCCATAGAGGACATTCGTCTCCTCGTCCAGAAAGATGGAATAGTTCCGCCCGCCGTACTGATGAATCATCTCCTGCATCGCGGGCCACAGCTCATTATGGCGTTTTTCATACTCCGCCGCCATGCCCGGATTCAGAAACATCTTGAAACCTTTCCTGACCATTTTGTGCCTCCTATTATTTTGTAGTAGCGCATTAAAGTAAGTAGAGAGCCGCTCAACACGAAATATACAATAGCGATGGAAAGAGATACGTTTTTCCATGTTGCCAAGGAGTATGATGGCGTCCATCCCGGCAGTACAACTGTCCCGGTAGGCCACCGCGCCTCCGATCTGCCGGCCGGCCGCTGGACGTGCCGATATCGATGGCGAGATAGTATTTCACGCTCTTCCCTCCTCTGGCGTCTTCCTTCCGATGATTTTATTGTACTCCTCCGGATGGAAAAAACAAGGACGTACCTTGTTTTTGATGTATCCGATTTTGCAGATTCCTGAAGGAGAGAACGCCCCGGCCCGGAGGCCGGGGCGGCGTTCAGACGCGGCGGTGGGCGGCGCGGTATTCCGCCGGGGTGCAGCCGAACCGCTGAGCGAACCGGCGGTAGAAAAAGGCGGTGTTCTCATAGCCCACGGCAGCGGCGATGTCGGCCACGCTCAGGTCCGTATCCGCCAGCAGGACCACCGCCCGGTTGAACCGGGCCGTGTGGAGCAGCTCGGTGAAGGTACAGCCCGTGTGCCGGCGAATCAGGCGGCTCAGGGAAGACATCTCCATGTGGTGCTCCTCCGCCAGGGCGGACAGCGTACACTGCACGTCCGACTCGATGCGGCTCAGCACCGACAGCACAATGGCCTGTTCCCGCTCCCGCCTGCCCGCGGCCACCAGCTTGGCGGACTGGCCGGACAGGTGGTGGAACAGCAGCTCCAGGGTCTTCTGCTGGAGTTCCTGCCGCTGGAGCGGGGCGCCGTCCATCTCCAGCAGGACCAGATTCTCCAGCAGATTCTCCAGGATAGGCTCCCCGGCCACATCGTATACCAGGTGGGAACAGGGGGAGGCGTCCCGGCGGAGATTGCTCTGCAAAAAAAGAGACAGGGCGTTGCTGCCGCCGATGCTGATGGCGGCGTTGTCGAAAAAGGCGGGCACCAGGATGAAGTTGACGGCGATGTCGTCCCGGCCGGCGGCCTTGATCTCATGCTCCGTGCCCCGGCCCAGCAGCAGCAGGTTGCCCGCCTCCAGGGTGAGGGGCTCCCGGCCGTCGATGACGTGAGCGGTGGAGCCGCTGACCTGATAGATCATCTCCACATAGCTGTGGCTGTGGCGGGGAAAATCGGCAAAGCGGGTATGGGTGCGGATGCCGAACAGCTTGCTGCCCGGCAGCAGCTTGGAGGACTCCATCACCGCCTCCCCCGCCCGGTTGTACTGGGACATATCCACCGGCGCGCCGTGGAGCAGGGCCTGTTCCTCCTCGGAGATCTCCGCCAGACGGCGCAAAACATACTCCCGCATGGGGATCACCTCGTCTTTCTGTGGATGGGTGTGCAAAATCGGATAGAAACCGCATACCAGGGGCAGCGGCGGCGCATTTTTTCTCTTTACAGACGCGCAAAAAACGGGGATAATGGGGGAAAGACCCCATACAAAAGGAGGCTGTTCCATGGCCATCACCAACGCCATCAAGGACTTCCGCCCCATCGTCAACGACGCCTTCGTGGCCAAGGCCCAGGCGCTGACGCCCAGGCTCATCGAGAGAGAGGCCGCGCCGGTCCGCACCGTGAATATCGTCCCCCGCGGGGAGGACTACGCGGCCGAGACCGCGTCCCCCGCCTTTGACCGCTCCGCCCCCATGGGCCGGGGCAACAGGCTGTGTCTGGATTTTGGGGAGCATCTGGTGGGATACGTGACCTTCTCCCTGACGCCGGTCGGGTCCCCCGCCGACGCGCCCGCCCTGCTGCGGCTGAGATTCGGCGAGATCCCCTATGAGATCGCGGCGGACCCCTCTCAATATGACGGAGAGATCAGCCGCTCCTGGATTCAGGAGGAGATCATCCATGTGGATGTGCTGCCCCGCCAGGTGTCCCTGCCCCGGCGGTACGCCTTCCGCTATCTGGAGCTCGCCGTGCTGGACACATCGCCAAAATACAGGGTGGTGGTCAGCGATGTGGTCTGTCGGAGCGTGACCTCCGCCGACATGGCGGCGGTGCCGCCGCTGCGGACCGACGACGAGGATCTGATCCGGCTGGACCGGACCGCCCTGCGCACCATGCGGGACTGTATGCAGACGGTGTTCGAGGACGGGCCCAAGCGGGACCGGCGGCTGTGGATGGGGGATCTGCGCCTCCAGGCGCTGACCAACTACGCCGCCTTCCGCAACAACGATCTGGTCAAGCGGTGCCTGTATCTGTTCGCCGGCCTCACCCAGAACGAGGGCCGGGTAGGGGCCTGCCTGTTCACCGAACCCTCGCCTCAGGTGGACGACACCGCCCTGTTCGACTTCTCTCTGTTCTTCCCGTGCGCTCTGTGGGACTACTTTCAGGCCACGGGGGACCGGGAGACGCTGGGAGAACTGGCCCCCACCGCCTGGCGGCAGATCGAACTGGCCTTGAGGGACGTGGACAGCCGGGGGCTGGTGGCCGACCGGGAGGGCTGGTGGTGCTTCCTGGACTGGGGCGACGGCCTCAACAAGCAGGCCGGCGCCCACGCGGTGCTGATCTACTCCCTGCGGCGGGCCGCGGAGGCCGCCCGGGCGCTGGGGGATGCGTCCAGGGCCGCCGGGTATGAGAGCCAGATCGCCGCCTTAACGGATGCCGCGCTGGAGCACCTCTGGGACGAGAAGCTGGGCTTCTTCGTCAGCGGGGCGGAGCGGCAGGTGTCCTGGGCCTCCCAGGTGTGGTTCGCGCTGGCGGAGGTGTTCGGCCGGGAGCAAAACGCCGCCCTTCTGAAGCACCTGATGGAGCGGGACCCCGGCGTGCCCATGGTGACCCCCTACATGTATCACCACTTCATCGACGCGCTGCTCCGCTGCGGCATGGAGGCGGAGGCCCTGGCGGCCATGAAGGGCTACTGGGGGGAGATGATAAAGGACGGGGCGGACACCTTCTGGGAACTGTACGACCCGGAGGACCGGTACGCCTCCCCCTACGGCTCCCGGCTGGTGAACAGCTTCTGCCACGCCTGGAGCGGTACGCCCTCCTACTTCATCCGCACATACTTCTGCAAATAGGGACTTTGGCAAGACCGCCGCGGCTGTGGGACCGCGGCGGTCTTGCTTTCAGAGAAGACAGGTCACTTCAGATCAAAGGACACAAAGTCGAAGGTGCCGCCCTTGCCCTCCACGGAGAAGTACAGGGCCTCCTTCCCGCCCAGGCCGGCGGGCAGAGCGCCCGTGAAGCCCTTCTGCTGCTTGCAGGTGGACACGGGGATGCGGCAGATCACATCGCCGTGCTCCTGGGTGCGCACCGTCACCGCGCAGCCGTCCCCGTAGCCCTGGAGGTTCACGGTGATCTCCTTCGTCTCCCGCAGGTCGAAATACTTGAAGCCCACGGTGCAGTCGGTGCAGAAGTTGGACACATACTGGTCGCTGGGCCCCTCGTCCCGGTCGCCGCCCTTCTGGGTCAGGAAGGGGCACATGCCCAGGGGATACTTCAGCATGGACAGGAACCGGGTGCCGTTCCTGCCATAGACGTTGCAGGCGATGTAGGCGGGATAGTGCCCCTTCCCGGCCAGCGGGCCGCCATTGAGGCCGCAGGAGGTCATCTCCGCCTGCTGGAACTTGCCGTCCACGAACTGGATCTCGTCGGCACAGCCCTGACGGGAGGACTGCTTCCGGTTGGAGTGCCTGTGGTAGAAGACGTAATACTTCCCGTTCAACTCGATGAGGGAGCCGTGGGTGTTGCCGGTGTCCATGCGGGCGTGCTTCGCGTCGGGCACGCCGGGCAGGCCGATGTCGCCGCAGCTGACCAGCACGCCGCCGTAGGTGAAGCCGCCGGTGGGCCTGTCGCTGACGGCATAGCACAGGTTGTGGCTGTTCAGGGAGGAGTAAATGAAGTAATACTTGCCGTTGAACTTCCGCATGGAGCTGGCCTCGCCGAAGGGCTGCTCCTCATAGGGGGTGCCCTTGGCCTTCTCCCCGGTGAGGACGTCCAGGTAGTTCAGCTCGTCCCCGGAGAGGACGGTGAGCATGTCGCTGGTGTCCAGTTCGAACCACATGGGCCCTTCCGAGGTGGGCCTGGAGCCGTCCAGCAGGATGGGGTTGCCGCCGAAGGCGAAGCCGGTGTACATGTACAGGCGGCCGTCGTCGTCCTTCAGACAGCCGGGGTCGAACTGGAAGGGCTCGCCCCGCTTGCCGATGGGGGTGCCGTCCTTGTACTTCACATAGCCGTAGAACTCATACTTGCCGGCGGGCTCGTCGCACACGGCCACGGAGATCATCTTGGTGCCGCCCATGAAGTAGTAGAGGTAGAACCGGCCGTCGGGCCCCTGGACCATATCGGGGGCGGCCAGGCCGTTGGTGAGCCGGATCTTGGGGGCGGCGGGGTCCTGCTCCCGCTTGTAGATGCAGCCGTGATAGGTCCAGTTCCCCAGATCGTCCAGCGGGGCGGACCAGCACACATAGTCCCCCAGGCAGAAATTGAGGCCGTTGAACAGATCATGGGAGCCGTAGACGTACACCCGGCCGTCCACCACGTGGGGCTCGGCGTCGGGGACATACTCCCAGCTGGGCATGTAGGGATTGAATGCCTGCTTGGTCTTCATATCGTTTCCTCCTCTATTTGTTTCCGCTCAGAGCGGTATGACCAACATCTCATTCCGGGGGCAGGGCGACGGACAGCGCCGCGATGAACCGCTCGGTGCGGTGGGCGACCCCCTCGGTGGACAGGTGGTTGTCGGTGCCGCTGAGGTACACGCCGCTGACCAGGGAGTCCTCTATGTCCTCCAGCACGGGGACGCACAGGGCCTCCCGAAAATACGCGTCCAAGGCGGAGCGGGCCTCGGGGGTGCTGGCCTCGGACAGGGCCAGCCGGTTCCGGGGGGCGTAGGTGAAGAAGACCTCCGCCCCGGCGTCCAGAAAGCGCCGGTACTCGGCATTCAGCGGATCGATGAACGCCGCCCTGGGGAAGGAGCGGGCGGTGTAGTCCACCGGCAGACCGTAGACCGGGGCCTCGTCGGCGGCGTTGGGCCGATACAAAATGTAATCCCCGTACTCGTTATAACTGGGGGTATCCACCGGATTTCCGTCCTCGTCATAATCAGCGGGGGACAGGGCCCAGTTCCGGGCCCTCATCCCCTCCCGGCTGTCCAGGTAGGCGGAGAAGGCGGTGAACACCTGGCCGTACCGCCGCAGATCCAGCAGGGCCAGCATGTCGTAGTCCGCCTCCATCATGTTGAAGAAGGGGGCGTCCAGATTGGCCGAGGTGCAGAACTGCCTCTGGGCGGCGTCGAACTCCGGGGAGTGGACCAGGACGTCTCCCTCCCCCACGCAGGTCAGGATCAGCTCCATCTGGGGCAGGGCGTTGGTGTAGGCGAACACGCCCATGTTCACCACATCATAGCCCGGGAAGGCCGCGTCGATGGCGGCGCTGTCGTATCCGAAACGGGCGGAGGAACCGGAGAACAGGATGATCTTGCGGCTGCCCCAGAGGCTCAGGAGCCGGTCGAACTTGTCGGCAAAGGCAGCGTAGTAAGTGCCGCTGTACACCGGGGAGGCGGCGGCGTTGATATGGAGGGTCTGAAGGGTCTCGCACCCCTCAAAGGAGTAGTCGCTGACCGTGCGGAGGTTGTCGGACAGGTACAGTTCGGACAGGGCCGCGCCGGTGAACGCGCCATTGTCCACCGACCAGAGGGTGTCGGGCAGGATCACCGTGCGGGCGTCCGCCCCCGCGAAAGCCCCGGCGGCCAGGGACCGGACCGGCCTGCCGCCGATCTCGGCGGGGACGGTGAGGACCTCCTCGCGGCCGGCGTAGGCGGTGACGGCCACCCCATCCCCCAGGACCTCCGTCTCAAAGAGAGCGGCGTCGGTCCAGGGGCTCCACTGGGCGTAGAGCACCAGCCCGTCCTCCGGGGAAACGCGGCTGCCCAGCCCCACCGCCAGCCCCGAGCCGTCAGGTGCGGTGTTCCAGCCGGTGAGGGTATAGCCGTCCCGGGCAAACAGCCCGCCGGCGGCGGTGTTCAGCCGCAGATGGGAGGGGGTCACGGGGACCTCCACGGGCCTGGCGGGATCGCCCCCGTCCAGACGGGTCCCCCCGTTGGCGTGGTAGGCCAGGGTCACGGCGCTGCGCTCCACGGTGAGGCGCACCGTGTCGGAGTAGTTGATTTCGGGCAGGCGGAGGGTGAGCGTCCCCCCTGCTTCGCGGATCAGCTCCGCGCCCGGGTAATCGGCGGCGGAGACGGTGCAGCCGTTGTCCTCAGTGAGGGTGAACCGCACGTCCTCCCCCACGGCGGCGTCGGCCACGTAGGAGTCGGCGGAGAAGCCGTCTCCCTCCTCCAGCACCACCCGGCAAAGGGCGGGCCGGGGGCCGTTTTGTACGGCGGTACATCCCAACAGGCACAAAAGGAGAGACAACACGGCGAAAAAGCGGATCCGTTTCACGTCTCGCCCCTCCTTTCACGTCTGTGAAAAAGGCATCGCCGCCCTCCCCCGTGCGGGGGAGGGCAGGATGCGTCGGCGGGTAATCCGGGGTTATTTCGCCTCTTTGGCCTTGGCGGCGTCAAAGAAGGAGGCGATCACGCCGATGAGGGCGGCCACCACGCAGCCGGCGATGCCGACGATGGCGCTGGTCAGATCGGCCATGTTCTGAGCGTTGTTCTCAAAGGTCATGATGGCGGCGATGCCGTTGATGCGGGTGGACACCAGGGTGATGGCGGCCACGATCAGCAGCACGGGGGGCAGCACGGCCAGAAGATCGACAAAGAGGTTGTGGCCCTTGCCGCTGGCGATCAGGTACACCACCTGGATGACGATGGCGGCCACGGCGCAGACGACCACGACGGTATTCACGCCCAGGTTGATGAAGTAGTTCGTGCGGGTGTTCATGATGTAGGCGACCACGCCCACCACAGCCGCGATGGCGGACAGGATGGTCATGAAGAAGCCGGCGGATTTTTTCATCTCTGATTCCCTCCTATCTCAGTTTTCCTTGCGCTTGCCGGACATCACATAGGCCACGGCGCACAGGACGGTGAGCACGCCGGAGCCGATCTGGAGACCGGTGATGGCGTTGTCGTACCAGGTGCGGACGCTGACCAGGTGAGAGCTGGAGGACAGGCCGTCCAGAGCGTTGGAGTTGGCCAGGGCGTAGTTCTGCCAGGTCATGGCCTGCTTCAGAGCGGCCTGCATGGCGGGATCCTTGCCGACGTTCTCCACGGTCCAGTAGCTGTACTTCTCGCTGACGGCGGCGATGCTGTTGTCGCCCGTGTTGCAGCTCATGGTGACGCCGTTCATAACGGCCTCTTTCAGCACGGTGTAGTTGGCGTCCATGATGAAGTCCTCGGAGATCAGGCCCTTGAAGCCCCACTCCTTGCGCAGGATGTTCATCATCAGGCCGGTATGGGCGTTGTCCTGGGTGATGCCGACCCGGTTGTAGGCGGTCATCAGGGCCAAGGCGCCGTTCTCCACGATGGACTGGAAGCAGCGCAGCTCATTCTCGCGGGCCTGCTGCTCGGTCATGAAGGTGGCCACGCCGGAGCGGTTGATCTCGGTGTCGTTGAAGGCCAGGTGCTTGGGGGCGATGAGGCAGCCGTACTTCAGGCCGCCCTGCACGAACTCGTTGCCCAGGCCGGCGGACAGGACGGAGTCCTCGGCGTAATACTCATGGTTGCGGGAGTTGTAGGGCACCCGGTGCAGGTTGACGCCGCAGCCCCAGTAGATGGTCAGGTTGGCCCACAGGGAGTAGTTGCCGGCCGTCTCGCCGAAGGCGCGGGCCAGCTCCTTGCTGAAGGTCTGGCCGATGACGGTGGCGTTGGGCATGGTGCCGAAGGTGAAGCCCAGGTTGGGGTCGTTGGCGTCCACCTTGCAGGGATCCTTGTCGTCGGTCTTGTTGGCGTACTGGCCGAGAGGATAGGAGTAGATGCCGTTGGGGCCATCGTTCTGAATGGCCTCGGGGGACATGATGGACTCGATGGCCTTGGTGGAAGTGCCGCCGAAGCCGGTGCGGATCATGCACTCCTCCAGGGTGATCTGGTCCATCAGCTGGGACCAGCGGGGATCCTCCAGATCGGTGACGCCCTTCAGGTCGGCCAGGGTCAGGCCGTTGGCCGCGCCGAAGGTGACGGGGTCGCCGGTGCCGGAGCCCAGCTCATAGATGTCGTTGTCCATGATGGCCAGCATATCGGCGGTGGCGGTGAGACCAGAATAGGTCTTGGGCCAGGTGCCCTCCCAGTCGGACCGGGACAGATAGGAGGCGGTGCCGGGCAGCCAATAGTTCACGTCCATGTCGGCCAGCTGGTTCTCCACGGCCACGCCGGCCTTGGAGCGGGCAAAGGTGGTCTCGTCGCGCTGAGCCAGCTCCCAGGTCTGGGTGTTGTCGGCGCTGCCGCCGTCCACGGTGGCGCCCTGGGCGGCCAGGACGTTATTGACGGCCTCGTGGGCGTCGGCGCCCACGGTGAAGTAGTAGGTGCCGGGATCCAGGATGAAGTTGCCCTTGGTGCCCACGGCGTTGTTGGCGTCGCTGTCCCAGCTGGTCATATTCTGGGCGTCAGCCACCAGGGTGTAGTCCTTGCTCTCGCCGGGCTGCAGCTCGTCGGTCTTGGCGAAATCAAGCAGCTGGATGGCGGCCTTCTCCACGCCGCCCTGGATGTAGGGCAGGGAGACGTACAGTTGGATGGCGTCCTTGCCGGCCACGGAGCCGGTGTTCTTCACGGTCACGTTGGCGGTGACGGTCTTGGCGGTCAGGTCCACCTGGACGCTGTTCAGCTTCTGCTCAAAGGTGGTGTAGCTGAGGCCGTAGCCGAAGGGATAGGTGACCTCGTCGGCGTAGTTCCAGTTCCCGGCGTTGCCCTGGCCCAGCACCACGTCCGCGTAGCGGGTCTCATAGTACTTATAGCCGATGTAGATGCCCTCGGCCTGGACGATCTCGGAGTTGACGGTGATGGAGGGATCGGGGTTGGTCCACTCGAAGTTGCCGAAGTTCTGCGCCGCCGGGGAGTCGGCGATGGTGACGGCGTAGGTGTCGGACAGGTGGCCGGAGGGGTTGGCGGCGCCGGAGAGGATGTCGGCCACGCCGTAGAAGCCGTAGCCGCCGGGCAGGCCGATCTGGAGGATGGCGTCCACGCCCTCGTTGTCCTGGACCTCCTGGAGCTCCATGGCGCTGGAGCTGTTGATGAGGACGATGACCTTGCCGTTGCTCCCCTTGGCGTCCACGGCGGCCTGGATCAGATCCCGCTCGTCATCGCTGAGGCCCAGGGGATCCCGCTGGTTCAGGTTCTGGGAGGGATCCACGCCGGCGGTGCCGGGCATATAGGTGCCGTTCTCGCTGCCGGCCCGGGCCAGGGTGACCACCATCACGTTGTAGTCGCTGAGGCCGCTCTTCCAGTTGGCGTTGGCGCCGTCCATCTGGGCCTGAGAGGGCTCCTTGCTGGAGAACACGCCGCCCACGCTGGGCGCGGTGATGGTCTTATAGGTGATGGTGCCGCCCCAGCTCTGGACCTCGGTGGTGAACACCGCTTCCAGGGACTGATACAGGGGCTGGAGGTCGGGGTTGAGGCCGAAGCCCCTGGCGGTGAGCGCCTGCACCAGATCAACGGTGTCGGCGTCGGTGCCCACGTTCTCGGTCAGGCTGGAACCCATGATGCCGCCCCGGACGGGATAGTAGCTGGAAAAGCCCAGCAGGGAGACCTTCTTGGTCTCGTCGGCGGTGAGGGGCAGAGCGCCGTTGTTCTTCAGCAGGACGGTGCCCTCCTCGCTCACCCGCTCGCCCAGATCGGCGATGGCGGTGACCAGCTCCTTGGTGCTGGAGTAGTCGGATGTGTAGGTGTACAGGTTCTCGGCGTCGCCCGCGTCGTCGGTGACGATCTGGGTGCTCTGGGTACCCAGGAATTTGTCGATGTCGGTCCTGAAGGTGTTCACCAGAGGCTGGGCGCTCAGGGCAGCCGCCAGGATCACGGCGCAGACGGTGGTCAGGCCGCGCCAGACAGGCTGTGCGCCCCGACCGCTTTTCGTGCTTTTGCTCATGTTTTACCCTCCTTGTTTTGATTCCTTTCCTTTGTTGCTGTTCCTCTATCCACAGGCCCCGGGGGGCTTGCTTCACGTTACTTGCCCTTCCGGGCGGCGATGGCGGCCTGCTCGTCCTTCAGGTTCTTCTCCACCGTCCACAGGAGCATCAGCACCGCGCAGACGGCATAGGCCACGGTCTCGATCCAGATGTAGCTGATGCCGATGGCCACCTGGGTATTCACGTTCTGGACCATCCCGGCAGCGGCGGCGGCGTCCTCGGGGGGAGCCACATAGCCCGCGCCGTTCAGCAGGGCCATGAAGACGGCGTTCATGATCGGGGTGGCTGCCACCATGACGGAGCTGTAGATGGACATGGTCAGGCCGTCGGTGCGGATGTTGTGCTTGTACTCGATGTGGTCGATGACGTCGGCCAGCATGGCCAGGATCAGGTAAGCGGCGGGAGAGGAGCCCAGGCACTTCAGGGCCACGCCGATGGCCGTCGGGACGATGGCGCCGTTGCCGAGGCCGGCGATGACGCCGCCGATGACGCCCACGACCATGCCGGCGAAGACCACCATCCGCTTGCCGAACTTATTGGCCAGAGGCACCACGAACACGGCGGCCACGGCCATGGGGATGGCGCCCAGCACGGCCAGGATGGTCTGAACGGTGCCCCAGCCGCCGGCGATGCCGGTGGAGTCCACCACCCACTGGCAGAAGTAGCTCATGGAGCCGTTTTTGATGGCGCCGGAGCACTGGAAGAACAGGTAGAACAGGATGACGATCCACCACCACTTCTCGCTGGTGACCGCCTTCAGCTGATCGCCGATGGAGGGGGCGCCGGGCTGCTGGGTGTCGGCGGCCGAATCCATGCTCTCCTCGGTGACGCGCTCACGGGTGAACTGGAACTGGAGGAAGATGGTCAGGGCGGTGAAGATGGCCACGCCCACCATCACCAGGGTCCACATGGCCTGGCTGTTGCCCAGCACGTTGGCCACCAGGATGGGGAAGATCATGGAGCCCACGCCCATGACGCCCAGGCCGGCGATGTTGGTGAAAGAGGCCAGAGAGGCGCGCTGTCCGCTGTCCCGGGTGGAGACGGGGACCAGGGTGGAGTTGGCGGTATTGTAGATGGGGTACGCGATGGAGTAGTACAGGTTGTAGGCGATGGCCACCCACACCATCTTGGCCATACCCTCAAAGGGGACGATGAACATCAGCAGGCTGGCCACCGACAGGGTCAGGGCGGACAGCAGCACCCAGGGGCGGGCCTTGCCGGCCAGGGTCTTGGTGCGCTCGATGAGCTGGCCCACGATCAGGTTGGCGGCCACGATGAAGACCGTGGACACCAGCTGCAGGCCGGACAGGAACGCGGTGTCCAGATGCAGTACGTCGGTGAAATACTTGTTCAGGAAGCTGGTGAAGATGCCGGAGGACAGCAGCGCGCCGAAGGGGCCGATCAGGTAGCCGATCAGCATTTCCGGCATCCGCACGTCCTGAGACTTGATCTTGGAGCTGAACAGGGGGTTGCTCCAGATCCCTTGCTTTTCTTTGCTCATGGGGATTCATCCTTTCTCAGTTATTTTGATCCTCGAACCTCTCCGAGAAAACCAACGAAATCAGAGGGCGCAGCCGGCCGTGTGGACGCCGCTGGTCAGCTCCTGGCCGGAGCCGTCGGGCAGGGTGAGCCGGCAGACGGTCCCCACAGGCACCCGGACGGTGACGGTGAAGTTTTTCCCCTCCGCCTTCCAGTCGGAGGAGACCCGGCCGTAGGGGGTGTCCACATGGGCCCTGGCCCAGGTGATGCCGCCGCCCACCAGGGGCTTCACGGCAAAGGTCTTATAGCCCGGCTCCACGGCCTCGATGCCCGCCACCCGGCGGTAGAGGAAGTCGCCCACCGCGCCGCTGGCGTAGTGGTTGTAGGAGATCATCATATCGGTGCCGTCGTCCCCGATGGGGCACACGCCGTTCTCGTCCAGGCCGTCCCACCGCTCCCAGATGGTGGTGGCCCCCATTTTGACCTCGTACAGCCAGGAGGGACATTCGGTGTTCAGCAGCATCTTGAACGCCGTGTCGGCGTGGCCGTTGTCCGCCAGGGCGAACAGGATGAAGGGGGTGCCGGGGAAGCCGGTGCCGATGCGGCAGCCGTTCTTCTCCACCAGCGCCGCCAGATTGTCCGCCGCTTTGCCCTTGACCCCCGCGTTGGGGAACATATCCAGATACAGGGGCAGTACATAGGCGGTCTGGAACTCGTCGCCCAGGATCTTGCCGTTCCCGTCGGTGAGCACCGAGCAGTAGGCGTCGGCCACCTTTTCTCTCAGATCCCTGTAGCGGGCCGCGTCGGCGGTCTCTCCCAGGATCTCCGCGATGCGGGCCAGGAGGCCGCTGGTGTTCTTCAGGCTGGCGGTGGCCGTCCACTTGGACCGGGCCTGCCACTGGCCCATCTTGGGCACGTCGGGGGCCACCCAGTCCCCGAAGTGGAACACCGCCGGGGTGTGCCAGATGTACTTATTTTTGCCGAAGCTCAGCAGCCCCGCCCAGAAGGTACACGCCTTCACGTACTTCTTCATCACGGGGTAGTTCCGGCGGAGGATCTCCACATCCCCTCTCGCCCGGTACTCCGCCCAGGGCACCAGGATACAGGCGTCGTCCCACCAGTCCACCGCCATGTCCGGCATGGTGGCGGGGAAGCCGTAGCTCTGCCGGGGCACCGTGTTGGGGATGCCGCCGCCGGGGAACTGCTCCGCCTTCACGTCCAGCAGCCACTTGTCCAGGAAACGGCTCATGTCGAAGTTGAAGCAGGCGGTGGGGGAGAACACGGCGATGTCGCCGGTCCAGCCCATGCGCTCGTCCCGCTGGGGGCAGTCGGTGGGGATGTCCACGAAGTTGGACTTGGCCCCCCAGACGATATTGCTCTGGAGCTGGTTGAGCATCTCGTTGGAGCAGGCGAAATCGCCGATGCGCTCCACATCGGAGTAGAGGGCCACCCCGGTGACGGTCACGTCCTCTTTGGCGGCACCCTCCACGCTGATGTAGCGGAAGCCCATGTAGGTGAGCCGGGGGGACCAGGTCTGCTCCCCGTCCACGCAGGTGTATGTGGCCGTGGCTTTGGCGGTGCGGAGGAACTGGGTGTTCAGGGTGCCGTCCGGGTTCAGGATCTCCGCGTGGCGGACCGTCACGGTCTGGCCCCGCTTCCCGTTCAGGCGCAGCTCCACCACGCCGGCGAAGTTCTGGCCGAAGTCGTAGATCAGAGCGCCGTCGGAGCGCTCCGTGCAGGAAACCGGTGCCAGCCGCTCGTGAGCTCTGACGGGGGCGCCGTAGTCGGCCATGATCTTCGGGCTGATCTTCAGCTTTTCGGGGGCGGCCGCGCCCCAGAGGGCCTTGTCATAGCCGGCCTCTGTGGCGTCGTAGGTCTCGCCGTCGTAGAGATCGGCCATCTTATAGGGGCCGCCCTCGGTGACGAACCAGCTTTCGTCGGTGCCGATGACCTCCTCCGTCCCGTCGGCGTAGGCGAGGCGCAGCTCCAGCAGCAGGGCCTGCCGGTCGGCGGTGATGCGGTTTGCCCTCGTGAACACGAAGGAGCCCACCGCCCAGCCGCCGGCCACCACCACGTCGATCACGTCGTCCCCGGTGATGAGGCCGGTCACGTCGTAGGTCTGGTACTGGAGGTTGGTCTGATAGGAGGTGAAGCCGGGGGCAAAGTACCGGTCCCCCACCTTTTTGCCGTTGAGGTCCAGCTCGTAGATACCCATGGCGGTGGCGCAGATCTTCGCGGAGGCCACCGGCTTCTCCGTCCTGACCCGCCGGCGGAAGGTCATGGGCGCGGGGCTGACCTTCTTCTCGGTGAACTGATAGCGGGGGTCGCTGATCCACTGGCCCGCCCAGGGGGTGTCCAGCCGCCCGGTCTCGAAGGTGACGGAGGACTTCGCCGTCTCCCCCGCGTCGTCCTCGGCGGTCAGCTCCACGGTATAAGACGTGAAGGGCTTCAACGCCGGGCCGCCGTAAGGCACGGCGATCTGTTCGGCGGTCTCCGTCTGCCAGCTGCCCATGCGGAGCACGGCCTTCCTCAGGGCGGCCCCGGGCCGGTCGCTGTCCAGGGTGAAAGAGAACCGGGGCCGCTCCACATCGGTGACGCAGCCTGTCGTCAGATTTTCCACGGTGAATCGTGTGATCTTCAGCATAACGTCCTCCCCTTTCGCTTCTGGCTTCTCCCTCTCTTGGGATTTTAACTTGGGCACATTATAACAAGCCGGCCTTCCCTTGTGAAGATTTTTTGCGCAATCCGTTGATTTAGCCGCTTAATCCGTCTGAGGAACTATCGATTTTCCACAAGAAAAGCGCCCCGGATTTTGGCATTTTGCCAAACCGGGGCGCTGTATCCGTTTTTTCATCCGCGGCCGGCGGGGATCGGGATGAGCACCCCCAGCACGAACCGGCCCTTTTCCGCCTTCAGGGTCATGGAGCCGCCGTACTTCTCGGTGGTGGCCCGGATGGATTTGAGGCCGTAGCCGTGGCGGCCTCTGTCCTCCTTGGTGGTCCGGGGCAGTTCGTTGTCCACCGTCAGCCCGTCCACGCAGCGGTTCTCCACCCGGATGCGGAGAAAGCCCTTCTGCCGGCTCACCGTCAGGTGGATCAGCCGCTGGTCCGGGTCGGGGAGGCGGCTCACCCCCTCGATGGCGTTGTCCAGCAGATTGCCGAACAGGGCGCTCAGGTCCACCGCGCTCATAAAGTCCAGGGCGGAGCCGTCCGCCACGCTGGTGAGGGTGATGCCGTGGTCTATGCACCAGGCGCTCTTTTGGGTCAGGATGGCATCCAGCACCTTGTTCCCCGTCTGGCTCCGGGCCTCGTAGGACCGGATGCCCCGCTCGATCTGATCCAGGCTCTCCAGCTTCTGTTCCGCGCCGATCTCCGCCCGGAGCATGGCGATCTGATGCTTCAGGTCGTGGTATGTCCGATTCACCCGGTCGATGGAGTCCTGGCTCTGCTGGTAGTTGGCGTACTGCATGTCCAGCACGTTCTGCAGGGCGCTCACCTCCTGCAGAGCGAAGGACTCGCACAGCTGGAGGTGGTAGGCGAACAGGATGGCCACCCCTCCCAGATAGACGATGGTGCGGATGTTGAAGGCCTCCGCCTCGATATGGGTGGTGAACGGGGACTCCAGGGAGGAATAGCTGAGGCTGCTGAGGATATAGATGATAAAGGCGATGAGCACCGCGCCCAGGCTGGAAAACCGTGAGGGGGCCATCTCCTGCATCTCCCGGCGGTGGGCCCGCTCCAGGAAATACATCCCCGCGTACACCCCGCAGCCCAGCGCCAGCAGGAAGGCCGCCTCCGCCCACAGGGGCTTGAGCCAGGCGGCCCGCTGCCTGTAATAGCTGTACAGCTGCCAGGCCAGGGATACCGTAAACCCGCCCAGGATGAAGGCCCGGGCGCAGTAGTACAGGTGATGGTACACGTCTCCCCCGCACAAAAACAGGAACGGCAGCAGCGTCAGCGCGGCGAAGCCCGTCATACCCAGGTTGAAGGGCACGCCGTCCAGAGGGGCGATCAGGGTCATATAGGGGATCATCACCGCCAGCAGGGCCGTCCCCGCCAGAGCGCACTGGCTCAGGGAGCGCCGCCGGGGCAGCAGGGACAGATACACCAGACAGGCCAGCCAGTGGAACACCGCCGTCCACAGGGCGGGCACGTTCTGCAGCTCGCTGCTCATTGGCCGACCTCGTTGAAACAGCGGTTCAGGGCGTCCAGAAAGGCTTTTTTCTTGGAGCGGCTCACCTGGACCCGGACGCCGTGGACAAGGGCGTCCTCCCCGTCCAGGCCGTCCACATGCTCCAGGTTCACCAGATAGCCCTTGTTGCACCGGAAGAAGGGCCCGCCCTCCAGGCTCTCCTCCACATCCCGCATACTGCCGGCGGCGGCCAGGTCGCCGTCCTCCGTGTGGTAGATCAGGTTGCGGCCGTCGATCTCGATGTAGTAGATGCGGGAGCAGTCCACCCTGCGGGCGCCGTTTCTGTGGCTCACCACCACATAGCGTCGGCGGCGGCGCTCCAGCCGGTCCAGCGCCCGGCGGAGGCTCTGGGAGAAGGCGAAATAGGTCACCGGTTTCAGGATGTAGTCCAGGGCGTCCACCGCGTAGCCCCGGATGGCGTAGGAGGCCAGGCTGGTGATGAACAGGATCACGACCCCGGCGTCGATCCTGCGGATCTCCTCGGCGGCGGTCATACCGTCCAAATATTTCATCTGGATGTCCATGAGGATCACGTCGAACTCGGGCCGGTAGCCGCTGACGATGTCCTCCCCGTCCTCAAAGACCCGGATGGAGAACTCATGGCCGGTCTCCCTGGAATACTGGTCCAGATATTCTTTCAACTGCCCGCGGCAGACGGGATCGTCCTCTACCAAAGCGACGCGTGTCACAGGCATTCCCTCCCTCAAGCTCTCTGATACAAATATTGTATTATTGACGCCGGGGAAACGCAAGGACTAAATTTGCGCCGGACGCTATCCATTTTTGCGGCCTTTGCCGAAAAGTGTTCCCTTTTTTTCGTTTTGGAAAAAACAGGGGGCGTGTCCGGCCGGATGAGGTCCGCTGAACCACTTGATTTTTGCCATGGCATCTGTTACACTTTAGTGCGGCATGACGGCGGAGGCCGGCGGCGGCATGGCGCAGCGCCGTCCGGCCCCGGCGGAAGGGGGATCTGTGTATGATGAGGCTGCTGATCTTTACGGTGTTCGGATACCTGTGCGGCAGCGTTTTGTTCGCCCGGGTGTTCGCCCGCCTGTTCCGCAGGGGCGACATCCTCGCCCCCAGCAAGGATGGGAATCCGGGCGTGGCCAACGCCTTCCTCTACGGCGGCTTTTGGTGCGGCGTCTGCACGCTGCTGGGCGACGTTCTGAAGGGGTTCGTTCCCGTGTTCCTGCTCACCCTCGGGGTCCCGGCTCAGACGCTGGACTGGCGGTACGCTCTGGTGGTGGCCGCGCCGGTGCTGGGCCACGCCTTCCCGGTCTTTTTCCGCTTCCGGGGCGGCAAGGGCATCGCGGTCACCTTCGGCTGCCTGCTGGGGCTGTTCCCCTATACCCTTCCTTTCACCCTGTTCGCCGCCTCCTTTATCTTTTTCTCGGTGGTCCTGAAGGTCTCCCCCCACTTCTACCGGACCATCTTCGCCTACATCGCCACCCTGGCTCTGCTGCCCCTCCTGCGCGTCGCCGACGGGGTGTGCGTGGCCTTTCTGATCATCTCCGCCACGGTGTGCCTCAAGCTGCACATGAGCAAAGAGGAGCGGGAGAAGATCACGGTGAAGCTGACATGGAAGCGCTGATCCTCTCCTGCGGCACGGGGGGCGGGCACAACGCCGCGGCCAGGGCCATCCAGCAGGAGCTGACCGCCCGGGGCCACTCCGCCCAGCTGCTGAATCCCTATTCCCTGCGGGGCCGCCATGTGGAATCGGCGGTGAACGCCGCCTATGTCAAGCTGGTCCAGACCGCCCCCCATGTGTTCGGCGTGGTCTATTCTCTGGGCAACGCCTACCGGCGGGTGCCCTTCCGCTCCCCGGTCTATTACGTGAACGGGCGGATGGCGGCCTATTTGGGCCGGTATCTGTCGGAGCATCGGTTCGACGTGATCGTCTCCACCCACATCTTCCCGGCGGAGATACTGACCAGCCTGCGGCACAGGGGCTTCCCCCTTCCCAGGATCTACTACATCGCCACCGATTACACCTGCATCCCCTTCACCGAGGAGACCGAGTGCGACGGCTACATCATCCCCTCGGAGAAGCTGATCCCGGAATTCTGCCGGCGGGGCATCCCCCGGGAGCGGCTCTACCCCCTGGGCATCCCCGTGCGGGAACAGTTCTACCAGCACGCCGACCGGGCGGAACTCCGCGCGGCGCTGGGGCTGGACCCGGACAAGCAGTACATCCTGCTGGCGGGGGGTAGCATCGGCGCGGGCAAGATCGGCCAGGCGGTGTCCGCCCTGCTGGCCCATTATGACCGGGAGAGCGTCGAGCTGATCGTCATCTGCGGGAACAACCAGAAGCTGTACCGCGGCCTGAGCCGGCGCTGCGGCGGAAAGTGTACCGTCCTGGGGAGCACCCCCGATATGGACAAATACATGCGGGCCTGCGACCTGTTTATCTCCAAGCCGGGGGGGCTGTCGTCCACGGAGGCGGTGGTCTCGGGGGCCTCCCTGATCCACATCACCCCCATCCCCGGGTGCGAAACACGGAATATGCGCTTCTTTCAGCACTACGGCCTGGGGGTGGCGGTGCCCTTCCTCTGGCCGAAGTTGTTGAAGGTCTGTGACGAGATGCTGGCCCGGGAGCGGGCCAATGACCGCGGCCCCGGCGATGGGCGGGTCATCCCCGCCCACGCCACCGCCGCCATCTGCGACCTGATCGAGCGGGACAGGGAGCGGCTGGCGGTTCAGGCCGGGGCGCAGGATACAGGGGCGGCCGCCGCGATGGGCTGAGCCGCCGGACAGACGACACAAAGAGGCTGTGGATCCCGGGATCGGGACCCACAGCCTCTTTTTATCCGGGGGACCTTGCCCGGTCCTGACCGGGCGGCCGGCGCGGAGTCTTTACGTCCCGCTGGGGGACAGGGCCTCCAGGACGTCATACCGGTACATCTCAAGGTTTTTGACCATGGCCAGCGCCTCCTCCATGTCCAGATCCACAAGGCTGCCCTCTTTTGTCCCGATCACGCGGTTGCCCTTGCCGGCGAGGAGGGCGTTTACCGCCTCATACCCCATGCGGCTGGCGGTCTCCCGGTCGCGGCCGGTGGGCGCGCCGCCCCGCTGGATATGCCCCAGGACCGTGACCCGGGGGTCGATCCCGATCTCATCATGGATCCGCCTGCCGATCTCCACCGCGCTGCCCGCGCCCTCGGCCACCACGATCATGAAATGGGTGGTGCCGGCCAGACGCGCGCTCCGGATCTTCTCCACGACGTCGCGGTCAAAATCCACCTCCCGCTCCGGGATGAGCACGGCGGTGGCGCCCACCGATATCCCTACGTAAAGGGCGAGGAAGCCCGCGTGCCGGCCCATGACCTCCACCACGGAGCAGCGCTCGTGGGACTGCATGGTGTCCCGCAGCTTGTCGATGCACTCGATGGCGGTGTTGGCGGCGGTGTCAAAGCCGATGGTGTAGTTGGAGCAGCCGATGTCGTTGTCGATGGTGGCGGGGACTCCCACCACAGAGAGATTGTATCCCGTCTCAGCGATCTGCCGGGTCAGAGCCAGGGCGCCGCGGAAGGTGCCGTCTCCGCCGATGGCCACGATGCCGTCGATCCCCAGCATTTTGCAGGTCGCGATGGCCTTGGCCCGGCCCTCGCGGTCCAAAAACTCCGGGCAGCGGGCGGTGTACAAAATGGTGCCGCCCTTGTTGATGATATGGCTCACGCTGTCGCTGTTCAGTCTGACAAAGTCGCCGTTGATGAGGCCGCTCCAGCCACGGCGGATCCCGATGCACTCGATCCCCTTGTTCATCGCCGTGCGAACGACCGACCTGATCGCCGCGTTCATGCCCGGGGCGTCGCCGCCGCTGGTCAAAACGCCGATCCGCTTCACTGCTGCATTGCTCATTTCCGAAGCCTCCCTTGATCGTTGTTATATCGCTATTTGATGCGCGCGAACTGGCCGCGTGCAATCATTATAGCATACTCCGAAAGATCGCGCCACCTTTTTTGCAGAAATCCGAAAGATTTGCCCGATCGTCCGCCAGGGCGCGCGGGGCCGCGAAAAGGGCCGCAAAACCTTGCGGTTTTGCGGCCCTTCGGAGGGAAAATCAAACGTTCCCGCGCTTACAGCCCGAAGTACCGGGCGGCATTGGCATAGGATACGCCCTCCACGATGCGCTTCAGCGCGGCTTCATTGTCAGGATACTCGCCGTTCTCCACCCAGTTACCCACCAGGTTGCAGAAGATGCGGCGGAAGTAGTCGTGCCGGGCGTAGCTCAGGAAGGACCGGGAGTCGGTGAGCATCCCCACGAAATTGCCCAGCAGCCCCAGGTTGGCCAGGGACCTCATCTGGGCCTCCATGCCGCTCCTGGTGTCGTTGAACCACCAGGCGGAGCCGTGCTGGATCTTGCCGGGGATCTCGTCGGTCTGGAAGCAGCCGATCAGGGTGCCCAGCTGCTCGTTGTCCGCCGGGTTCAGAGAGTACAGGATGGTCTTGGGGCACTCCCCCGTCTCGTCCAGCGCGGCAAGCAGGTCGGCGACGGCGCCGCCGCAGGTGTTCTGGGCGATCATGTCCACGCCGGTGTCCGGGCCCAGTTCGGCGTACAGCCGGGTGTTCACGTTGCGCTTGCAGGAGTAGTGCAGCTGCATGGCGATGTCCAGCCGGTGATACTCCCGCCCCAGGTGGAGCAGGATGGCGGTCTGGTACTTCTCCGCCTCCTCCACGGTGATCTCCTGGCCGGCCATGGCCTTTTTGTAGATCTCGTTGACGCACTTGGGGCAGCCGGGGCGGTAGGGAACGTAGTCCAGGCCGTGGTCGCTGGCCCGGCAGCCCATCGTCTTAAAGAACTCCAGCCGCTCCGTCAGGGCCGCTTTCACGTCCTCCACGGTGTCCAGGCTGTCTTTGCCCACGGATTTTGCCAGCTTCCCGATGTACTCCGCGAACCCGGGCTTGTTGATGTTGACCGCCTTGTCCGGCCGGAAGGAGGGGCACACCTTCACCCCGATGGAGGGGTCGGCTGCGATCTTCTCATGCCACTCCAGGGTGTCGATGGGGTCGTCGGTGGTCCCGATCATGGCCACGTTGGCCTTTTTGATGATGCCGCGCACCGTCAGGTCAGGGTCCGTGCGGAGCTTCTCGTTGACGAAGTCCCAGCACTCCTGGGCGTTCTCCAGGGTCAGGGGCTTGTCATAGCCGAAGAACTGCCGCAGCTCCAGGTTGCACCAGTGGTACATGGGGTTGCCGATGGCCAGCTGGAGGGCCTCCACGAACTTGAGGAACCGCTCGTAGGGGGGCTTGTTCCCGGTGACGTACTCCTCGCTCACGCCGTTGGAGCGCATAACGCGCCACTTGTAGTGGTCGCCGAAATAGGTGCCGTCCGGGTTTTGGCCGCCCAGCCACACCTGGACCAGGTTGTCGAACCGGCGGTCCTCATAGATCTCCTGGGGCGGGATGTGGCAGTGGTAGTCCACCAGGGGCAGATGCTCCGCGTAGTCGTGGAACAGGTGCCTCGCCGTCTCCGTCTCCAGCAGAAAATCCTTGTCCATAAATTCTTTCATGTCCGCACCTCGATCTCGCCCGTATGGTCGGGCGTTTCCTCACCGCTGGACGCGGCCGGAGCCGTCGCCGCCGGCCAGCTTCTCCACCTCGGCGGTGGTGGCGAAGTTGTAGTCCCCCTCGATGGAGTGCTTCAGCGCGGAGGCCGCCACCGCGAACTCCACCGCGCCCTGGGTATCATAGCCGTTCAGCAGGGCGTAGATCAGCCCGCCGCCGAAGCTGTCCCCGCCGCCGATCCGGTCGATGATGTGCAGGTGGTACAGCTTGGAGAAGCAGTACTCATCGGAGGCAGCGTCGTACAGCATGGCGCTCCAGTCGTTGTCGAAGGCGCTCTTGCTCTCCCGGAGGGTGATGGCCACTTTCTCGAAGCCGAACCTGTCGGCCAGCTGCCGGGCAACGCTCTTGTACCCCTCTTTGTTCAGCTCGCCGGCGGTGATGTCGGTGTGCTCCGCCTCGATGCCGAACACGTCCTTGGCGTCCTCCTCGTTGGAGATACACACGTCCACATACTGGCACAGCTCGGTCATGGCCTCCCGGGCCTGGGCCCGGGTCCACAGCTTGCCCCGGTAGTTCAGGTCGCAGGAGATCTTCACGCCGTGGGCCTTGGCGGCGATGCAGGCCTGCTTGCAGGCCTCCACCAGGTTGGGGCCCAAAGCCGGGGTGATGCCGGTGAAGTGGAACCAGTCCGCCCCCTCGAAGATGGCGTCCCAATCAAAGTCGGCGGGGTCGCTCTCCTGGATGGCGGAGTGGGCCCGGTCGTAAATGCACACGGAGGGCCGCTGGGAGGCGCCCTTTTCGTTGTAATAGATGCCCACCCGGTCGCCGCCGCGGACGATCTTAGAGGTGTCCACGCCGTAGCGCCGCAGGGAGTTCACCGCCGCCTGGCCGATGGCGTGGGCGGGCAGCTTGGTGACGAACACGGCCTCCTGGCCGTAGTTGGCGAGAGACACGGCCACGTTGGCCTCGCCGCCGCCGAAGGTGAACTCCAGGTGGTCGGCCTGGACGAACCGCTCATAGTTGTAGGGCTGGAGGCGAACCATCAGCTCGCCGAAGGTGACGATCTTAGCCATTGCTCCTGGCCTCCTTTACGATTTCCACGGACTTTTTGCACAGGTCGGTGATCTCGTCCCACCTGTTGTTGTCGATGAGGTCGGCGGTGACCATGTAGGAGCCGCCGCAGGCGCAGATGACCGGGGACTTGATGTAATCCGCCAGGTTCTTCAGGGAGATGCCGCCGGTGGGCATGACCTTGAACATGGGGAAGGGGGCGCTCATGGCCTTGATCTTGGCAAGGCCCCCGGACTGCTCGGCGGGGAAGAACTTGAGGACCTCCAGGCCCAGCTTATAGGCGGTGTGGTAGTCGGTGGGAGTGGTGCAGCCGGGGAAGACGGGCACGTCCTTGCCCTGACAGTACTTCACGATGTCGGGGTCCAGGCCGGGGGTGACGATGAATTTCGCCCCCGCCGCCAGGGCCTCGTCCACCTGAGCGGTGGTGAGGACGGTGCCGGCGCCCACCAGCATATCGGGACACTCCTGGGCCATCAGCCTGATGGCGGCGGCGGCCCCCGCCGCCCGGAAGGTGACCTCGGCCACGGGCACGCCGCCGGCGGTGAGGGCGCGGGCCAGGGGGGCCGCGTCCCGCTCGGGGTGGTTCAGCTTGATGACAGGCACCACGCCGATCTCGGAGATCTTTTTACTCAGCTCATTCATGGCAGGCCCTCCTCACACCCCGGAGTAGGCGGAGAAACCGCCGTCGATGGGGATGCACACGCCGGTGATGAAACTGGCGGCCTCGTTGTTCAGCAGGAACAGCACCGCCCCGGCCAGTTCCTTCTCGGTGTCGCCGAAGCGGCCCATGGGGGTGGCGGCCAGGATCTTGCCCGTGCGGGCGGTGGGGGTGCCATCGGGGTTGAACAGCAGGGCGGCGTTCTGCTTGGTGGAGAAGAAGCCGGGAGCGATGGCGTTCACCCGGATGCCTACCTTGGAGAAGTGGACGGCCAGCCACTGGGTGAAGTTGCTGACGGCGGCCTTGGCCCCGGAGTAGGCGGGGATCTTGGTCAGGGGGGTGTAGGCGTTCATGGAGCTGATGTTCAGAATGTTGCAGCCCTCCCGGCCGATCATCTGCCGGGCGAAGGCCTGGGTGGGCAGCAGGGTGCCGATGAAGTTCAGGTTGAACACGAACTCCACCCCGCTCTTGTCCAGGTCGAAGAAGCTCTTGGTGTCGGCCTCGATGTCCCCCACCTCGAAGTACTCCTTGTCGGTGGAGGCCCGGGGATTGTTGCCGCCGGCGCCGTTGATGAGGATGTCGCAGGGACCCAGGTCGGCGCGCACCGCGTCGGCCACGGCATAGCACACATCCTTGTCCAGCACGTTGCAGGCGTAGGCTTTTGCCACGCCGCCCTCGGCGGCGATCTCCTCGGCAAAGCCCTGGGCGGCCTTCTCGTTCAGGTCCAGCAGGGCCACTTTCGCGCCGGCCCGGGCCAGCACCTTGGCGAAAGCGGAGCACAGCACGCCGCCCGCCCCGGTGACAACGGCCACTTTCCCGGTCAGATCGGTGTTCAAAACGTTCTTTTCCATGGTGGTTTCCTCCTTAGTTCAGCCGTTTTAGGCTTTCTCGCCGTCAAGTTTATCCAGCATATCCCAGACGCCCATCATATACATCACGCCGAGGGCGCGGTCATACAGGCCGTAGCCGGGGCGGACAGTGCCGGGGCCCTCGTTCCACAGGTGACGGCCGTGGTCCGGGCGGACATATCCGTCATACCCGCAGTCGTGGTATGCCTTGAGGATATCCAGAATACCGGTGTCTCCGTCGCAGTCCCGGTGGGACGCCTCGGAGAAGTCGCCGTTGGGGAAGTGCTTTACATTGCGGATGTGGGCAAAGGCGATGCGGTCACAGTGCCTGCGCACGATGTCGGCCACGTTGTTGCCGGGGTCGGCGTTCAGGCTGCCGGAGCACAGCGTCAGGCAGTTATACGGGTCGTCCACCATGGACAGGAAGCGGTCGATGGCCTCTCCGTTCACCAGCAGGCGGGGCAGGCCGAAGATGTCCCAGGGGGGATCGTCCATATGGATGGCCATCTTGATACCGCACTCCCGGCAGGTGGGCATGATCGCCTCCAGGAAGTACTTCAAATTGGCCCAGAGCGTCTCCTTGTCCACCGGCTTATACTTCTCGAACAGCTCGTCCAGCTGGGCCATCCGCTCCGGCTCCCACCCGGGGAAAGTCATGTGGTACTTCTCCGTGAAGGACATGACATAATCAGCCATTTCTTTGGGATCCTCATGGATCCTGGACGCCTCATAGTACAGCGCGGTGGAGCCGTCTCCCACCGGATGGAACAGGTCGGTGCGGGTCCAGTCGAACACGGGCATGAAATTGTAGCAGATCACCTTTACCCCGAAGGGGGCCAGGTTGCGGATGGTCTGTTTGTAGTTCTCGATGTATTGATCCCGGGTGGGCAGGCCGATCTTGATGTCATCGTGGACGTTGACCGATTCCACCACGTCGGCGTTGAAGCCGGCGGCCTCGATCTGATCCACGACGGCCTTGATCTCCTCCGGTTGCCATACCTCGCCGGGCATCTTGTCGTGGAGCGCCCACACGATCCCCTCTACGCCCGGGATCTGCCTGATGTCGGACAGCTTGATCTGGTCGTTGCCCTCGCCGTACCAGCGCCAGGTCATTTTCATTGGGATTCCTCCTTGTCGTTCGATTTAACCGGAAACGGCGCCGCCGCGCTTGAGCGGGACGGCGCCGTTTTCGGTCGGGTCATGTCTTTTTCGCCGGGGTGGAGGGATACTTGGCCATGGCCTGCTCCAGGGTCATGCCCTGAGCTACCGCCTGAGAGCGGAGGGCGTTGGTAGACTGGATCTCTTTCATCTTTTCACCGGTCAGGGAATAGCCCTTCATGGCGATCAGCGTGGCCGCCCAGGCGATCATGGGGATCACGCAGAACATGACGATCACCGCCACCTTGATGCCGGTGGAGTAGGGCGTGGCGTCGTTGGGCAGCGTGTTCACCCCGGTGGCGATCAGGAAGATGATGGCCACCAGCGTCTGCGCCAGGGAGGACACCAGCTTATCCACCAGGGAGAACAGGGTCCCCATGATGCCGGGGATGTACTTGCCGGAGCGGTAGGTCTCGTAGTCGGAGCAGTCGGCCACCATGGGGATGGGCATATCGGCGGTGGCGTAGTACGCGCCGTAGCCGATGCCGAAGAACACGATGAACAGGATGGTGTACAGGTTGATGGCGCCGCCGCCGTTGAACGGGAAGGACAGGGTGGTGGCCGGGTTGCCGTGGGAGTTGATCAGCAGCAGGGCCAGCACGCCCACATAGCAGATCAGGGCCACGGAGACATAGCGGATCAGGGAGGCCCGCTGGCCTTTCTTCTGGGAGGTCCGCATGGACAGCAGGAAGAAGGGGACCGCGCACACATAGCCCAGCACCATCATGGGCAGATACAGGGCGTTGTAATTGCCCATCACGATGCCGTACAGGGCCAGCAGCACCGTGGTGTTGGTGGCGATGGCCAGGGCCAGCTTGCACCCGCCGCCGGCCACCATCAGCCGCTGCATGGGTTTGTTGTTCTTGATGATCTCCACGTACTCGGAGATCTTCACCTTCTCCTGCTTGCCGCCGATGCCGTAGTACTTGGGGTTGTCCTTGGCCGCGATGCCGATGATGGCCAGGGCGGTGAGGGCCACGGAGATGACGATGCCCACGGGGGTGATGATGCGCCACACCACGGGGTTGGCGATCCCGGAGACGTCGAGGACCTTTTTGCCTGCTTCGTCCAGGATGAAGTTCCCCGCGGCGTCCACCTTATACACGTCGAACGCGGCCTTGACCTGGGGGATGAGGAACTGCATCACGCCCATGCCCAGCAGAGAGCCGATGGTATTGAAGATGGTGAACATGGGCCGCTGGTTGGGGTCGTTGGTGAGTACTGTCTGGCCGGCGCGGGTCACGGAGGTCTGGAAGGTGTAGCCGATGACCCAGATAAAGTAGATCACCACGAAGGCCACATAGCGCAGCCACATCATGCTCTCCGGGATGAACGGGGTCAGGATGTAGAGGGCGATGACGCTCAGGGCCATGATGGCGGAGCCGATGATCATGAACGGGCGGAATTTGCCGATGGGGGTGCTGGTGCGGTCCATCAGGGCGCCGATGATGGGGTCGGTGACGGCGTCGCACACACGCATCACGGTGACCATCAGCGAGGCGAAGATACCCAGGTGCAGGATGTTGTCGCCGAACTGGGCCACATAGGCCAGGATCAGCACAAAGTAGACGTTGGTGGCGCCGTTGTTCATGGGGAACAGCGCCAGCTGGTACATTTTCGCGCGGTTGGTCGCGACAGGGGCGGAGGAAGTATCGCTCATTACCAGAAGTCACCTCTCTCAAAAGTATCCGCGGTCTCCCCCGCCCCGGCGGGACGGGGGAGACGTTTGCCTTGGGGTTCGCGGGGATGGGCGGGCGCTCAGCCCTTCTGCTTCTTCTTCAGCTGGATGTTCTTCACCAGCATGACGGCGCAGAGCACGGTGCCCACGGCGCCCACGCCGATCAGAGCGTAGATGGCCATCTGCCACCAGGGGGTGGAGTCCACGATCTGGGTGTCGGGGCCCCAGCCGTTCATGGCGTTGGAGTTGACCACGGTGTAGAGGATCTTGTGCATGGCCTCCTTCATCTCGGCGATCATGTTATTGTCGCCGGGGAAGTTGGCGTTCACATAGGCGGTGTGGATCATGGGCATGGGGGAGTCCCAGATATCGGAGCCGGCCAGCAGAGCGTCGCTGGTGTCCATGTACTGGCTGGAGCCGGAGAAGTCGGTGATGGACATGCCGCGCATACCGGCCTCGCCGCGGAGGTAAGCGGTCTGGAGGTTGTAGTCCTCGCCGCACCACAGAGCGCCCCAGCGGTTGAAGCCGGACATGACGCACCAGGCGCCGCCGATGCCCTCGGGGATGGTGTGGCTCTCGCCGTTCAGGTCGGTGAAGGTGACGGCCTGCTGAGAGGTGATGGCCTTGTCGGCGACCTCCAGGTAGATCTCGCGGGCGGCCTGCTCAGGCAGCCAGGTGTTGACGCCGCGGCGGCTGGACTCGGAGTCGTTCAGGGCAACGTGCTTCAGGTAGACATACACGCCCTTGGACTGGATGCCCGCGCACTCGGCGGCGCAGATGGCGCCGGACACGAAGGGATCCTCGGAGTAATACTCGAAGTTACGGCCGGAGTAAGCGGTGCGGTGCATGTTGATGCCGGGGCCGTACAGGCCGGAGTGCATAGGCACGTAGTTCAGGCAGTCCTCGCCGATGCAGCGGCCCAGGTCGGTGATGAGCTCCAGGTTCATGGTGGCGGCCATGATGTCCTCAGAGGTGTAGCAGGTGGCGGAGCCGCCGCCGGTCAGGCTGGTGGTCAGACCCTGGGGACCGTTCTCATCGTGGGTGGCGTTCTTGTGGATGGAGCGGGCCATCTTGGTGTTGTGGAAGCCCAGGGTGATCATCTGGCTCATCTCGTCGAAGGTCAGCTGGTCCAGCAGCTTGTACCAGTCGGGATCGTCGAAGGACTTGCCGATCATCTTGGACAGGGACAGGCCGTTCTTGGCCTCCAGGGTGGCGCCGTAGGTGTCCAGGGCGGTGCCCTCATAGGTGTCGGGGGTGTAGCGGATGAACTTCAGGGTGTCGGCCAGCTTGTCGGTGAGGGCCAGCTC
>CANRFU010000014.1 GCA_947629975.1 uncultured Oscillospiraceae bacterium | reverse complement strand
TACTACTGCATCCGCTGCGAGTACACCGGCACCGAGGAAGAGGTGCTGAAGGCCAATCAGCTGGCCCGGTTCCGCTACCGGGACATGCTCAGGCGGTTCGACTTTGACGCTCTGGACGACTGACATTTCCACGGGGGCGCCGCGGGTTGACCCCGCGGCGCCCTTTTCGGGCCCTGTGGCCCAACTCTTTCATTCGGGTGATACGGCTATGAAAAAATGGATGATCGGCGCGGACCTGTCCTCTCTGCTGGAGGTAGAGGGCCAGGGCGCGAAATTTTACGACGGCGGCGTACAGGGGGATCCCATGGCCATCCTGAAAGGCTACGGGGTGAACACGGTGCGGCTGCGCCTGTGGAACGACCCCTATTCCCCCGAGGGCAGATCCTACGGCGCGGGAGGCTGCGACTTGGACTGCGTGACCGCTCTGGCAAAGCGGGCGAAGGATCTGGGGCTGGACTGGCTGCTGGACTTCCACTACTCCGACTTCTGGGCCGACCCGGGCAAGCAGGTCATCCCCAAGGCGTGGCAGGGGCTGGACGAGGAGGGCCTTGCCGCCGCGGTGGGGGACTTTACCGCCAAAACGCTGGCCGCCCTCCGGGAGGCCGGGGTGCCTCCCCAGATGGTCGCGGTGGGGAACGAGCTGTCCAACGGCCTGCTGTGGCCGGTGGGGAAGGTCCCCAACTATCCCGCCATCGCCCGGCTGGTCAGCGCCGGCGTCCGCGCCGCGCGGGCCTGCGACCCCGCCCTGCCGGTGATGATCCACCTGGACGCCGGCGGCGACAACGCTCTGTACCGCCGGTGGTTCGACAACTATTTTGCCAACGGCGGCGCGGATTTCGACGTGATCGGTCTCAGCTACTACCCCTTCTGGCACGGTCCCATGTCCGGCCTCAGGGACAATCTGGCCGACCTGGCCGCCCGGTACGGCAAGGACCTCATCGTGGTGGAGACCTCCATGGGCTTTACCATGGAGAACTACCGGGAGTACGAAAAGCTGGCCCCGGAGGACCGGAAGGACATGGCCACCAAGCCCGCCCTGGTGGAGAAGATCGACTATCCCATGACCCCGGAGGGCCAGCGGGCCTTCCTTCACGACCTGATCGCCCTGCTGCGGGACAACCCCAGAGCGGCGGGCTGCTGCTGGTGGGAGCCCTGCTGGCTGCCCATCCCCGGGAGCCAGTGGGCCAACCGGGAGGGCTGGCTCTACGTGGGCGACCCCGGCCCCGGCGGCAACGAGTGGGCCAACCAGACCCTGTTCGACTACGACGGGAACGCCCTGCCCGCATTGGAGGAACTCCGGCCGGACGGGGAGAGAAAGATCCGCGGTGTTTAGAAAAAATTTAGAATTATCCGCTACGCTGATCCCGAAGGGAGGGTCAGCCCATGGGCAAGACCATTTTGATCGTCGATGACGAGCGGGACCTGGGCGTCATGCTGCGGCGGTATTTCGAGCTGAACGGGTATACCGTCGCGCTGGCGGAGAGCGGCCGGGAGGGTGTGGAAAAAGCCGGCCGGCAGCCCGACCTGATCCTGCTGGACGTCAACATGCCGGACATGGACGGGGTGGAGGTCTGCCGCCGCATCCGGGACCATGTAGCCTGCCCCATCCTGTTCCTCACCGCCCGGGTGGAGGACCGGGACAAGCTGAGGGGCTTCGCCGCCGGCGGGGACGACTACATCGTCAAGCCCTTCTCCATCGACGAGCTGGGGGCCCGGGTGGAGGCCCACCTCCGCCGGGAGGAGCGCCGGAGCCAGGCCCCCCGCCGGGTGCTGCTGGACGGCTCCTTCGTCATCGACTACGCCGCCCGGCAGGTGAGCTTCCGGGGCGGGGAGATCCCATTGAAGCCCAAGGAGTTCGAGATCGTGGAGCTGCTGTCCGCCTATCCGGGGCAGCTGTTCAGCAAGGAGCGGATCTTCGAGCACATCTGGGAGCCGGACAGCGACGCGGAACTCAGCGTCATCACCGAGCACATCAGCCGGATCCGGGCCAAGTTCGCCAAGGCGGGCTGCAAGCCCTACATCCAGACGGTCTGGGGGAGCGGATACAGATGGATAAAATAAAGGAGTGGTACCGCAGCGTGCCCATCTGGCTGGCGGTCTTTCTGTACGCGGCGGCGGCGCTGGTGGGGGCCTCCTTCCTGTCCAACCGGGTGACCGGCGCGGCCTACAGCGGCATGACGGGGCTCACGGTGAACTATATCCTCCGCGCCCCGGACCAGGAGGGCGAGGTTCGGGTGGAGAACGGCATGACCTATTACTCCGTCGGGCGGGCGGCCGATGAGGGTTTCCACATCACCTCGTCGGAGGACCTCGGCGTCACCTCCTGGACGGCCACCATCGAAAAAATGTCGGAGGCGGACGCCCACCGGTATGAGGTCCTCCGGCAGCTGACCCGGTACGCCCCCTTCGCCATCTACTCCGCCCTTCTGCTGGCGGCGGCGCTGGCCTTCTACTTCACCAAGCTGAAAAAGCCCCTGACGCTGCTGGAGAACGCCTCCGCCAAGATCGCGGACAACGAGCTGGACTTCTCTTTGGACTACGCCGGCCGGGACGAGATGGCCCGGCTGTGCGCCGCCTTTGAGCAGATGCGCTCCGCCCTGGACGAGAACAACCGGCGGATGCTCTCGGTGCTGGACGAGCGCCGCCAGCTGAACGACGCCTACACCCACGACCTGCGGACCCCCATCGCCGTGCTGAAGGGCTACACGGACATGCTGGCCAAATACCTCCCAACCGGGCAGATACCCCAGGAGGAGGTGGTGGACACCGTCCGCACCATGTCCGCCCATGTGGCAAGGCTGGAGCAGTTCGTGGGCAGTATGAACACGGCGCAGAAGCTGGCCGATGTGACCGTGGAGCGGGAGGAGGTCCCCGCCGGGGAGTTCGCCGCCTCCCTGCGGGAGACGGCGGCCATCCTGTCCGAGGGCAGGGGCCTGGCCGTTGACGTGGAGGCCGCCGGCTGCCCCGACACCCTGCGCATCGACCCGGCGGCGGTGGCTCAGGTGTTTGAGAACCTGCTGGGCAACGCCCTCCGCTTCGCAAGCTCTGAGATCACGGTCCGGCTGGAGGAGGATGGGGACGCTCTGGCCCTCCGGGTGGCGGACGACGGGCCGGGGTTTACGGACAAGGAGCTGCTGACCGCCGCCAAGCCTTACTACAGCGGGGCGCGGGACGGGGACGGGCACGGGCAGGGATACCACTTCGGCCTGGGGCTCCACATCTGCCGGACCCTCTGCGAAAAGCACGGGGGCGGGCTGGCCCTGGCCAACGGGGAGCGCGGCGGGGCGGAGGTCACGGCGAAGTTTGCCATGGGTCCTTTTTCTTGAAAGAAAAAGGACCAAAAAGAACTTTGATCGTCAGGCCAAAGCGCTGTACGGCTGTATTTTTCTGATTTGGGACTTGCGGCGGAAAATTTTGCGGAATGTTGAGAAAAAATTGAGAAACGGCCCTTAGACTGGATCGCGTGGACGGAAAACGTCCGCGCGATTTTTCATGACAGGGGGATCTCACGATGAAAAAGAGACTGACCGCCGCCCTCCTGGCGGCGCTGACGGCCCTGTCCCTGACCGGCTGCCAAAGCGGCGGGACGGGCGCCTCCGCCGGCCAAAGCGGCGGCGGGGACTTCCAGAAGAACATGCACCAGGCCCAGGGGTTCGGCTGCTGGTTCGACGAAATCTGCGAGACCGACGACGGGTTCTACTTCGACTATGGGAAGCTCTACTATCTGGAGAAGGCGACCCATAAGGCCACTGTGGTCTGCGGCAAGCCCGACTGCGACCACACCACCGGCGACTGCAACGCCCTCATCAGCGCCAGGAGCCTCTGGCAGTACGGGGACAAGCTCTACTACGTCGCCGAGGACTTCAAGGTGGAGAACGACCGGCGGGTGGAGGACCACGGCAAGCGGGTGTTCTCCGTGAACATGGACGCCACCGGCCGCGAGGTGGTGCAGGACCTGGACTTCGAGGTGGGGGGCGACACTTCCTTCACCGTCAGCCAGCCCATCTTCCACCGGGGGTCCGTCTACTTCGTGTACAGCGGCACGCTCTACCGGGCGGACCTGGGGGCGGACCTGAAGGACGCGGAGACGGTCTGGGCCCCGGAGCCCCAGGAGCAGGAGTTCTGGAACGGCATCCCGGTATACACGGGGAACGAGCCCGCCTACACCCTCTGGGGCGACGGGGACCTGATGTACTTCATGGTGAACGTGGAGCAGGCGGACGGGTCTTACAGGGACACCCTGTTCTCCTATGACCCCGGTACCAAGGAGGTCAAGCAGCTGTGGGTCACCCCCGGCGCCGACGTGGTGGGCGAGCCGAAGAGCCCGGACGACGGGGCGGTCAAGGTATTCACCATCGGCGCCACAGAGGACGAGGTGGACCAGTGGTATGTTCTGAACGGGTACATCTACTTCTTCCTGAGCGGGAACGGCCTGTGGCGGTGCGATCTGGCCACCGGCGAGTACAAAAAGCTGGCGGACACCGCCGCCCAGGCGGACTACGGCACCGCCATCTTCTCCGACGAGCATATGTGGCTGCTGAACGACGGGCCCGCGGAGGGTTCGGCCGCCTGGGAGGGCGGGGACACCGTATTCGTCTACGGCCTGGACGGAACGCTCCAAAAGGAGCTGTCTCTGAAGGCGCTGACCGATGAGGTCACCGTCCACGGGTACTTCGTGCTGTTCGCCTCCGGGGACGAGGTCTATCTCATGGCCGATGCGGGGACCGTGATAGAGGGGGAGGACATCGTCCAGGGCAACTTCGTCGTCAGCGGGGACAAGAAGGAGCCGCGTAATATCCTCGTCTGTCTGAACGCGGAGACCGGGGAGATCACACAGATCATGGAGTTCGACCACTGAGGGCGCCGCCATGAGACTGGAGCTGAGGGGCCTCACCAAGACGTACGGCGGCCTCACCGCCCTGGATCACGTGAACATCACCTTCACCGAGGGGATCTACGGCATTTTGGGGGCCAACGGGGCGGGAAAGTCCACCATGATGAACCTGCTCACCGACAACATCCCCCGGACGGAGGGGCAGATCCTGTTCGACGGCGTGGACATCCTCCGATGGGGGAAGGACTTCCGCCGGGTGCTGGGCTACATGCCCCAGCAGCAGGGGTACTACGAGCACATGACCGCCCAGACCTTCCTGTACTATATGGCCGATCTGAAGGCCATCCCCAAAAAGCGGGCCGAGAGACAGATCGACCGGCTGCTGGCCGTCACCGGCCTGTCCGACGTGCGGCACAAAAAGCTGGGGGGCTACTCCGGCGGCATGAAGCAGCGGGTGCTGCTGGCCCAGGCCCTGCTGGGCAACCCAAGGGTGGTCATCCTGGACGAGCCCACGGCGGGGCTGGACCCCAGGGAGCGCATCCGGATCCGCAACTTCATCTCCTCCCTGTCCCGGGGGCGGATCATCCTGCTGGCCACCCACATCGTCAGCGACATCGAGTCCATCTCCGACCGGATCCTGATGATGAAAAAGGGCCGGGTGGTGGGGGTGGACACCCCCGCCAACCTGATCGACAGCGTGGCGGACAAGGTGAAGGAGCTGCCCTGCGGATCCGTGGGCCTGGAGCGGATGCAGCGGTGGTACCGGGTGGGCAACGTGTTCCAGCGGAACGGCGAGACCTGGGTGCGGGTGGTGGGGGACCAGCTTCCCGTGGAGGGGGAGTATGTGCCTGACCACCTGACCCTGGAGGACGTGTACCTCTACTATCTCGGGGAGTGACGCCATGAGAGAGCTGGGACGCATTGTCAGGAACCGCCGGTTCGCCCTGGCGCTGGCGCTGATCCTGCTGGCCAACGGGGTCCTCTTTGTCCGGGAGCAGCGGGACCGGGACTACGGGCTGGACTGCGAGCTGCCCGCCGGGAGCTATGTCGTCTTTGACGGCTCCTTTGAGCCGGCCCGGGAGACGGTGGACCCGGCGGCGGCCTACGGGCGGTACCTGGACTGGCTGGACCGGCTGGGGGATATGCCCCTGGCCGAGGCCGCCGCCCTTCTGGCGGAGGAGAGGGAGGCGCTGACCAGGAAGATCGGCGGGGACGCCGCCACGGACAGTGAAAAGCTGGACTATGCCGCCGTGGGCCGTCTGCTGGACCAGACGGACTATCTCACCGGCTACGGCGGCTGGCTGGACGGGGTCCGAAAGAGCCGGGACGACCTGCTGACCTTCTCCATCTTCAACGACCCGGACAGCTTTTCCGGCCGCAACATCATCAAGACGGCGGAGGAGTTCGAAAAACTGGAGGGGGTGGAGCTGACCCTGGGCGCGGACGGGGCGGTGGAGGCCGTTCTCTCCTTCCGGCTCACCGACTATTTCCTGGCGGCGGTCCTGCTGCTGTTCGCCCTCTCCTTTTTGGAGGAGCGGAAGGCGGGGCTGTGGAGCGTGGTCCACGCCGCCCCGGACGGGCGGCTGCAGCTGGCCGTCCGCCGGGCGGCGATCCTGCTGGGCGTGTCGGCCGGCGGCGTGGCGCTGCTCTACGGGACCGACCTGGCCATCGGATTTTCCCTCTACGGCGGGGCGGACGGCCTGGGGCGGGCGGCACAGTCGGCGGAGGTGCTGGGCAGGCTGCCCGAACTCTGGACGGTGGGGGGATTTCTCGGGCGCTTCCTGCTGCTGCGGACCGCCGCCGCCTTTTTCACGGGCCTGCTGCTGTGGCTGCTGCTGGCGGCGGTGGACAACGTGAAATACGCCGTGGTGGCGGCGGCGGGGGTCCTGGCGGCGGAGTACGGACTCTACACCTTCCTGCCGGTACAGAGCTCCTTCAACGTGCTGAAGTACTTCAACCTCTTTACCTATGTCAGCCTGTCCGACCTCTATACGAACTACCTGAACATCGACCTGCTGGGTTTTCCCCTGGGGATCCGAAGCATCTCCCAGCTGGCACTGATCCCCCTGTGTCTGGCCTCGGCGGCGGCGTGTATCTTCGTCCAATGCCGCAAAAAGCCCGCCGCCGGCCGGGATCGGCTGGGGCGGGCGGCCTATCGGATCAACCGCGCCGCCGACCGGCTCCTGCGCCGTCTGCGGCTGCTGGGCATGGAGCTTTACAAGACCCTGTGGCTCCAAAAGGGGGTGGTCATCGCGGCGCTGCTGGTCTATACGGCCGCCGGTCTCACCTACGTGGTGAAGATCCCCGTCGCGTCCGCCGAGGAGCAGACGGCGCGGGAGTACACGGCACGGTTCGCCGGGGAGATCACCGACGGCACCTTTGCCCGGATGGACGGGGAAGAGGCGGAGCTGGACGCGAAGACCGCTGCCTACGAGGAGGCGAAAGCCGCCTATGAGCGGGGCGAGACAGACCTCTCCAGCCTGGACGGGTGCGCCCGGGAGGCGTCGGCCGCAGAGACGAGGCGGAAGGGACTGGCTGCCGTCCGCGCAAGGGCGGAGGAGCTGCGCACGCTGGGTGCGGAAAAAAGTTTCACACCGTGGCTGATAGATGAAATTCCGTTTGAGAGCGTGTACGGCAGCCAGGCGGAGGGAAATCAGCTTCGGGCGGCCGCCGCGGCGGTGCTGGCCCTGACGCTGCTTTTGGCCGGCGGCGCGGCGTACGAGCGGCAGTCCGGCGTGGTCCTCCTGCTGAGATCCACGGCCAGGGGCCGGGGCGCCCTTCTGCTCCGCAAGCTGCTGCTGGCGGCGGCCATGGCGGGGCTGGTGTGGGCCGTGGTCTACGGAATGGAGCTGTACGCCCTGCTCACGGGCTTCTCCGTCTCCGCGTGGAGGGCGCCGGTACAGAACCTGTCCATGCTCGCCGGGTTCCCCGCGCCGTGCTCCGTCGCCGGGTGGCTGGCCGCCCTGTACGCCGGCCGGTGGTTCGCGCTGTTTTGCGGGGGAGTCATCGTGCTGGCGGTCTCCGGCCTTGCCAGGCGCGTGGAGGCGGCCTGTATCGCCTGCGGCGGCGTCATGCTGCTCCCGTCTCTGCTGTATGCCTATCTGGGCGTCGAGGCGTTCCGGCCGCTGGCCTGCATCCGGCCGGTGGCGGCCATGCCGCTGCTGAACGCTGCGGGCGGCGGGGCCGCCGAATGGCTGCTCTGCTGCGCGGCCCTGGCGGGGCTGGCGGTGTGCGCCGCCTGCTTCCTGAACACGTAGCCGGCCCCTGCGGGAAGCCGTATCCGAAGAAGTGAAACAGAAGTCCCCACGGCCTATGGCCGTGGGGACTTCAACTGTCTCAGCAGTGGATCAATACATGCCGCCCATGTCGGGGGCGGGAGCGGCGGCGGGGGCGGGAGGCTCGGGCTTGTCGGCCACCAGGGACTCGGTGGTCAGCAGCACGGCGGCCACGGAGGCGGCGTTCTCCAGGGCGGAGCGGGTCACCTTGGTGGGATCCACGATGCCGGCGGAGATCATGTCGCAGTACTCCTCCTTGTAGGCGTCGAAGCCGTAGCCGGTCTTACCGGACTCCACCACCTTGGCCAGGACCACCGCGCCGTCGATGCCGGCGTTGGCGGCGATCTGCTTCATGGGCTCGGCCAGAGCCTTGGCCACGATATTGGCGCCGGTCTTCTCGTCGCCCTCCAGAGAGGCGGTGAGGGCCTCCACGGCGGGGATGGCGTTGACGTAGGCGGCTCCGCCGCCGGCCACGATGCCCTCCTCCACGGCGGCGCGGGTGGCGTTCAGGGCGTCCTCGATGCGGAGCTTCTTCTCCTTCATCTCGGCCTCGGTGGCGGCGCCCACGCGGATGATGGCCACGCCGCCGGCCAGCTTGGCCAGCCGCTCCTGGAGCTTCTCCTTGTCGTAGTCGGAGGTGGTGGTCTCGATGGCCTTGCGGATCTGGCCCACCCGGGCGGCGATGGCATCGGCCGCGCCGGCCCCGTCCACGATGATGGTGTTCTCCTTGGAGACCTTCACCTGGCGGGCGTTGCCCAGCATATCCACGGTGGCGTCCTTCACGTCCATGCCCAGGTCGGAGGAGATCACGGTGCCGCCGGTGAGGACGGCGATGTCCTCCAGCATCTCCTTGCGGCGGTCGCCGAAGCCGGGGGCCTTGATGCAGCACACGTTCAGGGTGCCGCGGAGCTTGTTCACCAGCAGGGTAGAGAGCGCGTCGCCCTCCACGTCCTCGGCGATGATGAGCAGCCGGCGGCCGCCCTGGGCGATCTGCTCCAGAATGGGCAGCAGGTCCTGGATGGAGCTGATCTTCTTATCGGTGATGAGGATGAGGGCGTCGTCCAGCACGGCCTCCATCTTCTCGGTGTCGGTGACCATATAGGGGGTGATATAGCCCCGGTCCAGCTGCATGCCCTCGACCACCTCGGAATAGGTCTCGGCGGTCTTGGACTCCTCCACGGTGATGACCCCGTCGTGGCTGACCTTCTCCATGGCCTCGGCGATGAGGGCGCCGATGGCCTCGTCGCTGGAGGAGATGGCGCCCACGCGGGCGATGTCGGAGGTGCCGGACACCGGCTTGGAGCTGGCCTTGATGGCCGCCACGGCGGCGTCGGTGGCCTTGGCGATGCCCTTCTTCATGACCATGGGGTTGGCGCCGGCGGCCAGGTTCTTCAGGCCCTCCCGGATGATGGCCTGGGCCAGCAGGGTGGCGGTGGTGGTGCCGTCGCCGGCCACGTCGTTGGTCTTGGTGGAGACCTCCTTGACGATCTGGGCGCCCATGTTCTCAAAGGGGTCGTCCAGCTCGATCTCCTTGGCGATGGTCACGCCGTCGTTGGTGATGAGGGGGGTGCCGTACTTCTTATCCAGCACCACGTTGCGGCCCTTGGGGCCCATGGTGATCTTCACGGTGTCGGCCAGCTGGTTGACGCCCCGCTCCAGGGCGTGGCGGGCCTCCTCGCCGTAGCAGATGATCTTAGACATATCGCATTACCTCCTAATAATTACTCGACGATGGCCAGGATGTCGCCCTGGCGCACGATGGTGTACTCCTGGCCGTCCAGCTTGACCTCGGTGCCGGAATACTTGCTGGTGAGCACCTTGTCGCCCACCTTCACGGTCATCACGACCTCCTTGCCGTCCACCATGCCGCCGGGACCCACGGCGATGACTTCGGCCATCTCGGGCTTCTCCTTGGAAGCGGAGGTGAGGATGATGCCGCCCTTGGTGGTCTCCTCCGGCTCTACGGCCTTGAGGATGACGCGGTCAGACAGGGGCTTGAGATTCATAACAGGTTCCTCCTTATATGTGATATGGTTTGTAAACAGACCTGCGGGTTAGCACTCTTTTTATTTGAGTGCTAACCACGATTTAGATAATACCCCTAACGCGAAAAAAAATCAACCCCCATTTTGAAAAAAACAGGGGCCGATTCCAAAAAATTCACTTTTCGTTCACAATCAGTAGTCCGGAGTGCTAATTTTCGGGGAAATCGCCCATGGGACTGAGGGGTCTCAGTACCGCACATCCGCCGGATAGAAGAAATTCACCTTTTTCTCCGACAAACGGATGGAGAACTCCCGGCTCTGCAGGACCTCCCCGTCCACCACGGCGGTGAGCTCCTCCTCCGAGCGGACGGTCACGTCCGCCCCCTGCCGGTAGAAGATCTTGTCGGGGTAGTCCCGATAATGGCCGGAGGCGTATTTGCCGATCAGCCGGGCGAAGGTAAAGAAGCTCACCCTGGGGATGACCAGGGTCTCCAGCAGCCCGTCGTCGGGCATGTTGTCCCCCACGGGCATGAAGCCGCCGCCGTAGAACCTTCCGCTGCACACGCACACCAGGACGGTCTCCCCGTCGTGGCGCAGATCCCCCGCCCGGACGGCCATGGGCTGGCTGAGTCCCCTGGACGCCACGCTTTCCCCGATGGACAGGATGTACGCCCCGATGCCCGATACCAGGGGCAGGGCCTTGTATTTGTGGACCTCCGCCGCCACGCGGGCGTCCAGCCCCACACAGACGATGTCGATCCCCAGCCGCCCGTTGCAGTCGATGAGGTCCATGGCGGCCTGGGGGCCGGCGGCCAGGGCAGGCAGGTCGCTGAACCGCGCCCGGCTCTCCTTGCCGAAGATCTTGAGGAAGTCGTTGCCGGTGCCCAGGGGCACGTTGGTGACGGCGGCGTTGGCAAAGCCGGCCGCGCCGTTCACCGCCTCGTTCAGGGTGCCGTCTCCGCCGCAGGCGTAGATGCGGACGGCCTCCCCCGTTTCGGCGGCCTCCCGGGTGATGCGCTCACAGTCCCCGGCCTTTTGGGTGTAGACGATCTCGGCGGGGAAGGGGAGGGCCTTGACGGCGGCCACCAGGTCTACCTGCCGGCTGCCCTTGCCGGCGGAGGGATTGATGATGAAGAGATGTCTCACGTCGTCTCACACTCCATACAGGAAGAAGTCGCACTTGATCATGCCGTTGTAGAGTTTCCGCTTCTTGTCGGCGGGTCTGCCGAAGGTCCGCTCGAACTCGGTGTGGGAGGACAGCACCCCCACCTGCCAGCCCTCCGGCAGGGTCCTGACCGCCTTGCCGAAGGCCCGGTACAGCTCCTCCGCCTCCCTCTTCTCCATGAGCCGCTCCCCGTAGGGGGGGTTGGTCACCACCCGGCCCTTCGGCTCCTCCCGGTGGAACCGGGCGGCATCGGCCACGTCGAACCGGACGGCGTCATCCACCCCGGCCAGCCTGGCGTTGTGCCGGGACAGCTCCACCGCCGCCGGGTCGATGTCCCCGCCCCAGATGTCGTAGGTCCCGTGGAACTCCTTGTCCCTGGCCTCGTCCGCCGCGTCCTGCCACAGCTTTGGGGGGATCTGCCGCCACCTCTGGGCGGCGAAGGTCCGATTCAGGCCGGGGGCGCGGTTTTTGGCAATGAGGGCGGCCTCGATGGGGATGGTCCCGGAGCCGCAGAAGGGGTCGCAGAAGGGGGCCTTGCCCTTATACCGGGACAGGGACACCAGGGCGGCGGCCAGGGTCTCCCGTAGGGGGGCCAGCACCCCCTGGGCCCGGTAGCCCCGCTTGTAGAGGCTGTCCCCGGAGGTGTCGATCATCAGGGTGGCCTGATCCTTCAGCAGGGAGAACTGCACCTGGTACAGGGCCCCGGTCTCGGGCAGGGTGTTCAGTCCGTAGACCTCCCCCAGCCGTTTGGCGATGGCCTTTTTCAAAATGGACTGGCAGGCGGGCACCGAGTGGAGTTGGGAGGTGATGGAGTACCCCTTCACCGGGAAGCGGCCCTCCCGTGGGATGAAGTCCTCCCAAGGCAGGGCGGCGGCCCGCTGGAACAGCTCCTCAAAGGTGCGGGCGGGGAAGGAGCCCAAGGCGATGAGCAGCCGCGCCCCGGTGCGGAGGTTCAGGTTGATCCGGGGCACGTCGGCCAGACCGCCGGCGCACAGCACCCGGCCGTTTTCGGCCCGCACATCGGCAAGGTTCAGCTTTTTCAGCTCATAGGCCACGCAGCTCTCGGTGCCCATCAGGGCGGGGATCACAAATTCAAACGTTTGGTTCATAAACTGCACCGTCCGGGGAAAAATTGAGGAGAAATCCTGCCTGTCAACAGTATAGCGGAAACTGGCAGGGTTGGCAATAAAATTTTACAAAAAAAGTATTCCAATCTGCGGCGCTTTATGGTATAATGCACACAGCAAGAAAGGAGCGTGATCTCATGCTTGATCCGGTACTGGTCCAAAGGATCGTCTGGCTGGTCCTGCTGCTGCTGTTTGCCGCGGGGGAGGCCGTGTCCGTGGGCCTGACCTCCATCTGGTTCGCCGCCGGCGCGCTGGCCGCCCTGATCGCCGCCATGCTGGGCGGGAATCTGGTGGTGCAGATCGTGCTGTTTGTGGCGGTGAGCATCCTCTGCCTGTTGGCGGTGCGCCCGCTGGCGGCCAGATATCTGAACAATAAGACCGAACCCACCAACGCCGACCGGGTCATCGGCTCCGAGGCGCTGGTCACCGAGACCATCGACAATGTGAAAGGGATCGGGGCCGTCATCATCGGCGGTATCGCCTGGACCGCCCGCAGCTGCGGGGACGTGGTCATCCCCAAGGGGACCACGGTGCGGGTGATGCGCATCGAGGGCGTCAAGGTCTATGTACAGGCGGTAAAGGAGGCTGTGAAATGCTGAATCTGGCGTTGAGTATTGGGGCGGCGCAGGTCCTGACCTTTGCCATCCCCCTGGTCATCATCGTGGCGGTCCTGGTCATCCTGGCCGCCAACATCAAGGTGGTCCAGCAGTCCAAGGCGGTGGTCGTCGAGCGGCTGGGCGCGTTCCACGCCGTATGGAGCGTGGGCCTCCACTTCAAGGTGCCCATCATCGAGCGCATCGCCAAGACGGTGTCCCTGAAGGAGCAGGTGGTGGATTTCGCCCCCCAGCCCGTCATCACCAAGGACAACGTGACCATGCAGATCGACACGGTGGTCTACTTCCAGATCACCGACCCCAAGCTGTACACCTACGGGGTAGAGCACCCCATGAGCGCCATCGAGAACCTGACCGCCACCACCCTCCGGAACATCATCGGCGATCTGGAGCTGGATCAGTCCCTCACCAGCCGGGACCACATCAACACCCAGATGCGCTCCATCCTGGACGAGGCCACCGACCCCTGGGGGATCAAGGTGAACCGGGTGGAGCTGAAGAACATCATGCCCCCCCGGGACATCCAGGACTCCATGGAGAAGCAGATGAGGGCCGAGCGGGAGCGCCGTGAGGCCATCCTCCAGGCCGAGGGCCAGAAGCAGTCCCAGATCCTGGTGGCCGAGGGCGAGAAGCAGTCCGCCATCCTCCGGGCCGACGCCGAGAAGCAGTCGGCCGTCCTTCGGGCGGAGGGCGCCAAGCAGGCACGCATCCTGGAGGCGGAGGCGGAGGCCGAGGCTATCCTCAAGGTGCAGCAGGCCACGGCGGACGCCATCAAGCTCATCAACGAGGCCGACCCCGGCGACGGGGTCATCAAGATCAAGGCGCTGGAGGCCATGCAGAAGGTGGCCGACGGAAAGGCCACCAAGATCATCATCCCCAGCGAGTTGCAGGGGCTGGCCGGCCTCGCCGCCGGCGCGAAGGCCGTGTTCGACACGCCGGAACCCGACCAGCCCGCCGGCAAAAAGTAGGGGCCGCCCCCCTGGGCGGCCCGGTTCCCCCCTGCGTCAGTCAGCGGCGGAGGCCCGAAGGGGTCTCCGCCGCTTTGTCTCGTCACGTCTCGTTGAGATATTGATCCTGATAGTACGCCAGCCACCGGCGGAACTCCGGGTGGTCGTCCCGGCGGATCCCCTTGGTGTAGGTGTGGGGCTGGAGGGCGGCGCTGTCGCTGACCTCCAGCACGGCCAGGGCGATGTTGGAGCAGTGTGCGGCCACACGCTCCAGATTGGTGATGTAGTCGTTGAAGATGAAGCCCACCTCCAGGGTGCAGGCCCCGCTCTGGAGCCGCCGGATGTGGCCCAGCTTCATCCGCTCCAGCAGGGAGGAGATCACCTCCTCCAGAGGTTCCACCCTGGCGGCCGACTCAAAGTCGTTGGACACCAGGGCGGTGTGGGCCAGGGAGAGGATCTCCCGCACCGCCTCGGCGCAGCGGTTCATGTCCGCCTGGCCCTCGGGGGAGAAGGAGACGTCCTTGTCGTGCCGCTCCTCCGCCAGCCTGGCCAGGTTGACCGCGTGGTCCGAGATGCGCTCCAGATTGGTCAGGCAGTGGAGGTACTCCGAGGACAGCAGGGATTCCCGCTCGGAGAGCTGGCGGCCGCCCAGCCGCACCAGGTATTTGCCCAGCCGGTCCTCATAGCGGTCCACCACGTTCTCCCGGCTCTGGATCTTGTCGAATTTCTCCTGACTGAAGGCGTCGAACAGCTCCAGGGAGCGGTTCAGGTTCTTCACGGCGGCGGAGGCCATCCGCTGGATGGTCTTGCCGCTCTGCTCCAGGGCCAGGGGGGGATAGGCCAGGAAGCGCTCGTCCAGCAGGTTCTCCTCGAACTCCTCGTCCTCCCCGTCGGAGGGGCCGTCGGGCACGGTCAGTTTGGCCACGCGGACCATGGCGCCGGTGAAGGGCAGCTGGAACAGAGTGGCCGACAGCTTGTACACCGTGTTGGCGATGGCGATGCCGAAGGGCGCCGCGGGGGCGGACAGGGCGGGCGCGCCCATGGCGCAGGCCACGGCGTAGGGGATCAGCATGATGGCCGAGCCGAAGACGTTGAAATACAGGTAGATAAGGGCGGTGCGCCTGCCGTCCCGGTTGGCGCCCATGGCGGACAGGAGCACGGGGGCGCAGGCGCCGATGCCCATGCCCAGGATCATGGGGATGGCGGTGCCGTAGCTCACCGCCCCGGTGACGGACAGGGCCTGCAGGATACCGACGGCGGCGGAGTTGCTCTGGATGACGGCGGTGAACAGCGCCCCGAAGATCAGGGCCAGCGCCGGGTTGGACACCGCGCCGATGAAGTCGATAAAGGCCTGGCTCTCCTTGAGGGGGTCCATGGCGGCGCTCATGGACTGCATACCGCTCATGAGCACCGAGAAGGCCAGCAGGATGAGTCCCACGTTCTTTTTGGCCTGCTTTTTGCAGAAGAAGAACAGGATGATGCCCACGAAGGCGATGAGGGCGAACACGGTGGCGGAGGAGAACCCGCCCTCGCCCTTTACGCCGGCCAGGGTCAGGATCCAGCCGGTGGCGGTGGTGCCGATGTTGGCCCCCATGATGATGCCCACCGCGTTGGACAGCTGCATGATCCCGGAGTTGACAAAGCCCACCACCATCACCGTGGTGGCGGAGGAGGACTGGATGGCGGCCGTCACCACCGCGCCAAGGAGCACGCCCTTGATGGGGTTTGAGGTGAGCCTGCCCAGAATGGTCTCCATCCGGCCGCCGGCCACCCGTTTCAGTCCGTCCCCCAGCAGGGACATGCCGAACAGGAAGAAAGCCAGTCCGCCCAGCAGGGAGATAATGTCCGCAATGCCCATATGTGAAAGTATCATCCTCTCTGGATGTGCGCCCGCCGCCCGGCGGGCCGCCTGTGTCTGTCACGGTTCGAGGGGATTATATCACATCGTCCGGCAGTTTTGCGGACTTTTTTCATTTTCTCGGAAACAGACGGTTTCCGCCGGGGCGGTCCCGCCGTTTTTGGGGAAAACAGCAAAACGGGAGGGCAGATGACCTGCCCTCCCGCGGGATATGCGGTTTTGAAACTCAGCGCCGCCCTCCGCCGCGCCCGCCTCCAAATCCGCCGCCGGACCGTCCGCCGCCCCCAAAGGAGCGCCCTCCGCCAAAGGAACCGCCGGAGCGCCCCCCGCCAAAGGAGGAGCGCCCGCCTCCGAAAGAGGAGCCGCCGGGCCTGCCGCCTCCGCCGAAGGAGCGCCCTCCCCCAAAGGAGCCGCCGGAGGGCCGTCTGCCCCCGAAGGAGCCTCCGGGTCTGGGGCCCGGATTAGGCCGGGGTCCTGGACCAGGTCCGGGTCCGCCGAAGCTTCCGGGCCGGGGACCGGGAGCCGGTCTGGGCCGTGGGGGCCGGGGAGCCCTGGGCGGGAAGATGAAGAAGGGCCGGTAGACGTAGTTGGGCCCGTAATAGCCGCCGAAGTAGCGCCGCCGGTGGGAGCCCTCGATGACGAGGATCAGCACCACGGCAAGGATGATGAGCAGCAGGAGTTCCATAGGATGACCTCCTTTTCAGAGATGTGGCCCGATCAGAAGTTGTCTGCGTACCAGCCGGCCAGGGCTTTAGTCAGGGCGAGCACGGCGCCGTCATAGTCGCCCCGGGCGAAATCCCGCTCCATATAGTCGTAGGTGTAATCGGAGCAGTTCTGGTTGGTGAAGCGGTCCATCAGGCCGGAGCCCTGCACCAGCCAGTAGTTGTCCCCGGAGATGTCCAGCACCACGATGAAATCGGTGCCGCCCAGGTCGATGGCCTCGGCGTAGTCCATGGCGTAGTCGTACAGGTCGTTCCCGCCGTAGTTGCAGGTGACCACCGCCACCGCGCAGTTGTAGCTGCGGATCAGATCGTCGTTGATCCGGCCCAGTTCCCGCTCGGTGGAGGCGGACAGCACGCCCGCGTCGTCATAGACCAGTGTGTAGTCGCTGTATCCGCCGGAGGCCGCCGGGCCGCCGGGGCCGGGCGCGGGGGTGTCGGACGCCGTCCTGCCCCTGAACAGGCCGATGGCCACGGCGATGATGATGGCCACCACGACGATGGACCAGGCCACCGCGGGCTTTTTCAATACATTCATAGGAATATCCTTTCCCGCGAAGGCCATTCGCGTGAAATCCCGTCGGCAGAGGCGCGCAATGCGCGCCCGCCGCCGTCTTTGGCCCTGCTCAGCCCCTCAGCTCCAGCAGCTTCTGTTTCAGCTCGCCCTCGATCCGGCCCAGCTCCTGCTCGGCGGCGGCCCGCTTCTGGGCGCCGTCCTTCTGGATCTGCATGACCTCGTCCAGGGTGGAGATGAGCTGCTGGTTGGTGTGCTGGAGGGTCTCGATGTCCACGATGGAGCGCTCGGCCTCCTTGGCGGTCTCGATGGTGCCCATCTTGAGCATGTCCGCGTTCTTCTGGAGCAGCTGGTTGGTCATGTTGGTGATGGCGGTCTGGGCGGCGGTGGCCTCCCGGGAGTGCTCCAGCCCCAGGGCCAGCACCATCTGGCTCTTCCACAGGGGGATGGTGTTCACCAGGGAGGACTGGATCTTCTCCAGCATGAGGGTGTCGTTGTTCTGGATGAGCCGGGTCTGGGGACCCATCTGCACGGAGATCATCCGGGTCAGCTCCAGGTCGTGGAGCTTCTTCTCGAACCGGTTGCACAGGTTGGCGTAGTCGTTGTAGGCCTGGGCGTCCTCCTGGGCGCCGGTCTGGGCGGCCTTCTGCCGGAGCTGCTCCAGGGTCTCGGTGCGGGCCTTGTTCAGGGCCTTCTTGCCGGCCAGGATGTACATGGTCAGCTCCTTGTAGTACTTGGTGTTCAGCTCATACATCTGGTCCAGCATGGCGATGTCCTTCATCAGCGTGACCTGGTGATCCTCCAGCATACCGGCGATCTTGTCCACGTTGACGCTGGCCTTGTCGTAGCTGGCCTTCAGGGCGACGGCGTCGTGCTTCTTCTTCTGGAAGAAGCCGAAGATGCCGGTCTTCTCCGGCTCGTCGAAGGTCTTCAGCTCCACCACCAGGGAGGACAGGGCCTGTCCCACCTCGCCCAGGTCCTTGGTGCGGACGTTTCCCAGGGCCTTTTCGGAGAAGGAGGCCACGTTCTTCTGGGCGGCGGCGCCGTACTGGAGGACCACGGTGGAGTCGGTGATGTCGATCTTCTCGGCGAAATCGTTGACCATCTTCTTCTCCGGCTCGGACAGCATGGAGTCGTCCAGCTGGACGGGCTGGGCGGCCGGCTTGGCGGGCTGAGCGGCGGGCTGGGCGGCCTCCCCGTCCAGGGTGAGGCTGATGTCGGGGGCGGCGGGGGCCTGGGCGGCCGCCGCGGCGCCGGAGGCGCCTTCGGGGTCCAGGGTCAGCTCGGGGGTCAGATTCAGATCGTCCATGTCAGTTTCCTCCGTTCAATATGTTGAGTTTGTTTCAGCGGGTTCAGAAGTGGAGCCGGATGTCGTCGTCCGGGGCGGCGGCGGACGCGGAGGCGGCCCCGGAGCCGGACGGAGAGGGCGGTTTCACGCTGTTGATGTCCGCGCCCGCCAGCCCCTCCTGGGCCAGCAGCTGCTCCATCACCGTGATGTCGGTGGAGATGTCCAGCGCCTCGGCCCCGTAGAGGGAGTCCAGCTGCTTGTCAAAGGCCTGGCACACCGTGTCCAGCATGTCCTCGATCTTCCCCTTGGTGCCGTCGATGTTCACGCCGGAGGCCCCGGTGGAGTCCATGCGGTCATAGGCGTTGAGCAGCTTCATGGTGGTGGGCAGATAGTAGCTCATGAATTTCTTGATCTGGGGCAGCTTGGCGGGGGCCTCCACCACGGCGTCGATGATCTTGCCGGTGGTGGCCTCCATGCGGTCGATCTGGGCGGACACCTTCGGGTCGGCGATGGAGTCGTTCAGCCGCCGGAACTCGGAGATGGCCCGGTTGCGCTCATCCACCAGCTCCTGGATCTTGGGGGGATAGGTCTTGGCCGGCTCTGCCTTTTTGGCGGGGGCGCCCTGCCTGGCCTGGGCGGGCTGGGGAGACCCCTGGGGCTGCGCGACGGGGTTCACCGCGTATCCCCGGTCGGGGAAGATGATCTTGCCCGCGAAGTAGGCGATGGCGGACACCAGGGCCGCCAGGACGAAGTGGAGCGGCCGGTACAGCGGCAGGAACAGGGACCACAGCAGCCACACCGCCCCTACAAAATAGATGGGCAGGACAGACTTTTTCCTCACGTAATTCACCGCCGCCCCTCCTTTCCGATCTGGTCAGAATCCTTCACCCTGTATTTTACTCCCAGCGAACGAAACTGTCAAGGGAAAGGGCGCCTCCGCCATTGACTTTCGCGCCTCCCTTACAGTATAATGGCACAGAGAAGCATACCCGGCGGCGGGGCCGTCTATGTGCGGTCCCTCCCCGCAAAGGAGTTTTTGACCATGATGACATTGGACCAGTTCAAGGCGGCCCGCAGGGTGCTGGACGGCGTGCTCCACCGCACCGACCTGATGTACAGCCCCTTTTTCAGCAAAGCCACCGGCAACCAGGTGTACATCAAGCCGGAAAACATGCAGGTGACGGGGGCCTATAAGATCCGGGGGGCGTACTTCAAGTGCTCCACCCTCACCGACGAGGAAAAGGGCCGGGGGCTGGTCACCGCCTCCGCCGGCAACCACGCCCAGGGGGTGGCCTACGCCGCCCAGGCCGCCGGTATCCACGCGGTGATCGTCATGCCCACCACCACTCCGCTGGTGAAGGTGAACAACACCAAGGATTACGGCGCGGAGGTCATCCTCCACGGCGAGACCTTTGACGACGCGGCGGCCCTGGCCGCAAAGCTAAGCGAGGAGAAGGGGTACACCTACGTCCACCCGTTCGACGATCTCACCGTTTCCACCGGCCAGGGGACCATCGCCTACGAGATCTTCAAGGATCTGCCCGACGTGGACGCCATCCTGGTGCCCATCGGGGGCGGCGGGCTGGCCGCCGGGGTGTCCACCCTGGCCAAGCTGCTGAACCCCTCGGTGCGGGTCATCGGGGTGGAGCCCTCCGGGGCGGCCTCCATGAAGGCCAGCCTGGAGGCCGGCCATGTGGTGACGGTGGATCCCATCAGCACCATCGCCGACGGCGTGGCCGTCAAGACGCCGGGGGAGAAGGTGTTCCCCTACATCCGGAAGAATGTGGACGAGATCATCACCATCGACGACGACGAGCTGGTAGACGCCTTCCTGGACGTGATGGAGAAGCACAAGATGATCGTGGAGAACGCGGGCCTGCTCACTATCGCCGCTCTGAACCATCTGGAGCCGAAGGGGGAGAACGTGGTCAGCGTCCTCTCCGGCGGCAATATGGACGTGATCACCATCTCGTCCCTGGTGCAGCACGGGCTCATCAACCGAGGGCGCATCTTCACCTTCTCGGTGCAGCTGCCCGACCGCCCCGGGGAGCTGCTGCGCATCGCCGACCTGATCGCCAGGCACAGCGGCAACATCATCAAGCTGGACCACAACCAGTTCGTCAACATCAACCGGCAGGCGGGGGTGGAACTGAAGGTCACGCTGGAGGCCTTCGGCCACGCCCACAAAAAGGAAATCATGGACGCCCTCCAGAGCGCGGGGTACGACGTGCTGGAGGTGGCCTTCTCCGGGGCCAACTGAGCGGCGCAGGCCCGTCCCCGCGGCGGGGATTCCAATGCCGCCCGGCGGGATCGCGCCCGCCGGGCGGCTATACAGGTGCGGCGCGCCGGGAACGGCAGCGGCGGACGCGAGCGGGGGGGCATGGGGAAGCCGCCCGCCGGCGTCCCGGCGAACATCCGCGTGCCCTATCCTATGTGGAGACAGGCTTTCCGGTGTGGCGCCCATCCCGCCGGACGGCCCTCCGGCGCTCCGCAAATCTCAGAGAAACGAGGGAAACGGTATGGTCAAGATCGCCCCTTCCATCCTTTCGGCGGACTTTTGCAATCTGGAGCGGGACATCGGGCGGGTGTCCGCCGCCGACATGCTCCACGTGGACGTGATGGACGGCGCCTTTGTGCCCAACATCACCGTGGGCGTGCCGGTGGTGGAGTCCATCCGCAGGCACACGAAGATGTTCCTGGACGTCCACCTGATGGTGGAGAAGCCCGTCCGCTATATCGACGCCTTCTGCGAGGCCGGGGCGGATCTGTTGTCCGTCCATCTGGAGGCCGATCACCCCACCGGCATCCGGGCCGCGCTGGACCGCATGGAGGCCCACGGGGTCAAAAAGGCCGTGGCCCTGCGGCCCATCACCAGCCCCAGGGCTGTGCTGCCCTACCTGGAGCGGCTGGACATGGTCCTGGTGATGACGGTGGAGCCGGGGTTCGGCGGCCAGAAGTTCATGGACAGCCAGCTGGATACCGTCCGGGCGGTGCGGGAGTACATCGAGAAATACAACCCCGCCTGCGACCTGGAGGTGGACGGCGGGGTGGACCCCGTCACCGCCAAACGGGTCATCGCCGCCGGGGCCAACGTGCTGGTGGCCGGCTCGGCGGTGTACAGGGCCGCCGACCCGGCGGCAATGATCGGGACGCTGCGGGCGGCGGAGATTTGAAAAAATCCCCCGCCTCGCTATGCTCGGCACCTCCCTACCCCCTCTGTCCCTGCGGGACATCTCCCCCTGACAGGGGGAGTCGGCCTTTTGCAAAAGGGGGCTTGGTGCTAACTGGCTCTGCGGCAATAAAAGCACCAAGGCTCCTTCTTTAGAAGGAGCTGTCAGCCCGCAGGGCTGACTGAGGATGTTCCTCAAGAACGGAGGACGATTATGGACTATTTTCCCGCGGCGCTGGAAAACTTAGTGGAGCAGTTCGCCAAACTCCCCGGGGTGGGCCGCAAGAGCGCCCAGCGGCTTGCCTTCTACATCCTGGACCGACCGGAGGGGGAGGCCAGGGCCTTCGCCGACGCCATCCTGGACGCGAAAACCTCCATCGGCTGCTGCCCGGTGTGCCAGAACCTCACCGAGGGGGAGGGGGAGTGCCCCATCTGCGCCTCGGACCGGCGGGACCACGCCGTCATCTGCGTGGTGGCCGACCCCAAGGATGTGGTGGCCATGGAGCGCTCCCGGGAGTACCGGGGGGTGTACCACGTGCTCCACGGAGTCATCTCCCCCATGAACCACGTGGGGCCGGACGATCTGCGGGTGTCCCAGCTGGTGGAGCGGGTGGCCGCCGGCGGGGTGGAGGAGGTGGTGATGGCCACCAACCCGGACACCGAGGGAGAGACCACCGCCCTGTACCTGTCCCGGCTGTTGAAGCCCTTCGGGGTGAAGACCACCCGGCTGGCCTACGGGATCCCGGTGGGCAGTCATCTGGAGTTCGCCGACGACGCCACCCTTATGCGGGCCATGGAGGGCAGGCGGGAAATCTGATGGTCTGATAAAAAACACGAACAAAGGCGCCTCTGCCTGACAGAGGCGCCTTTTCCGTTTTATACATCGATTTCCCGGCCCAGGGCGAAGAACCACAGGCATCGGCGGGACACTTTGACTCCGGCCGCCTCGGACAGGGCGCGGCTGTACGCCGTGAGCTGGGGCCGGTACTCTTCCGCCCGCTGATTTACGGTGTCCTCCGTCACCCGGTCTGTCTTGAAGTCCACTACGGTGACCGCGCCGTCGGCCTCAACGAACCAGCAGTCCACCACCCCCTGGAGGAGGACCTGTTCCCCTTCCTCGGCGTTGGGGTAGTAGTCCGCGGCGGGGGCCAGCAGGGAGAACTTGAATTCCCGCTCCACCCGGAGGGCGGCCCTCAGCCGCCTGCCCAGATCGGAGCGAAAAAAGGCCAGGATGTCGTCCGGGTCCACCGCCTCCCCCTGCTGGGGGGTGATGAACTGGCCGGACACCAGCCGGGCGGTCTCGTTCCGCACCTGTTCCGGGGCGTCGGTTTTGCCGTAGTCCAGGTACTGCATCACCATGTGGAGGGCGGTGCCCCGCTGGGCGGGGGTGAGGGGCCGGTCCCTCTGAAATACGGGCCGCCGGAGACTGACAGACTGGGGGGCGGGGCGGTATTCGGCGGCCTCCTCGGCGGCCTCCTTGTCCTTCTCCCGGCCCTTCAGCTGGGTGGCGGTGAGTTTCGACGGCATATCCGCCGACACGCCGTGGGGATACTTCCAGCAAAGGGTTTCCAGCAGATTGTCCGGGAGATCGTACCGGCGGGCGGTCTCCGCCCTGTTTCCGGCGGCGGTTAGCTGAGGCTTTTCGTAGTCCCGCCCGGACAGCAGCCGGATGTCCCAGGGAAAGCCCTGGTCCGCCGGGGGCAGGGGCCGGGGGGCGTCGGTGTTCTCCCAGAGGGCCCAGCTGTCGGACCGGCACAGGGCCGGGGCCAGCACCCAGGCGGCCATGGAGTTCGCCTCCGCCATCTGCCGGGGGGAGGGGGGACACTGGGCCTGGGCGGCCTGGGACGCCAGCGAACCCGCCCGCCCGTTCACCGCCGCGAACAGGAACAGCTTGTGCTCCGCCCGGGTCATGGCCACGTACAGCAGGCGCATCTCCTCCGCCCGGAGCTGCTGCCGCAGCCTGAGGGCCACGGCGTCTCTTGCCATCGTCGTATAGCGGAGCATCCGGGTCCGGTCGATGCGCTTGGGGCCCAGCCCCAGATCCGGGTGGAACAGGATGGTCTCGTGGGAGTCCCCCTCGTTAAAGCGGCGCTCCAGCCCGCAGAGGAACACCACCGGGAACTCCAGCCCCTTGGACTTGTGGATGGACAAAATCCGCACCCCGCCCCCCTCCGCCGAGGGCACGGGGACGGGCACGCCGTTCTCCGCCATGCGGCTGAGATGGAGCAGGAAGGCCATGAGGCCCCGGTGGCCGGCGCTCTCAAACCGGGCGGCCTCGTCGTACAGGGCCATCAGGTTGGCCCTCCGCTGCTGGCCCTCGGGCATGGCGGCGAACACCGCCGGCACGTCCAGCCGGCCGTAGATCTCCCAGATCAGTCGGTGGCTGCTCTCCTCGACGGCCAGCTCCCGCAGCTCGCCCAGCAGGGACAGGAAGGAGGCGCAGTCCGCCTCTCCACGGGCGGCCCCGGCGGAGAGGCAGTCGTACACGGTCCCCCCGTTGCCGGCCCGCAGGTATGCCAGCCGGTCGGGGGTGAAGTGGAACAGGGGGGAGCGGAGGACGGCCAGCAGGGGCACGTCCTGCCGGGGATTATCCAGGACTTGCAGCAGGGCGATGGCCACCGAGATCTCGGTGGAGCCGAAGAAGTCCCGCCCCCCCTCGGCGGTCCAGGGGACGGACAGCTCGTCCAGGGCGGCGGCGTAGTGGCGGATCACCGGCCCCGGCGAGCGGAGCAGGATGACGATGTCCTCCGGCCGGACGGGCCGGTCCCCCACGGGCAGGCCGCTGTCCAGCAGCTCGCGGATGCGCCGCGCGGCGGCCCGGGCCTCCACCAGGTCCTTGTCCGCCCGCCCGGTGTCCGGGTCGTCGGTGAGATCGGACAGGTCCACGCAGTCCAGTTCGACGCTGTACCGGGGGTCGGGGGCCGGATCGGCCCGGCCGGGGCGCAGCTCCTCGGCGGCGGTGTAGTCCAGCTCGCCGCTCTCCCGGCTCATCACGTTCCGGAAAATGAAGTTGACTCCGTCCAGTATCTCGGGCCGGGAGCGGAAGTTGGCGGACAGCAGCAGCTTGCGGCCCTCTCCGTCTGCCGCGTCCTCCGCTGTGGGATACCGGTCGTACTTGTCCAGGAAGATGGCGGGGTCGGCCAGCCGGAACCGGTAGATGGACTGCTTCACGTCCCCCACCATGAACAGGTTGTGATGGCTTGCCAGCGCCCCGAAGATGGCGTTCTGCACGCCGTTGGTGTCCTGGTACTCGTCCACCATGATCTCTTTGAACTGGGTCCCCACGTCCAGGGCCAGATCAGTGGGGGAGCCATCGGCATCGGTCAGCAGCTTTGCGGAGAGGTGTTCCCCGTCGTTGAAGTCGATGAGGCGCCGTTTCGCCTTGGCGGCGGCAAAGGCGTCCCCGAACTGGGCGGTGACCTCCAGCAGCGCCGTCATGGCGGGGGAGACCGCCCGCAGATCCTCCATGGCCTGGTCCCCGGTGATCTCGAACCGGGCGGCCAGCTTTTTCATCTGTTCCCGGCACAGGTCTCGCTGGGCTTTGAGGCGGGCCTTCAGCCCCTCGTCGCAGTCCCCCTTTTTGGTCCCGATCCGGGGGAAGGGGACGGGGAAGCAGGCGGCGGCCTGGTCCCAGCCCTGAGCCAGCGCGGCGGAGAGGGCCTCCAGCGCGGCGATGGTCCCGTCCAGGGAGTCCCCCCAGTTCTTCTCCAGACCCTCGTCGAAGCTGACCTCATATCGAAGATCGTCCAGGGTCCTGCGCCAGCTGTCCGCCAGGGAGCGGGCGTCGGCCAGCAGCAGCCGGCCCCAGGGGGTGTCCTCGGGCATGGCGTTCGCCGGCAGGGCGAAATCCTTGCGCCGCGCCAGCAGCCAGCCCTTTGGGTCGGTCTGGGCCTGGACCCGCCGGTGGATGTCCAGGACAACTTCCTCCAGGGTCTGATCGTCCCGCTCCCCGGCCAGTTCGGCCGCCAGGGCGGCGAAGGCGGGGTCGTTCCGGATGTGGGCGTAGCGGTCCTCCAGCACCTCCTCCAGGGCGCGGGCGCGGAGTTCGTCGCCCTCCGCCTCGTCGCAGACGCGGAAGTCCGGGTCCAGGTCAATGAGGTGCCCCCACTGCCGTAGAAAGTCCAGGCAGAAGGCGTCGATGGTGCAGATGGGGGCCTTGTACACCAGGGTGGCGTTCCGGCGGAGGTGGGGATCCCCCGGCCGCTTTGCCAGCAGGGTGTGGATGGCGGCGGCGATGCGGCCCCGCAGCTCGGCGGCGGCGGCGTTGGTGAAGGTGATGACCAGGAAGCGGTCGATGTCCTCGCCGGCCTCTACCCAGCCCATGAGCCGCTCCACCAGCACCCGCGTCTTGCCGGACCCGGCGGCGGCGGCCACCAGCAGATCGCCGCCCCGGTTCTCCACAGCGGTGCGCTGTTCTCTTGTCAGGTCCATGAGGCGCGGCCTCCTTTCGTAAAGCCTTCCACCAGCAGGGGGGAAGGCTTGGTGCGCACCCAAAACAGGCGCGGCTTTGGAGGGCGGCAGCCCTCCGGCGGCGGCGAAGCCGACGACAGCCTGCGTAAGCAGGCAAAGACGCGCCCTGCGGGGCACGGCCTCCGGCGGGGTACTTTCTCTCATGCGGAAAGAAGGGTTTCGCCTTCCGGCGACCTACTTTTCCCCCGCGTGGGGGACTGGCCTCCGGCGGGGAGGTTCCGCCTGCGGGCGGGTCACTTTTCCTCTGCGGGAGGCACGGCCTCCGGCGGGGTACTTTCTCTCGCGCGAGAGAAAGTACCCAAAGAGCGCGCTTAGGGGGCAGAGCCGCGGTTCGCGTTGGACAGAGGACGTCCAACGCTCTCAGCGTCTCCGTCCCCTAAGGACCCCCGGTTTTTACGAGGCTCATGATGGTTCCGCATCAGATGGTCCTTCCGGCGCCGGCGGCGTTCGGATGCAGGTGTTGCTCTTTCCGCTGCCGCTGGCGGTCTAGTGACCGGAACAGTCCAGTCTACCGACCCGCGCCTAAGGGGTGTGTCTACCACCCCGTTGGTGCGTGAGTGCCCACCCAGGCACAGCGAAAGAGGACGGAGCGGCTCAGTGTTCAGGCACCAAGCGCATGGCGCAAATCGAAGAAAAACGGGGCGAAAGCTGTTTGTGCCGGGTTCGATTGCCGAGAGACCGAAGCGGGCTCCCCCGTAAATGGGGGTCCTCAGGGGGCAAGGCGGCCTGTGGAGCGGAACGCTCCAACCCGGCCGCCGGCCCCTTGAGCGGCCTTTTGGTCACTTTTCCTCCGGAGGAAAAGTGACCCGCCCGCAGGCGGAACCTCCCCGTCGGAGGCCGTACCGCGCAAGGGCGCGTCTTTGCCTGCTTACGCAGGCCGTCGTCGGCTTCGCCGCCGCCGGAGGGCTGCCGCCCTCCAAAGCCGCGCTGAGACGGAACCTCCCTTACAGGGCGCGGGCGCACAGTGTTCGCCCTTACTGATCGGCCTTCTTCGCCAGCCAGTTCCAGAACTCCGCCGCCCTCACGCCCCGGCGATAGCGGGTCCGGTCGCCGCAGCCCTCCTCAAAGTGGCAGGCGGCCCGATAGTCGCACCAGCGGCAGGCGTTGTGAGTTCCGTCCCGCCAGAAGGGGTCGGCATCGACGACTCCGGCGGCCAGCTCTCCGGCGGCCTTGTTCAGCGCCTCGGTGACGTATTCGTCCAGCAGTTCCATCTGCTCGGGGGTGACAAGGGATTCCCCTTTCCCGTCCACGGGCAGGAAACGATAGCCACCCTCACCGGTGTGTTCCATGGCGGCGATGACGTCCGGGTCGTCCAGCACCAGGCCCTGCCGCCGGAGCTGCCGGCGCTGCTGTTTTTGCACGTCGGCGTCGGACATGGTCCGCTCGCCGTCCATCACCGGGTCCCGGGCGGGGACGTACAGCACTCCGGCGGGGACGATCTCCTCCGGGCCGAACAGATCCCCTCCCTCGCGGGCCAGGGTGAACAGATACAGCAGCATTTGGAGGCCCCGGCCGTCCTCCACGTCGGTGAAATCGAAGGATTTTTTGCCGGTCTTGTAGTCCACCACCCGGAGGTAGCGCTTCCCGTCCTTCACCCAGGAGTCCACCCGGTCCACCGCGCCGGACAGCCGCAGGGTGACGCCGTTTTTCACCTCCACGGGGGGCAGGGTCTTGCCCCGCCCGAAGCCCAGTTCGAAGGCCACGGGGTCAAAGTCGGATACGGCCAGCTCCTGGCACACGCTTTGGGTCACCGCTAGGGCGGACTCCTTCATCCGCTCAAACAGCCAGCGGAACCGGGCGGTCTCGCCCTCCAATCCGGACAGCGTCTCCGATTCGTACCGGCCGGCGGCCTCCTGCGCCAGCCGCCGGATGCCCTCGGGGTCGTCAAGGGAGATCCTTTGCTCCCCGGCGGAGCGGAGGGTGTCCTCCAGCACCGCGTGGACGAAGGTGCCGTAGTCGGTGGGGCGGAATTTGGCCGTCTTTCGGGCTTTGGCGTCCAGCCCAAAGCGCATAAAGTGGCTGAAGTGGCAGGAGTTGTAGAGATCCAGCCGGGTGGCCGACATGGGCACCGCAGGACCGAACAGGGCGGTCACCGCCTGGGGGGACAGGGATCCCCGCCTCCAGGCGGCCGCCCGGTCCAGCCGGTCCACCCGCTCGTCCAGTCCGGGGACCTGCCGCAGCAGGGCGGCCAGGGCCCTGTCCTGTCCCGCCAGATCCAGCGCCGCGTCGGGGGCGGTCAGCCGGGCGGGGCTCCGGGAGGCGTCGATCGTCTCCTCGCCGGAGAACAGGGCGGCCAGCCGCTCCCACAGGAAGGAGGGGGCCTTTCCGTTGTCCCCGGCCCCGGCGGCATAGCTCACATATAGTCTCTCTGTGGGCCGGACGCAGGTCTCATAGGCGATGGTCATCTCCCGGCGGAGCTTGTCCTCCTGCCGGGGGGCCAGTTCGATGTCGTGGAGCGTCAGCCCATCCCGGTCCTGATCGGTGAACAGGCCGGGGGAGGGGGTGCAGTCGGGGATGGAGCCGCTGTCCGCCCCCAGCAGGAACAGGACTTTGACCTCCCGGTGGGCCATGCGGGGAGCGTCCCCCACCGCCACCCGGTCCAGGGATACAGGGATGGCTCCTACGTCGTACTGGGACAGCACCAGGGAGAACAGCCGGGAGAACTCGTCCAGGTCCAGCTCCGCGCCGGCCAGCAGCAGGGCGCACTGCTCCAGTCCCCCCGCCAGGATGTCCCAGAGCTGCCGGTACTGGGCGGCGGCGGTCAGATTCCCCCGCCGCTCCAGATCATCCGCCCGCTGCCCCAGGCGCTCCGGCAGGCCGATGTCCTCCAGCAGCCGCCAGAGGGCCAGAGCGCGGCCCCTGCCCGTCCTGTCCGGATCTTTGCGCAGACGCTCCAGCGGGGCGATGACCTTCCGGCGGACGCCGTCTAGCCGCTCCACCAGGGCCTGCTGTTCGGGGGAGAAGGGCAGGCCGTAGCCCTCCGGGTGCATGTCCCAGGGCTTCTCCCTTGTCCACGTGCCGCCCCGGATGTCCCAGGTGAGGACGTAGTTCTCCAGCAGGTCCCGCTCCTCGTCGGTGAGGCCGGTGAGGCCGGTCTTGAGGTAGCGGAACAATTCCTCGTAGGGGTAATCTCCGGCAGCGGCGGCCAGGGCGGAGGTCACCAGGGCCAGGGGGGGCTTTTGCAGCACGTCCTCCATGGCGCTGAGGAACACCGGGATGCCGTACCGGGCGAACACGCTCTCGATCAGTTCTCCGTACCCGTCCAGGCGGCGGGCGCACACGGCGATGTCCCGGCAGCGATATCCCTCCTCCCGCAGCAGCCGGCGGATCTCGGCGGCGCACCACTCCGCCTCCTGCCGGGGGTCGGACGCCCTGATCCGGGTGACGGCGCACTCCCCCTCCCAGGGGCGGACGTTTTCCCCGCCGAACAGGTTTTCCTCCAAAAATACCAGGGAGGGGTGACGGGACAGCGGTCGGGAGAGCTGTTTTTCCCGCATGGGTAAAGCGTCCTCCCTTGCCAGCCGTTTCAGCCGTCCGGCGCACCGGAGGGCGGGGCGGAATATATCGGAGTTGTCTTTCGGGTCGCACAGCAGGGAGACGGTGACCTCCCCCTGGGCCATCAGCTGGGCCAGCACCGCCTCCTCCTGGGGGGTGAAGTCGGTGAAGCCATATACGAACGCGGCCATGCCGTCCGCCCAGCGGGAGGTTTTCAGCTGCTCCGCCAGCCGGTCCAGACGGCTCCGGGGGTCGGCGGCGGACTGCCCCTCCAGGCTCTGATAGGCGGCGTAAATGAGGCCCAGATCCCGCCACTTGTCCCCCTGCCGGCCGCCCAGTTCCTCCCCGGCGACGATGAGCTCCTCCGGGGCCACCCGGTAGCTGCGGCACTCGTCCACTGTGGCCAGCAGTCCTGTGAGGAAGGCGGGCTTCCGGGAGGGGGCCCGGTACACGCTCAGGCTGTCGGCGATCTGCCGCAGGGCGGCGTACATGAGCAGCATCCGGCCCCCGCCGTCCAGCATGGGGGCGGCCCCGCCGCCGCAGACGTCGGCCAGGCGGCCGGCCAGGCGGGTAAAGGACAGCACCTCGCAGGTCATGGAGGCGGAATTGCCCAGGGCGGCGCACATGGCCCGTTCGCTCTCATGGGACCACTGCTCGGGCACGATGAGCAGGTTCCTCCGGGCGGCGGACCTGCCCATCCGCTCCAGCAGCTCGCCCCGGGCGTCCTGACCGCCCCGGTGGTACAGCAGGGTCAGCAATAGCGCCGCCTCCTCTCCTCGGTTTACGGGACTATCGTACAGCGGGGGATGGGACGATTTGATCCCATCCCCCGGAAATCACGCGTTTTGACGGGCGATTTCGCCGGCCAGCTCCCCCAGCCGCTTCCTCAGGGTGTCGGGCGCCAGCACCGTCACCCCAGGGCCGAAGGACAGCAGGTAGCCGTACAGCCGCTGGTCCTCCGGAAACACCGTCTCCACCAGCAGCGAGCCGTCTGGCAGGGGGGTGATCCGGTCCCGGCCGAACTCATCATGTACCCGGCAGGCCAGGTCCGGGGAGAAGCGCAGCCGGGCCTCCACCCGGAACAGGGGCGGGATGTCCCGCTCCGGCTCCAGGTCCGGGGGGGTCAGCCTGCGCCGGAAGGGCTCTCCCGCCTCTACGGGGGGCAGGATGCGGGTGAGGCGGAACGTGCGGTAGTCCTCCCAGTCCGCGTCGAAGGCCTGCAGATACCACGCCCGCTCCCGGAAGATCAGCCGGGCGGGGAGGACATGCCGCGCCCCCGTCTCCCCCGGGGAGGAGGCATAGGAAAAGCGGAGGGACCGCCGCTCCAGGATGGCCTCTCTCAGCCGCCGGAAGGTCTCGTCGTCCCGGTCAGGATCGCCCCAGCGGGACAGATGGACCCGCAGCCAGTCCGCATCCTGGCGGGCGAACAGGGCGGAGAGCTTGGCCAGGGTCCCCGCGTCCTCCTGGCCGGAGAGGCCCGCCAGGGCGGCGAGGAACCGCTGCCGCTCATCGTCGGTAAAGGGGGCCCTGTCCAGCGCGTAGCCGTCCATGAGGGCCACGCCGCCGCCGGCCCCCTGGGCGGTGTATACCGGGACCCCGGCGGCGGACAGGGCGTCCACATCCCGCAGCACGGTGCGTGGGGAGACCTCCAGCGCCTCCGCCAGCGCCCCGGCGGTCATGCGGCCCCGCTCCAGCAAGAGGCAGATCAGTTGGAATTGCCGGTTCACAGACATGGATCAGCGCCTCCTCGTCTTTTTTACTCAAGCGCGGATAAGAGATCCTCAAAGGTCATCACGCCGCCGCCGGGGCCATAAAAGGGGTTCATGGTGAGGGTCCAGTTCCGGAACTCGTCGAAGCGCTCCTGGTATTCGGACTCGCTCACCGTCTCCCCCATATAGCTGTAGCTGTAGGTGCGGTCATCCGGGTCGTCAAACGAGGAGGATTTCTCCATGGTGACAGGATGGTCAAAATCGGGGGAGGGGTCGCTCGCATCCCAGGCCCAGAAGGTATAGACGTCATCGGTGGAACTGCCCGTGGGCGAGGAGCGCTCTAGGGCCAGATACACGCCGCCGGAGCGCTCCACCAGGCCGATGGTACCGTTGTCGCCGCCCACCTCCATGAAGAGCTCTCCGCCGTCCAGGCGGCCGGGGCCGGCGGCCTCGTCCAGCCGCCACAGCTCGTACTGCACGCTGCCCTGGCCGGCCTCATAGACCGCCAGCAGCTCCCGGACGGAGTCCCCGTTGAAGTCCCCCATGGCGACGAGCGGGCTGTTGAGGGACGCCTCCGTCAGAACGCCCTGGTCCAGGATGTCCCGCAGGATCCCGGCGGCCATCTCCTCCGCGCGGAACTTCGGGGCGGGGGAGGGAGAGGGCGTCTCCCCGCCGGCGCCGTCTGAGGGACCGGGTTCTGGGGGATCCGTCTCCTCCGCGGCCGGACCGGACGGATCGGTCACCGCCGCGCCCGGATCGGTCCCGGCCGTGCCCGGCCCGGCCTCATGGCCGCGGGTCAGCGCCAGGATCAGCGCCAGTACCGCCGCGGCAGCGATCACGGCAATCACAACAACGGCAGGGCGGGGCCGCTTGCCGCCTTCGCCGCCCGCCGGCGGCGTCCCGACGGCGCGGGGGCCCTGCCCGTCCGGCGGCGCCTTGACATCCGGCGGCACGCTGACGTCCGGCGCCGGCGCGCCGCAATAGCGGCAGAAGCGATCCCCCTGACGGAGCTCTTTCCCGCATTGTGTACAAAATGGCATCCCGATTCCCCTCCCTGTCATGTTTTGTCCTATTTTACCACATAAAATGGCAGTTGAAAAGGGGGAAAAACTTCCGGCCCCCCAAAAGAGCTTGGCTTAAAACAGTATGAAAAAGACCGTTGACTTTTCACCGGGGAGCCGGTGTGTCAACGGTCAATCTTTCGGTATTCAGTTTTGGCGTGTAGTGCAGTAAGCAGAAAACTATCGGTCAAAGCGGTAATACTTGAAGTCGCCCTTTTCTTCTATGTACTTGAAACCGATTTTTTCAAGAACGTGCTGGCTTCGTGTATTTTTGATAATGGTATCCGCATTTACAGCGTTCATTCCCAACGTGTCGAAAGCATATTTCAATGCCAGCTTTTCTGCCGCTGTTCCATAGCCATGCCCTTTTACAGAGTCATTTTGTAGGTGAATGCTCAAAGTACATTCTTTGCGTTCCCGGTCTATCTGCTTTAGTTGAAGTTCACCTATTGGCTTGCTGTCTTTCATAATCGCAAACAAAACACGGGACGGGGATTGCTTGGAGTCAAAATATCTATCTACTACTGCCTCGTTGTAGTGATAGGGTTCAAATTCATCCATGTCCATATATATGGCAGGGTCGTTTTGCCAGTCCCCATATAATTCTTGACAAAGCTCCCTCGTCATAATGCAGAGAGATATTTCTTCCATATAAGAACGCTCCTATAAATATCCACGTTTTCCGCCGTAAAGTGTGCGCAACTGATCAGGAAATCGCTCGAAGTAGTGCTGCTTACCATCCTTGCCGGGACCCATGGTAACAAAATTTTCGTTAGGACTTCTGCAACAGACGAGTGCATAGCATCTATCCTCGGTAAAGTATGCCACATTCTTGCCTGTCGTATGGGATTTAGCGTTTGCCTTGATAACATTCAATCCGCCTATCGGCGTTCCGTGATATAGCATATAACCTCCATAATGTCGATTTGTCAAACAGTCGCCCACTCGACAATTAATACTATACCACCCAAATGTGAAGAAATCTACCGTCTGTTGAAACGGTTAGTCGAACTTCTCACGACATTTATGCCCATGTCGAATAGAAAACGCTCCGGCGATTTTGTGACCCGCACCCCGTCAAGAGGACAGAGAAAAGATTAAAATAAAGATTACAGATCAGACAGCGCCTGCGGCGCCGTC
>CANRFU010000013.1 GCA_947629975.1 uncultured Oscillospiraceae bacterium | reverse complement strand
TTGTGCGCCGCCTGTAATATTAGGGCTATGCCCGAAACTGAAATACCCCCCGCTTTCGCGGGGGGATATTTATTATACGCACTGTTACGGTCAAACCGATGGTGTGGCGGGAACACCGCCAAGCCCCCTTTCGCAAAAGGGGGTGGCCCGAAGGGCCGGGGGATTTTCTCTTTTAAGCAGCGGACAGCGTTTTTTAAGGGGAAAACCCTCAGTCACGCTCCGCGTGACAGCTCCCTTTGCGAAGGGAGCCTTTTGCGGTGCCTCAAACATAAGATGAACTTATCATAAGTCTATTCTGCACTGAAATTTAGTCTAAAGGGTTAACATAATGCCAGAACCGAAAAGGAGCATGGCATTATGAAGCGGGAAAAACACATTGGGTTTCGCATCGACAACGAGCTGCACGATAAAATGGCCTACATTGCCGAGTACGAGGGCCGCTCTCTGACCTGGCAGATGGTCCATCTCATGCAGGACTGCGTCCGTGACTTCGAAAAGGAGCACGGCCCCATCGAGCTGGAAGAGCAATGAACATCCTCCGCGCGCTCTATGAGCTGATCTACCCGCCCAAGTGCCCCTTCTGCGGCCGGGTGCTGGAGAGGTGGGAGACGGACGGCCTCTGCGCTCTGTGCGGGGAGACCCTGCCCCGCACCGCCCCGGAGGACGGCCGGGCGGTGGAGGGCTGCGACGCCTGCCTGTCCCCGCTGTGGTACCGGGACGGGGTGGTGGACGCCGTCCGCCGCTACAAATTCCGGGGGGCCAGAGGGTACGCTTCCGCCCTGGGAGGGCTGATGGCGGACTGCCTCGGCGAGCGGCGGCATGAGCCGGCGGACCTCATCACTTGGGCTCCCCTGTCGGCGGAGCGGCGCAGAGAGCGGGGCTATGACCAGGCGGAGCTGCTGGCCCGCCGGGTGGGGGAGCTCACCGGCATCCCCGCCGCCCCGCTGCTGGAGAAGACCCGGCAGACCGGGACCCAGTCCCGCATCGAGGACGAGGCGGAGCGCCGGGCCAACGTGGCCGGGGTGTACCGGGTCCTCCCCGATGCGGACGTGAAGGGGAAGCGGATCGTGCTGGTGGACGACATCGCCACCAGCGGGGCCACCCTGGCGGAGTGCGCCGCCTGCCTCCGGGACGCGGGGGTGGGAAGCGTCGTCGCGCTCACGCTGGCCAGGGCGCGGTAGAGCGCGGGACGACCGACAAAAAGGGCTTTACAACCGGGACCGCCCATGATATAATGCCACAAATCGCTCCCCGAAAGGGTCGAGCGTGTCTGACTGCGGCGTAAAGCGCCAGAGAGCGCGCTTTTGATATGTATCATACATACAGGACGAAAAGCCGGACAACGAGGGCCGGCTGTGTCGTTCTGCGCAAAAACCCCGTAATTTTGACTGGAAAAGGAGTATTTATGGCAGAAAAACTGAAAATTATCTCTCTTGGCGGCCTCAACGAGATCGGCAAGAACCTGACGGTGTACGAGTACGGGAACGACATCATCCTGGTGGATGTGGGCATGGGCTTCCCCGACGACGACATGTACGGCATCGACGTGGTCATCCCCGACTTCACCTATCTGATCCAGAACAAGGACCGCATCCGGGCCATCTTCATCACCCACGGGCACGAGGACCACATCGGCGCCATCCCCTACCTCATGCGGGATATCCAGGCACCCATTTACGCCACTCGGATGTCCGCCGGCCTCATCAAGCTGAAGCTGGAGGAGCACCGGCTGGAGAACAGGGTCAAGCTCATCACCTGCGAGGCGGGAGATGTGGTGAAGGCGGGGCGGTTCTCGGTGGAGTTCATCCATGTGAACCACTCCATCTCTGACGCGGTGGCCTTCGCCATCCGCACCCCCGTGGGCGTGTGCGTCCACACCGGAGACTTCAAGATCGACGCCACCCCCATCCAGGGCGGCATGATCGACCTGACCCGCCTGGGCCAGCTGGGCAACGAGGGGGTCCTGTGCCTGCTGTGCGACTCCACCAACGTGGAGCGCCCCGGCTACACCAAGAGCGAGCGGGCGGTGGGCGCCTCCTTTGAGGCGCTGTTCCGGGGCTGTGACGAGCGGATCATCGTCACCACCTTCTCCTCCAACATCGACCGGATCCAGCAGATCATCGATGTGGCCGCCAAGTACGGCCGCAAGGTGGCGGTGACGGGCCGGTCCATGGAGAACGCTCTGAAGGTGTCCACCGAACTGGGCTATATGCGAGCGCCCGCCGGCACCGTGGTGGATGTGAGCCAGATCAAGGGCCTGCCCAGGGACAAGGTGTGTATCGTCACCACCGGCAGCCAGGGAGAGACCATGTCCGCCCTGACCAGGATGGCCTTCAACACCCACCGGCAGGTGGATATCCAGCCGGGGGACCGGGTCATCATCTCCGCCAGCGCCATCCCCGGCAACGAGAACGCGGTGGACAGCGTCGTCAACGAACTGTACCGCCGGGACGCCGAGGTGGTCAACGAGCGGGAACTGCCCCTCCACGTGTCCGGCCACGCCTGCCAGGAGGAACTGAAGATTATCCACGCCCTGGTGCGGCCCAGATTCTTCGTCCCCCTCCACGGGGAGCAGCGGCATCTCAAGACACACGCCAGGCTGGCCCGGGAGATGGGCATGGACCCCAAAAATATCGTCATCAGCGACATCGGCCGCGTCATCGAGGTGACTCCCGACTCCATCAGGCTGAACGGCACCGTGCCCGCGGGCCGGGTGTTCGTGGACGGCTACGGCGTGGGCGACGTGGGGGCGGTGGTCCTCCGGGACCGCCAGCACCTGGCCCAGGACGGCATGATCGTGGTGGTGGTGTCCATGTCCGGCGAGGACGGCTCCGTCATCTCCGGCCCGGATATCATCACCCGGGGCTTTGTCTACGTGAAGGAGTCCGAGGAACTGATGGACGAGCTGCGCCAGGTGGCCCTGGACGCCCTCCACGACTGCGAGGACCGGAACATCCGGGACTGGTCGTCCATCAAAGGGACCATCAAGGGCGATCTGTCCGACTATCTCTACAAAAAGACCAAGCGGAACCCGATGATCCTGCCGGTCATCATGGAGGTCTGAACAGAGGCGCACCCCCGACGGACTTGCCGCCGGGGGTGCGCCTGTGCTATAATCATCGAAAGGCGATGTGGGAGGTGAGATGCGTGGCGCTGACAAGGGAGACCCCGCTGACCGGCCTGCCGGGGGTGGGACCCGCCCGGGGCAAAAACCTGGAGAAGCTGGGGCTGAAAACAGTGGGGGACCTGCTGTACCATCTGCCCCAGCGGTATGAGGACCGCCGGGAGTGCTTCAACCTCCGGGATGCGCCGGAGGACCGGCCCTGCTGCGTGGCTGCCATGGTGGCCGCCGCTCCCACGGTGAGCCGCATCCGCAAGGGGCTGGAGCTGGTGAAGGCGAAGGCGGTGGACAGCTTCGGCACGCTGAACCTCACCTTTTTCAACCAGGCCTACCTGAAAAACGCCCTGAGGCCGGGGGAGACCTACGTGTTCTATGGCACGGCGGAGCGCCGGGGCCGCGCCCGGTCCATGACCAACCCGGCGTTCGAAAAGGAGGGGACCGGCCGGGTCACGGGGCTCATCATGCCGGTGTACCCGCTGACGGCGGGGATCTCCAACAACCTGCTCTCCGGCCTCGTCCGGCGGGCGGTGGACGACTGCCTGGACGGCCTGCCCGAGTTCCTCCCCGAGGACGTGCGGCTGGACCACGCCCTGTGCCAGGTGCAGTACGCCCGGAAGAACATCCACTTCCCCCCCAACTGGGAGGAGCTGGCCATCGCAAGGCGGCGGCTGGTGTTCGAGGAGCTGTTCACCCTCACCTGCGGTCTCTCCCTGCTGAAGGAGCGCCGGGAGCGTGGGGCGGGCCGGGTCCTGAAAGCGGACCCGGCGGAGTTTGCCGCCCTGCTGCCCTTCGCCCCCACGGGGGCCCAAAAGCGGGCCATGGAGGACATGGCCGCCGATCTCGCCTCCGGCCGGGTGATGAACCGGCTGGTCCAGGGGGACGTGGGCTCCGGCAAGACGGCGGTGGCCGCCTTCGGGGCCTGGGCGGCGGCAAAAAACGGCTGCCAGTGCGCCCTCATGGCCCCCACGGAGCTGCTGGCCGAGCAGCACGCCAAAACGCTGGACGCCCTGCTGGCCCCGGCGGGGGTGCAGGTGGCCCTGCTCACCGGCTCGGTGAAGGGCCGGCCCCGGAAGGCTCTGCTGAACGCCCTGGCGGAGGGGGAGATCGACCTGGTGGTGGGCACCCACGCCCTGTTCTCCGAGGGGGTGGCCTACAAGGACCTGGGGCTCGTCGTGGCCGACGAGCAGCACCGGTTCGGCGTGGCCCAACGGGCCGCCCTGGCCGAAAAAGGGAGCGGAATGGCGCCCCACGTTTTGGTGATGTCCGCCACCCCCATCCCGAGGACGCTGGCCCTCATCATCTACGGCGACCTGGACGTGTCGGTCATGGACGAGCTGCCCCCCGGCCGCACGCCGGTGCAGACCTTCGCCGTGGGGGAGGACAAGCGGGCCCGGATGTACGGCTTTGTCCGCAAGCAGGTGGGGGAGGGCAGGCAGGTGTACATCGTCTGCCCCGCGGTGGAGGAGACGGAGGACCTGCCCGCCTGGAACGACCTGTATTCCTTGCCTATGGACATGAAGGCGGTCACCACCTACGCGAAGGACCTCCAGGAGAAGGTGTTCCCCGACCTGACCGTGGGCCTGGTCCACGGGAAGATGAAGCCCAAAGACAAGGAGACCGCCATGGCGGACTTCGTGTCCGGGAAGACCCAGGTCTTGGTGTCCACCACCGTCATCGAGGTGGGGGTGGACGTGCCCAACGCCTCCCTGATGGTGGTGGAGAACGCGGAGCGGTTCGGCCTGTCCCAGCTCCACCAGCTGCGGGGCCGGGTGGGCCGGGGACGGCACCAGAGCTACTGCGTTTTGATGTCGGCCTCCAAAAGCGACACGGCCCGGGAGCGGCTGAGAGCCCTCTGCGCCACAAACGACGGATTTCAGATCGCCGAGGAGGATCTGCGGCTCCGAGGCCCCGGCGACTTCTTCGGCAAGCGGCAGCACGGCCTGCCCCAGCTCAAAGTGGCGGACTTTGCCTCGGACATGGAGCTGCTGAAGGAGGCCAAGGGGGCCGCCGACGGGCTCATCACCGCCGACCCGGACCTGTCCAGACCGGAGCATAAACCCCTGAAAGCGCAGATCCAGCGTCTGTTCGAGGAGAACGCGGAGCTGTTCAACTGATTTTTTCAGAAAGGAGGCGTCCCCATGAAGCGGCTTGCGATCGGTATGCTGGCCCATGTGGACTCGGGCAAGACCACCCTCACCGAGGCCATGCTGTACCGCGCCGGCGGCCTGCGGAAGCTGGGCCGGGTGGACCACGGGGACGCCTTTCTGGACACCGACGCTCTGGAACGGGAGCGGGGGATCACCATCTTCTCCAAGCAGGCCATTTTGCGGCGGGGGGAGCTGGAGCTGACCCTGCTGGACACCCCCGGCCACGTGGATTTCTCCGCCGAGATGGAGCGCACCCTGCAAGTGCTGGATTACGCCGTACTGCTCATCAGCGCCGCCGACGGCGTCCAGGGCCACACGGAAACGCTGTGGCGGCTGCTGGCCCGCCACGGGGTGCCCACCCTCCTGTTCGTCAACAAGATGGACCAGCCGGACACCGACGAAAACGCCCTCATGGAGCAGCTACGGGCGCGGCTCAGCGGCGACTGTGTGGACTTCTCCGGCCCCTGGGAGGACGCCCTGGAACGGGCCGCCCTCTGCGACGAGGGGCTGATGGAGCGCTATCTGGACACCGGGACCCTGTCCGACTTCGACCTGGCCGCCCTCATCGCCCGGAGAAAGCTGTTCCCGGTGTTCTTCGGCTCCGCCCTGAAGGTGGAGGGGGTGGACGGGCTGCTGGACGGGTTGGAGCGGTTCACTCTGGAGCCGGACTGGCCGCCGGAGATCGCGGCGCGGGTGTTCAAGATCACCCGGGACGAGAAGGGGGAGCGGCTCACCTGGATGAAGGTCACCGGCGGCACTCTCAAAGTCCGGGAGCCTCTCCGGGCCGAGGACTGGGAGGAGAAGGTGACGCAAATTCGCCTCTACTCCGGCACCAAATTTACCCCCGCGGACGAGGCCCCGGCGGGGACCGTCTGCGCCGTCACCGGCCTGTCCCAAACCAGGGCGGGCCAGGGCCTGGGGGCGGAGGAGGACTGGGAGGGGCCGGAGCTGGAGCCGGTGCTCGCCTGGCAGGTGCTGCCCCCGGAGGGGATGGACGCACATACGCTCCTGGCCCAGCTCCGCATTCTGGAGGAGGAGGACCCCCAGCTCCGGGTGGAGTGGAAGGAGAAAGTGGGGGAGATCCACGTCCGGCTCATGGGCGAGGTCCAGTTGGAGATCCTGTCCCGGGTGATGGCCCAGCGGTTCGGCACCGAGGTCACCTTCGGGCCGGGGAGCATCCTCTACCTGGAGACCATCGCCGCCCCGGTGGAGGGGGTGGGCCACTTCGAGCCCCTGCGGCACTACGCCGAGGTCCACCTGCTGCTGGAGCCCCTGGAGCGGGGGGCGGGCCTTCAGATCGCCACCGCCTGCCCGGAGGACGTGCTCGGCGGCCACTGGCAGAGGCTCATCCTCACCCACCTCATCGAAAAGACCCACCTGGGGGTGCTCACCGGCTCCCCCATCACCGACATGAAGCTGACCCTGCTCACCGGGAGGGCCCATCTGAAGCACACCGAGGGAGGCGACTTCCGCCAGGCCACCTACCGGGCGGTGCGGCAGGGGCTCATGTGCGCCGAGAGCGTCCTGCTGGAGCCCTGGTATTCCTTCCGGCTGGAGCTGCCCGCGAACTGCCTGGGCCGGGCCATGACCGACCTCCAGCGGATGGGCGGGACCATGGACCCGCCGGAGTCGTCGGGGGAGACCGCCGTCCTCACCGGGGCGGTGCCCGTGTCCGAGTTCGGCGGCTACTGGACCGAGGTGGCCGCCTACACCGCCGGCCGGGGCCGCCTGTCCTGCACGGTGGACGGCTACCGGCCCTGCCACAATCAGGAGGAAGTGGTGGCCTCCATCGCCTACGACCCCGAGGCCGACCTGGTTAATCCCCCCGGCTCGGTGTTCTGCGCCCACGGGGCGGGGTACAACGTGCCCTGGAACGAGGTCAAAGGCCACGCCCACCTGGACTCCGGCTGGCGGCGGGAGGCGGGTCAGATCGCCGACGCACCCGCGCCGCAGCCCCGGCGGATGAGCTACGAGTCCCAGCAGGCGCTGGACAAGGAGCTGGAGGCCATCTTCGCCAAGGTGTACGGCCCGGTGAAGCCCCGGGCCTTCCGGCCCGCGCCAAAGCTGTCCGCGCCCCGCAAAGAGCGGCCCTGGAAGGGCCTGAAGCTCCGGGACGGGGAGGACTACCTCCTGGTGGACGGCTACAACATCATCCACGCCTGGGACGAGCTGCGAAAGCTCTCCCGGACCGACCTGGACGGGGCGCGGCAGAAGCTGGTGGACCGGCTGAAAAACTACCAGGGCTGGACGAAGCGGAACGTCATCGTGGTGTTCGACGCCTACAAGGTCAAAAACAACCCCGGCTCGGTGGAGCGGGACGGGGAGGTCTCCGTGGTCTACACCAAGGAGGCGGAGACGGCGGACATGTATATCGAAAAGGTCACCTACGCCCTGGGGCGGGAGAAGAAGGACCACCGGGTGCGGGTGGCCACCTCCGACGGGCTGGAACAGCTCATCATCCTGGGCCACGGAGCGGTGCGGATGCCCGCCGCCGAGTTGGAATTTGAGCTGGACCAGGCGGAGGAGGAGATCCGCCGGACCATCCGGGAGACGCAGACGTGATAAGAGGGCCGCCTGTCTGACAGGCGGCCCTCTTTCTGCTGATGATCGGGATTTACTCGTCCTTCTTGTCCTCGCCGATGTTGGCGAAGGGGTCCTCGGGGATGTTGTGGAGGGCTTCCTTCATCTCCTCCACCTTCTCCTCCACCACGGCCTCGGCGGTCTCGACGGCATCGCCCACCTTCTCCTTGGCCTCGGCGGCCATGTCCTCCAGATCGGGGCCGCCAGCGGCCTTCATGTCGGCAATGCGCTCGTTATTGTAGGAGACCTTGCCCATGGAATCGGTGATCTTCTGGCACAGGTCGGCAAGGGCGGGATCGGGGTCGGCGCCATGGACGGCGTAATACTGCTTGCCCAGTTCGGCGTAGGCCTTGCGGATGGCGTCCTGCTCCACGGAGTTCTGCACCTTCAGCTTGCTGATCTCGGTGAGTTCCTTGGCCTTGGCGGCGCCGGTGTTGGCTAATTCCTTGGCTTTGGCGGCTCCGGTGCCGGCAAGCTCCTTGGCCTTGTTGGCCCCGGTCTGCACCGCGGCGATGACGCTGTCCTTCAAGCTCTCAAAATCGATGGCCATAGTGATATCCTCCTTAAAAATTTTATATGTTTTTCAGGGCGCGGCCCGCCCATTGGTTATACGACGTTATTGTATGCGCTTTTTTGGAAAAAAGCAAGTTATTTCCGCAAAAAATCAGCCGCGGGAAGGGAAGAGGCTCACGTTTCGCCGTCGTCCGTCAGCAGCTCCCGGATGAGGAACCGGGGCCGGCCCTTGGCCTCCAGGTAGATCTTCCCGATGTACTCCCCCACCACGCCCAGGGAGAGCAGGATCAGACCGCCCATGAGCCACACCGAGCAGGACAGGGAGGCCCACCCGGCCACCGTGTTCCCCGTGGCCCAGCGGACGATGTTGTAGACGATCATCCCCAGGGAGATCAGGAACACCAGGAACCCCAGGGCGGTGATCATGCGGATGGGCTTCACCGACAGGGAGGTGACCCCCTCCATGGCGAAGGAGAGCATCTTTTTCAGGGGGTACTTGCTCTCCCCGGCGAACCGCTCCCCCCGCTCGTACTCCACCGTGTCGGACTTGTACCCCACCATGGGCACGATCCCCCGGAGGAACAGGTTGACCTCCCTGAATTCGGCCAGGCCCTCCAGCGCCTGCCTGGACATGAGCCGGTAGTCGGCGTGGTTGAACACCGTCTCCGCCCCCAGGGCGTCCATCAGGCGGTAAAAGCTCTCGGCGGTGAAGCGCTTGAAGAAGGTGTCCTTTTTCCGGGAGGAGCGCACGCCGTAGACCACGTCGGCCCCGGCCATGTACTTCTCCACCATGGCGTCCACCGCCTCCACGTCGTCCTGGAGGTCGGCGTCCATGGAGATGACCATGTCCGCCCTGTCCTTGGCGGTCATCAGCCCCGCCAGCAGGGCGTTCTGGTGCCCCCGGTTCCGCGACAGGTCCGCCCCGCAGAAGATGGGGTCCACCTGGTGGAGCCTGGAGATGATCTCCCAGGTGGCGTCCCCGGAGCCGTCGTTCACGAACAGCACGCGGCTTTTCGGGCTGACGGTCCCGGCCTTGACGAGGGCCCGAAGCTTGGCGCGGAGGCGCTTGGCGGTCTCGGGCAGGACGGCCTCCTCGTTGTAGCAGGGCACCACGATATAGAGCGTGTTGGGTCTGGGCGTCATACGCTCGCCCCTTTCCGAGAAATACTATACAACATATAATATTGGATGTCAACGGTGATCACAGAATGTTTACATTTGCCTTATTTGACAAATCATTATAATACAGAGCCGGGAAAAAGTAAAGGCCCCCAAGGGGGCCTTTGCCGTCTTGCTCAGGGGTGGGGCCGCTCCGGAGGATTGGGCCGGAACAGGGCGAACATCCCCGTCAACATGAGCATGGGAAGGATGGAATAGTGGTAGCGGCCCGCCACCTCCACCAGCATCTGGGCCAGGGTCAGCCCCAGCACGAACAGGGGGAACAGCAGCGCGGCGGAGCGGTTTTTCCGGCGGAACAGCTCGACCCCGCCCCACAGAGCGGCGCCCGCCAGCATGAACCAGCAGCCGCTGCACAGCAGCGACAGCCGTGTGGTATGGCGCAGTACGGAGGAACAGTAGAACACGCAGGAATTGTCCGACCCAAGGAAAGTGCGCAGTTTCTTCAGGAACAGGACGGGAAAGTCGATCCGGCCGGAGGCGATCCGCTCCTTCGCCACGGCCAGCATCTGCTCCTGGACCCACTGGGCGGTGGCGTCGGGCTGGCCGCTGAAGGAGAACAGCAGGTCGCTGTCCGCCTGGTTCCACTGGCCGCCGGACTCCGCGTTGAACCCGACGGCGATGTTATATCCCGGCACGGTGGCGGCGGCCTCCCCGATCCGGGCGTCCACCCAGGCGTTCCACAGGGGACCGGTGAGAAAATAGGCCGCCGTCAGGCACAGGAGCAGGGGAAGCCACAGCCGCCGGCCGCCCCGGGGCTTCAGGAGGAATACCCACAGGAACATGGCGATGACCAGGATGACGGCGATGGGCCGCACCCCGTTGCACCAGCGCAGCAGCAGTCCGCCCGCGAGCCCCGCCAGGACCCCGGCGATTTCCGGCCGGCGGAAGGCCTCCGCCCGGGCCTCCAACTCCGCGATCAGGGCCAGGAAGGCCAGGAGCATGGCGGTGTACAGGGGTTCGGACAGCACCAGACAGTTGTACAGGGTCTGAGAGGGGCAGAAGATCCACAGCAGGCAGGCGGCGGCCCCGGCCTCCGGGGAGAGGAGCCGCCGGCCCAGCAGGAAGAGCATGGCGCCGGAGAAGACCGACAGCCCCACATTGACCGCCTGGGCCACCAGCCCCCCGGGGCCGAACAGGCGGATGAACCGGCTCAGGAAACTGGAATACCCGAATATATGGGGGAACAGGGCCATGTACCGGCTGCCGCCCAGGGAGAACTTTTCGGCAAAGGAGACGGCATAGCCCCAGAAGGTGGCGTAGTCGCCCGCCGGCGCGATCCTGACATACAAAACCACCGCCAGTTTGACCGCCAGGCACAGCCCGCACAGCAGGGCCAGCGCCTTCCCGGTCCCCAGCCGGACCAGGGCCCGGGCGGCGGGCGGGAGGATGAAGACCGCCCCAGCCAGCAGGATGGCGCCCAGGACCGCCGACAGGAGGATCTGAGTTCCGCCGGTGACGCCCAGGATCAGCACCGCGCCGCAGAGCAGCAGGAACAGGGACAGCATGGCACGGGTCAGAAAGTTGGAAACCGTCTCCCAGCGCAAGCGGACCGCCCCCTTTTCGTCTCGTTTTGCCGGTGTTCCGGAAAACCAGAGAAACTATACCACACCCGGGGACAGGTTGCAACTGATTTTATTCGGTCAGCGCCTTCCGCAGGCGCTCCACCGCCTTCCGCTCGATGCGGGACACCTGCACCTGGCTGACCCCCAGCACCCGGGACACTCGGTCCTGGGTGAGATTTTTATAGAAGCGCAGAAAGATCACCTTCCGCTCCCGCTCGGGCAGTGCGTCGATGGCCTGCCGCAGGGTGAGCCGCTGGATGAGTTCGTCCTCGATGCCGTCGTCCCCCAGCACCGACTCCAGGGACAGCCCCTCCTCCCCCGTCTCCTCCTGGAGGGAGGCCACCGACAGCGCGGCGGTCTCGGCGGCGGCCACGTCCTCTATCTCCAGACCGGCGGCGCCGGCCAGCTCGGACACGGTGGGCTCCCGCCCCAGCCGCTGGCACAGCTCCTGCCGTTTCAGACGCAGGTCCAGGGCCCGCTCCTTCACGCCCCGGCTGATCTTCACCGCCCCGTCGTCCCGGAGGAAGCGGCGGATCTCCCCGGCGATCTTGGGGACGGCGTAGGTGGAGAACTGGGTGCCGTAGGCGGGATCGAACCCCCGGACGGCCTTGAGGAAACCCAGGCAGCCCAGCTGATACAGGTCCTCCGGGTCCACCCCCCGACCGTAGTACCGTCGGGCCACCGACCAGATGAGGCCGCTGTTGTCGATGAGCAGGCGCTCGCAGGCGTCGTTGTCCCCGGCCCGGGCGGCGTCCAGCAGGGCGGGGGCGTCCAGTCCCCGCATCACCCCGCCGCCCCGGTCCGGCGGGCGAACCGCTTCCGCATGGTGACGGCGGTGCCCTTCCCGACGGCAGAGCGCACCTTCAGGCTGTCCATAAAGCTCTCCATGATGGTGAACCCCATGCCGGAGCGCTCCTCGTTCCCGGTGGTGTAGAGGGGCTCCCTGGCCTTCTCCACGTCGGGGATGCCCACGCCGGCGTCTTTGATCTGCACCTCCAGAATGTTTCCGGCGTAAAGGCGCAGGCGCATGGTCACCTTGCCCAGCCGGTCCGGGTAGGCATGGACGATGGCGTTGGTCACCGCCTCGGACACGGCGGTCTTCACGTCGGCCAGCTCGTCCAGGGTGGGGTCCAGCCGCGCGGCGAAGCAGGCGGCGGCGGCCCGGGCGAAGCCCTCGTTGGCCGAGCGGGACGAGAACACGATGGTGGCCTGGTCCAGCAGTTCCAGTTTCATTATGTAAACCTCCTTTCCGGTCAATCCAATGTGATGAGGCGGCCCACGCCGGCGGCGTCCAGGACCCGCCTCGCCTGGGCGGGGATGGACGTCACCCGCAGGGAGCCGCCCAGCCGGTTCATCTCCCGCAGGGCCCGCAGCAGCACGGCGATGCCCGAGCTGTCCATGAAGGTGACGCCGGACAGGTCCAGCACCAGATGCCTGGGCAGCCGTCGGGCGATGAGCTCTCCCAATTCGTTCATCATGGCCTTGGCGCCGTGGTGGTCGATCTCCCCGGACAGGGCGGCGGTGAGGGCGCCGCGCTCGCCGGTGACGGTGATGGGCATGGCTTGTCCACTTCCTTTGGGTAAAAAAATAAGCACGGTATGGAAACTTGTTCCATATCGCGCTTATTATAGTAGTTCCGTGGGGTCAGATTTTGTTGAAGGGGAGGGGCGGGGGAAATTTTGTCATGCCATAGCGGCAAGCTGCTCCCCAATCTTGGCGATCAGCGTTTTCAGCTTCTCCGCCCGGTCCCGCTCAGCGGCCACCACCTCGGCGGGGGCCTTGTTCAGGAAACCGGGGTTGGAGAGCTTGGCCTCCAGGCCCTTCAGCTCGCCCTGCTTTTTGCCCAGGTCCTTGTTCAGCCGGGCCCGCTCCTTGTCGAGGTCCACCAGCTCGGCCAGGGGTATATAGACCTTGGCCATGTGGGTGATGTCGCACACCATGCCGGCCGTATCCGCCAGGTCCTCCGCGCGGATGTCCACCGAGGAGGCCCAGGCCAGGCGGGTCAGATGGGCGCGGCCCGCCTCGAAGATGCCCGTTTCGTTGGTGACCACGGTGAGGGCCGCCTTTCTGGACGGGGGCACGTTCATCTCCGCCCGGCGGGCCCGGACGGCCTTGATGACGTCCATCACCGCCTCCATGGACTCCTTGGCCTCCACGTCCGCCCAGGCGGGGTCGGCCTTGGGCCAGGACTGGAGCATGAGGAAGTCCCCCTCGTGGGGCAGGGCCTGCCAGATCTCCTCGGTGATGAAGGGCATGAAGGGGTGCAGGAGCTTCAGCGTCTCGGTGAGGACGTACACCAGCACCCGCTGGGCGTTCTCCTTGGCGTGCTCGTCCTCCCCCTGGAGGCGGGCCTTGGTCAGCTCGATATACCAGTCGCAGAAGTCGCTCCAGATGAAGTCGTATATCTTGGCGGAGGCCACCCCCAGCTCATAGGCCTCCATGTTTTCCGTCACCTCGCCGATGACCTCGCCCAGGCGGCACAGGATCCACCTGTCCTCCTGCTCCAGCGTCTCGGGCAGGCCAAGCTTGCCGGTGGTCAGGTTCATCATCACGAAGCGGCTGGCGTTCCAGATCTTGTTGGCGAAGTTCCGCATGGCCTCGCACTTCTCCACGAAGAAGCGGGTGTCGTTGCCGGGGGCGTTGCCGGTGATGAGGTTGAAGCGCAGCGCGTCGGCGCCATACTTATCCGCCATCTCCAGGGGGTCGATGCCGTTGCCCAGGGACTTGGACATCTTGCGGCCCTTGTCGTCCCGCACCAGGCCGTGGATCAGCACCGTGTGGAAGGGGGGCTGCCCCGTGTGCTCGCAGGCGGAGAAGATCATCCGGGCCACCCAGAAGAAGATGATGTCGTACCCGGTGACCAGCACGTCGGTGGGGTAGAAATACTTGAGGTCCTCGGTGTCGTCCGGCCAGCCCAGGGTGGAGAAGGGCCACAGGGCGGAGGAGAACCAGGTGTCCAGCACGTCGGGGTCCCGCTCGATGTGCTTGGAGCCGCACTTCTCGCAGCAGGTGGCGTCCTGGCGGCTGACGGTCATGTGGCCGCAGTCGGCGCAATACCACACGGGGATCTGGTGACCCCACCACAGCTGCCGGGAGATGCACCAGTCGTGGACGTTTTCCATCCAGTTGGCGTAGGTCTTGGCGAACCGCTCGGGGACGAATTTGACCTCCCCGTCGTTGACCACCCGCAGGGCCTCCTTGGCCAACGGCTCCATCTTCACGAACCACTGGGCGGAGATGATGGGCTCCACGTCCTTGTGGCAGCGGTAGCAGGTGCCCACGTTGTGGGAATAGGGCTCCACCTTGACCAGATAGCCCTGTGCCTCCAGATCCTCCACGATGGCCTTCCGGGCCTCGTACCGGTCCATGCCGGAGTACTTGCCGTAGCCCTCCACCACCTTGCCGTTGTCGTCCAGCACGCGGATGGTCTCCAGGTGGTGGCGAAGGCCCACCTCGAAGTCGTTGGGGTCGTGGGCGGGGGTCATCTTCACGCAGCCGGTGCCGAAGTCCAGCTCCACGTATTCGTCGGCCACGATGGGCATCTCCCGGCCCACCAGGGGGAGGGTGCAGGTCTTGCCCACGATGTCCTTATATCGCTCGTCGGCGGGGTTGACGGCCACGCCGGTGTCGCCCAGCATGGTCTCGGGCCGGGTGGTGGCCACCACCAGCTCGCCGGAGCCGTCGGTGAGGGGATAGCGGATGTGCCACAGGTGGCCGGGCTTGTCCACGTACTCCACCTCGGCATCGGAGAGGGCGGTGACGCAGTGGGGGCACCAGTTGACGATCCGGCTGCCCTTGTAGATCAGCCCCTTCTCGTAGAGGGAGACGAACACCTCCCGCACGGCCTTGGAGCAGCCCTCGTCCATGGTGAACCGGGAGCGCTCCCAGTCGGCGGAGACGCCCAGCTTCTTCTGCTGGGCCACGATGCGGCCGCCGAACTTCTCCTTCCAGGCCCACACCCGCTCCAGAAACTTCTCCCGGCCCAGGTCGTGGCGGGTCTTGCCCTCGTTGACCCGCAGGTCCTCCTCCACCTTGATCTGGGTGGCGATGCCGGCGTGGTCGGTGCCGGGGAGGTAGAGGGCGGCGTAGCCCTCCATCCGCTTGAAGCGGGTCAGGATGTCCTGGAGAGTGTCGTCCATGGCGTGGCCGATGTGGAGCTGGCCGGTCACGTTGGGGGGCGGCATGACGATGGTGAAGGGCTTCTTGTCCGGGTCACGGTGGCCCTTGAAGCAGCCGTTTTCCTCCCACATCTGATAGATCTGGGGCTCCACCTCCCGGGGATCGTACACTTTGGGCAGTTCTTTGCGCATGAAATCCACTCCTTTTGGGGCGTAAAAAACCGCCCCAAGCATCATTTGCTCAGGGCGATCATAATAACCGCGGTACCACCTGAATTCCCCTCCTGTGAGGGGCCCTTCATTGCCTCTGTAACGGGAGGGCCCGCCGCTCTCTACTGGCTTCAAGAGCGGAGCTCCGGGACGACTTCGCCGGGCCCCGACGCGGCCTCGCACCAAACCGGCCGCTCTCTGAGACGGGACTTGCGGGTACTGCTTCCCTTCCAAGCCTTTTACAGGCAAATAGTATAATGGAAGGGCGGGGATTTGTCAAGTCAGGGAATGGGCAAAAAATTGACAACTGTAATATCCCGTGATATAATGAAATCCCTTTTTAATTGAGGGGCAGAGGGGCACTGAAACACAAGAGGCAGGCGGCTGGTCACACCTTCGTAAAGGAGGTGGACACGATGCGGATCACATTACATATCGGAGACTTTATTGTCACGATCATCGTGAAACGCAGAAACCGCCACCCGGCACGGTGACGGTTTCTTCTATGAAACATAAACCTTAGACCGGGCTAGCCGCTTGCTGGCGGTGCCCCTCTGTATTTATTATACCATAACCGGCCGCGTTGTCAAGGGGCAGGAATAGAGCGCAAAAAGCCATAAAAAGTCCGGCCCGCGGGGGCCGGACTTTTGCGCTTTGCGTCTTATTCCATCAGCGAGCACACCAGTTCGGTATACGCCGCCGCATCCTCGATGGGCAGGCCGGCGATAAGCAGGGCCTGGTGGTACAGGATCTCCGTAAACTTGGCGGCCTTGTCCCTGTCCCCGGCGTCCAGGGCGTTTTTCAGGGCGGCGAAGGGGGCGGCGTTGGGGTTCAGCTCCAGCACCCGCTGGGCCTTCATGGGACCCATCATGGGATTGGCCTCCACCCGGGAGAAGTATTTCTCCATCTCCAGGGTCATGGGGCCGTCGGCGGTCATGCAGACGGGGGCGGATTTCAGGATCTTGGACACCCGGGCCTCGTGGATGCGGTCCCCCAGGGTCTCCTTGACGAAGTCCAGCACCGGCTTGGCCTCCTCGGCCTGCTTCTCCTGGGCGGCCTTTTCCTCGTCGCTCTCGGGGAGGGCGTCGGGGTCGGCCACCGATTTCAGCTTTTTGCCGGACACCTCGCCCAGGGTGTTGACCACGAACTGGTCCTCCTCCCCGGTGAGGTAGAAGATCTCGTAGCCCTTGTCGGCCACCCGCTCCACCTGGGGCAGCTTGGCGGCCTGGTCGGCGTCGTCGGCGCAGACGTAGTAGATGAACTCCTGGCCCTCCGGCATGCGCTCCACGTACTCAGCAAGGGAGGTCAGCTTGCCCTCCTTGGAGGAGGTGAACAGCAGCAGGTCCTGGAGCAGGTCCTTCTTGGCGCCGTAGCCCTCCACCACGCTGTACTTGAGCTGGCGGCCGAAGGCGGCCCAGAACTTCTCGTACTTCTCCCGGTCGTCCTTCATGAGCTTGACCAGCTCGTTCTTGATCTTCTTCTCCACCGCCCCGGCGATGACCTTCAGCTCCCGGGTGTGCTGGAGCATCTCCCGGGAGATGTTCAGGGAGAAGTCGGGGGAGTCCACCACGCCCCGGACGAAGCGGAAGCAGTCGGGCAGCAGGTCGGCGCACTTGTCCATGATGAGCACGCCGCTGGAGTAGAGCTGGAGGCCCTTCTCGTACTCCCTGGTGTAGAAGTCATAGGGGGTGGCGGAGGGGACGAACAGCAGGGACTTGAAGGTGACGGTGCCCTCGGAGGAGGTGGTGATGACGGCCAGGGGGGCCTGCCAGTCGCCGAACTTCTCCTGATAGAACCGGTCGTACTCCTCCTGCTTCACCTTGGAGCGGGGCCGCTGCCACAGGGGGACCATGGAGTTGATGGTCTTTTCCTCCTGCACGGTTTCCCACTCGGGCTTGTAGTCGTCCCCGGCATCGGCGGGTTTCTCCTTCTGCCGGTAGTCCTCCACCACCATGCGGATGGGGTGGCGGATATAGTCGGAGTACTTCTTGATGAGCTCCTGGAGGCGGTGGGTCTCCAGGTATTCGCCGTACTTCTCGTCCTCGGTGTCCGGCTTCAGGTGCATGATGACGTCGGTGCCGTCGCTGCCCTTCTCACACTCCGTGACGGTGTAGCCGTCGGCCCCCTCGGACTGCCACATGTGGCCGGTCTCCTCCCCGTGGCGGCGGGTGACGACGGTGACCTTGTCGGACACCATAAAGGCGGAGTAGAAGCCCACGCCGAACTGGCCGATGATGTCGGATGTGTCCCCCTTCTCCATCTCCTGCTTGAACTGGAGGGAGCCGCTGCGGGCGATGGTGCCCAGGTTCTGTTCCAGCTCGCCCGCGGTCATGCCCACGCCGTTGTCGGATACGGTGAGCGTTCTTGCCTCCTTGTCCGGGATGACGGTGATGCGGAAATCCCCCCGTTTGGTCTTCACCGTGTCGTCGGTGAGGGCCAGATAGGCCAGCTTGTCGATGGCGTCGCTGGCGTTGGAGATGATCTCCCGCAGGAAGATCTCCTTGTGGGTGTAGATGGAGTTGATCATCAGGTCCATCAGCCGCTTGGACTCCGCCTTGAACTGCTTCTTTGCCATAGTTTGTCGCTCCTCGTGTATCTCAAAATTTTTTGAAAACAGGTTTAGCACTCTTTGATTCTGAGTGCTAAACTATCATAATACCGTTTTCCGCCGATTGCAAGCCCTTTCACGAAAAATTCACAAATTCCCTGCATACCGGAGCAGCCCGGGGGCAAACTATGGTTTACAAATAATGGATATCACCGGTGGGGAACAGATAATTTTGCGGGTTTTGGAAAACTTTCGGTTGCCTTTCCGGGGATACAGTGCTATAATGTCTTTCGAGAATTGTGAATCCGCGCTTTTTCGGCGTTACTTAGGAGCGTTCCGCAGGGCGGAGCGCTATCAAACCGGCTTGCCGGAGTACGAGGTGCAGCCTTGAAAAAGTATGTGATCCATGGCGGCCGGCCCCTTTACGGCCGGATCGAGATCAGCGGCGCCAAGAATGCCGCCGTGGGTATTATCCCCGCCGCCCTGATGGTGGACGGGGTCTGCCGCATTGAGAATATTCCCCAGATCAGCGACGTCGATCATATTTTGAATATTTTGGAGCAGCTTGGGGCCGGCATCCGCACCTTCAACCGCACCACCATGGATGTGGACTGTACCCATATCGTCAACCGGCAGATCCCCTATGAGGATGGCCGGAAGATCCGGGCCAGCTACTATCTGATCGGGGCGCTGCTGGGCCGGTACGGCTGGGCGGAGGTCCCCCTCCCCGGCGGGTGCGATCTGGGCGGGCGGCCCATCGACCTGCACATCAAGGGCCTCACCGCCCTGGGGGCCCAGGTGGACACCCGCAACGGCTATGTGTACGCCAAAGTGCCCGACGGCGGCAGGCTGAGGGGCGGCCAGGTCTACCTTGACATCGCCTCCGTGGGGGCCACCATCAACATCATGCTGGCCGCCACCCTGGCCGAGGGGCTCACCGTCATTGAGAACGCCGCCAAGGAGCCTCACATTGTGGACGTGGCCAACTTCCTCAATTCCATGGGAGCGGAGATCACCGGCGCGGGCACCGATGTCATCAAGATCCGGGGCGTGGAAAAGCTCCGGGGCGGGGAGTACTCCATCATCCCGGACCAGATCGAGGCGGGCACCTACATGGCCGCCGTGGCCGCCGCCGGCGGCGAGGTCCGGGTGTGCAACGTGATCCCCAAGCACATGGAATGTATCACCGCCAAGCTCATGGAGATGGGCGTGGAGGTGGAGGAGGAGGGGGACAGCCTCATCGTCCGGCGGCACGGACCCCTCCAGCGCACCAACATCAAGACCATGCCCTATCCGGGCTTTCCCACCGATATGCAGCCCCAGATCGCCGCCGTGCTCTGCCTGGCCAGCGGCACCAGCGTCCTCACCGAGGGCGTGTGGGGCAACCGCTACCGCTATGTGGAGGAGTTCCGCCGCCTGGGCGCCAAGATCCAGGTGGAGGGGAAGATCGCGGTGATCGAAGGGGTGGGCCGCCTCACCGGCGCGCCCATGGAGGCGTGCGACCTGCGGGCCGGCGCGGCCATGGTCATCGCGGGGCTGGCCGCCCAGGGCACCAGCGAGATCTCCAGCATCAGCCACATCGAGCGTGGCTACGAGGACCTGGTCGGCAAGCTGTCCGGCGTGGGGGCCGACATCCGGGTGGTGGAGATCCCCGACCCGAAGCGGACCGCGGCCACCGCGTAAATCAGAAGATCGGCAAAGGGGGGCGGCGGGGCCGCCCCTTTTTCATGGAGGGAACACTATGCTTCGAGCGGCCACCCTGGCCAGCGGCTCCAGCGGCAACTGCGCCGTGGTGAGCGACGGGACCGTACATATCCTCATCGACGCGGGCATCTCCGCCAGGCGCATCGCCGAGGGGCTGCGCGCCCTGGGGCTGTCTCCGGCCCAGCTCTCCGGAGTGCTCATCACCCACGAGCACTCCGACCACATCAGCGGCCTGGACGTGCTCTGCCGCCAGACGGGGGCCGACCTCTACACCGCCGAGGACACCGCCCGGCAGATCTGCTACCGCAGGGCGGGGCTGGAGGGGCGCTTCCAGGTGTTCGAGCCGGGGGAGCGGTTCGCTATCGGCGGCCTGGTGATCCATCCCTTTGCCACCAGCCACGACGCCGCCTGTCCCGTGGGCTACTCCATCGAGGGGGGCGGGCGGAGGCTGTGCCTGTGTACCGACACCGGGTATGTCACCCCGGAGGCGGCCCAGGCCGTGCCCGGCTGCCATCTTCTCATCTGCGAGAGCAACCACGACGTGGATATGCTCCGCTCCGGACGCTACCCCGCCTATCTGAAGGAGCGCATTTTGGGAGACAGGGGGCACCTGTCCAACGAGTCGGGGGCGGAGCTGGCGGCCAGGGCCGTCCGGCAGGGCACCCGGCGGGTGGTCCTCGCCCATCTGTCCCAGGAGAACAACACCCCGGCCCTGGCCCTGGCGGCGTCGAAAAAGGCGCTGGAGGGGCTGGGCGCGAAGGTGGGGGAGGATGTGATCCTCACCGCCGCACCCCGGAACGGCTGCTCCGGGTGGATGGAGGTGTGAGGGATGCTGAGCGTGACCCTCCTCTGCGTGGGCAAACTGAAGGAAAAATTCTACAAGGATGCGGCGGCGGAGTACGCCAAGCGGCTCAAGGGCTACTGCAAGCTGGAGACGGTCGAACTGGCGGAGCAGAAGCTGCCACAAAAGCCCACCCTGGGCGCTGTTCAGGCGGCGCTGGACAGGGAGGGGGAGGCCATCCTGGCCAGGCTGCCCCAATCCGGCCGGGTGGTGGCCCTCTGCGTGGAGGGCACGCCCCTGTCCAGCGAGGATCTGGCCCGCACGCTGGGGAACTGGACGGTGGGGGGCATGTCCTCCCTGACGCTGGTCATCGGCGGCTCCTACGGCCTGTCCCCCCGGGTGAAGCAGCGGGCGGACCTGCGGCTGTCCATGTCGGAGATGACCTTCCCCCACCACTTGGCAAGGGTGATGGTATTGGAGCAGCTCTACCGGGCCTTCAAGATCCAGGAGGGCTCCGACTATCACAAGTGATTGACAACCGGCCTTCGCTGATTTATCATTTTACCAAATCCTCCGGAAGGAGACAGAGAGATGAAAATGCCCTTCCTCACCCTGGCCCAGGCCCGGGAGATCAAAAAGACCTATCCCACCCCCTTCCACATCTATGACGAGGCGGGCATCCGCCGCACCGCACGGGCGCTGAACGCCGCCTTTTCTTGGAACAGGGGGTTCAGGGAGTATTTCGCCGTGAAGGCCACTCCCAACCCCGCCATCCTCAAAATTTTGAAGGAGGAGGGCTGCGGCGTGGACTGCTCCTCCCTCACCGAGCTGATGATGTCCGACCGCTGCGGCTTCCATGGCCACGAGATCATGTTCTCCTCCAACGAGACCCCGGCGGAGGAGTTCCAGCTGGCGGACAGGCTGGGAGCCATCATCAACCTGGACGACCTGACCCATGTGGACTTCCTGTACGAGACCCTGGGCCATGTGCCCGAGACGGTGTGCTGCCGCCTCAACCCCGGCGGCACCTTCACCCTGGGGGAGAGCAAAGAGGGCTTCCAGGTGATGGACAACCCCGGCCAGGCCAAGTACGGCATGACCCCGGATCAGCTCGTCGAGGCGTTCCGGAAATTGAAAGGGCTGGGGGCCAAACGGTTCGGCATCCACGCCTTTTTGGCCTCCAACACCATCTCCAACGACTACTATCCCGCCCTGGCCCGTATCCTGTTCCGGACGGCGGCCGACGCGGTGGCGAGGACCGGCTGTGACATCGCCTTCATCAACCTGTCCGGCGGGGTAGGGGTGCCCTACCGGCCAGAGCAGCCCGCCAACGACATCGCGGTCATCGGCGAGGGGGTGCGGAAGGCCTTCGAAGAGGTCATGGTCCCCGCCGGTCTGGGGGACGCCGCCATTTTCACCGAGCTGGGCCGGTTCATGCTGGCCCCCAACGGCCATCTGGTGACCACCGCCGTCCACGAAAAGCACATCTGGAAGGAGTACATCGGGGTGGACGCCTGCGCCGCCAACCTGATGCGCCCCGCCATCTACGGGGCCTACCACCACATCACCGTGCTGGGCAAGGAAAACGAGCCCTGCGACCACGACTACGACGTGGTGGGCTCCCTCTGCGAGAACAGCGACAAGTTCGCCATTGACCGTTCTCTGCCCAGGATCGACATGGGGGACATCCTGGTCATCCACGACACCGGGGCCCACGGCTTCTCCATGGGCTACAACTACAACGGCAAGCTGCGCTCTGCCGAACTGTTGCTGAAAGAGGACGGCTCGGTGGAGTTGATCCGCCGGGCGGAGACGCCGGAGGACTATTTCGCCACCCTGGTGTGGTGAGCGGACGAAAAGCGCCCGGAGGCGAAACGCCTCCGGGCGGGAAGTGAATACGCGGGTATGGCGGAATTGGCAGACGCGCAGGATTTAGGTTCCTGTGGAGCGATCCGTGTGGGTTCGACCCCCACTACCCGTACCACGTCGGAGCAAGTTGCGTATCGCTTGCTCCGGCGTTTTTTTGCGCCGGAGCGCACTCGCTCCGCTGCTCCACCTCTCCCCACAAAGCCAGAGGGCGGCTTTGCGGGGACCCCTTTCCCGATAGTGTTTTCGGTTGGGTTTCGCTCCCGTTGGTCGCTCCACCCTTCGGTGATTCAAATGCTCGGCGGAAGTGAATTCCGCCTCCGCCGAGGTTTTGCTCCGCAAAACACTCGTGACGGCGCACTCGCGCCGCCCCGCTTTGCGGGGCCCCACTTTTTACGCCTGAGCGCCCTCGCGCTGCCGCTCCATCCGCTCCGCCAGCCGCGCCAGCAGATCCGCCGTCCCCACCCGGTAGCCGGCGGCGGCGAACCGGGCCAGCCCCGCCCCGTCGGTGAGCACCGCCAGCGGCAGCAGGGAGGGGTCGCAGTTCAGACGCCGGGTCACGGGTTCGATGTCGTCCCGGCCGCCCAGCAGGACCCGGGCCCCGGAGCGCCGTAGCGCCGCGATCTGCGGGTGATCCAGTTCGCCCCGTTCCCGCACCAGCGCGGTGACGGCGGCTGGGAAACCGCCCCGCTCCGCCAGCTCGTTCAGCAGATGTTCGGTGGGCTCCTGCCCCGGCTCCAGCCACAGCGTCAGCGCGGGGGAGCCGCCGGGGGCGAACACGTCCGGGACGGCCGCGCCCGCCTCCGTCACAGCGGGGACGGGGGGCAGCGTCCGGCGGTACAGCAGCTCCTCCAGGCGGCAGGAGCGGAAATAAAGGGCGCACTCCACCGCCGCGCCGGGGCGCATCGTCAGCTCCCGGAGGGCGGTCAGCTGGTCCCCGGCGGGCAGCCGCACGGTGGTGATGATCCGGTACCGCCCCGGCGTCAGGACCGCCTCCCAGACGCCGCTTTTCCAGGGTATCGCGGCCAGGTCCCGGGTCTGCCAGCCCCTGTCCGTTTGGAGGGCCAGGGACCAGTCCCGGCGGTAGATCGGCGAGGGGCCGTCAAAGGTCAGCCGCAGAGCGCCCCGCGGTCCGTCCGGGACGGGGACGGCGGTGGGCGGGGCGGGAATCGGCTCGGGCTGTGGCTGGGAGGCCACCCACGCCGCCCGGAGCGCGTCGCCCCGGCGGAGGATCTCCGCCCGCCGCTCCCTGTCCTCCGGGGAGAGGGCGGAGACGGCCGGCGGGGCCTCCGGAGGGTGGAAGTCGAAGTCGGTCCAGGGGATATCCTCCGCCGGAGGCGGGGCCAGGGACAGGTCGAACCGCAAATCGCCGCCTGTCTGGCCCCACAGCTGACATTCCGCCCGGCAGCCGTCCCCGTTGGCCAGCACGCGCAGGGAGCCGTATCCCAGCAGAGCGGACGCCTCGCCGTGTTCGTCGGCGGTCAGGCGCGCGATCTCGTGAAAGGCCGCCTCATTCAGGATCTGGAGGGAGAAGACCGCGCCGGGGACGGGTCTGCCGTCCCGCGCCGCCCGGAAGGTCCATCGGCCCGCGGGGGCGTACCGGGCGGTCTGATTGTAGAAGCGGACGCCGTCCTCCTCGTACAGGAATTCCCCGTGGACGGGGGAGGACGCCGCCCCGAACACCCGGCTCCGCGCCAGCATGGCCTGGGCCGCCGCCGGGGGGAACCAGCCCCGGTCCAGCTCCAGCTCCGGCTCGCAGGCGCCCAGATAGCGCCAGCGCCCGCCGCACAGGGCCTCCACCCAGGCGTGATTGTCGTCGCAGTGGGACCAGCGGGGGACGTACATCTGCCGGGCGGGGATCCCCACGCTCCGCAGGGCGGCCACCAGGAAGGCGGACTCCTCCCCGCAGCGGCCGTACCCCAGGCGGTACACCGTCAGCGGGGCCTCGGTGTGCTCGTCGGTGGGCCGGTAGGTCACGTGCTCGTGGCACCAGCGGTTGACCTCCAGGACTGTGTCCTCCACGGCGTCCAGCCCGCCGACGCGGGGCGCCAGCTCATTGTAGAAAATTTCCGAACAGAAGGACAGATCCTCGTCGTTGACCCGGGGGCACAGCACGTAGTGGCAGAACACCTCCCAATCCAGCGCGGCCACCCGGGGGTACTCCCGACGCAGCCGGACGGCGTGGGCCGCGAAGCGCTCCATCAGCCCGGGATCGGCCGCCCAGTCCCGGGGCAGATGGCTCCGCAGGAAGTCCAGGGCGGAGCGGAGTTCACGGTCCATCCGGTTCCACCTCCAGCACGGTATCGATGGGGTCGTACAGCCTGGGGTCCGGCCCCAGGTCCAGGAAGGTCAGGTCCGGGTAGTCGCTGCGGACCCAGCTGGTGGAGACGGACAACGGTTTGCCGTCCGCCAGCCGCCGCGCTCCGCGGACGCGGGCCCGCTCCACCCCGGTCAGGGGCAGCGGGCCGATGGTGTTCTCGAATACGTGGACGTAGAGGCGATTTCCCTTCCGGGTGTAGCGCCCGAATTCCGGTTTGTCCAGCCCGGAGGGGCCGCAGCCGTAGATGCTCTCCCCGTTTTGGCCCATCCAGCGCCCCATCTCCCGGAGGACGGCCCGGGCCTCCGCCGGGAACTGGCCGGTGGAGTCGGGCCCCACGTTCAGCAGCAGGTTGCCCCCCTTGGATACGCACTCCACCAGCTTGCGGATCAGCAGGAAGGCCGGCTTATAATACCGGTCGGCGGGGCAGTAGCCCCAGTGATCGTTCATGGTGACGCAGCTCTCCCACACCAGGGGCCGCCCCTCGGCGTCACTCAGGCCATGGGGCGGGATGAAGCACTCCGGGCTGACGAAGTCCCCGTGGAAGGGGGTGGGGCGGCAGGCCGCCAGCGAGCCGAACCCCTCCCCGCTGACCTCCAGCCGGTTGTCCACCACCACGTCGGGCTGGAGGGCGCGGACCATCTCCATCAGCTCCGCGGCCCGCCACTTCTCGCCCCGCATATCGTCGTAGGAGAAGTCGAACCAGAGCAGGTCCAGCTTCCCGTAGTTCGTGCACAGCTCCCGGACCTGGGCGTGCATGAACTCCAGATAGCGGCCGAAGTCCCGGCCCCCGTCGGGATAGGCGGGGTCCCCCCGCATGGGGTGGTGGCGGTCGCCAAAGTGGGGGAAGTCCGGGTGGCTCCAGTCCAAGAGGGAGTAGTACAACCCGGCCCGCAGCCCCGCCTCCCGGGCGGCGTCCAGGAACTCCCGGACGAAGTCCCGTCCGGCGGGGGAGTTGGTGGACTTGAAGTCGGTATAGGCCGAATCGAACAGGCAGAACCCGTCGTGATATTTGGCGGTGAGGACGGCGTACTTCATCCCTGCCTCCTTCGCCAGGGCCATCCACGCCCGCATATCACAGCACTTGGGGTCGAAGCGGGCCATCAGCGGCTCGTATTCCCCGCTGGGGATGCGTTCCGCGCTGCGGACCCACTCTCCCCGGCCGGGGATGGCGTACAGCCCCCAGTGGAGGAGCAGGCCGAAGCGGGCGTTGACATACCACTCCACGCGGCGCTCGTAGGCGGCGCGGTCAAAGGTCCAGGACATGGGACGGCCTCCTTTCCCGGTGACGGATCGGAAACGAACGGGCGCCGGCGATGACAAGCGGTCATTCCGTCCCGTACGGAAAAAGCCCGGCTCAGCATAGCTGCGCCGGACTTTTTTGCTCGGATCAATAGAACTTCTTGCGGTTCTTGCGGGCGGCCTCGCTCTTCTTGCGCCGCTTGACGCTGGGGCTGTCATAGAACTCGCGCTTGCGGACCTCGGCCAGCACGCCGGACTTGGCGCAGCTGCGCTTGAACCGCTTCAGAGCGTTTTCCAGGGACTCGCCCTCGCGGACATGAACTTCGGACATCTATGTTTTCCCTCCTTCCGAGGGCATCCGGCTCGATCCAGGATGCTTCCGGGCCACAGTACACAACCCTAACGGTGATATTATATGAGAAATGGACTCAAATGTCAACCGCAAAATGCGGTAGTTTTTTTGAAGGGGGACAACAAGAGTTATTGGGGCCTGACGATCAGGTTGACCAGCCGGCCGGGGACCACGATGGACTTGACCAGGCTCATGCCGGCGGTGAACTTCTGCACCTTGGGATCGGCCTGGGCGGCGGCGACGACGGCGTCGTTATCCGCGCCGGCGGGGACCACGATATTCGCCCGCACCTTGCCGTTGACTTGGACGGCCATCTGCACCGTGTCGGCCACCGTCTTGCTCTCGTCGTAGGCGGGCCAGGACTGATTGCACACGAAGCCCTCGCCGCCCAGCATCTCCCACAGCTCCTCGCAGATGTGGGGGGCGAAGGGGGAGAGGATGGTGAGCAGGGTCTTCATGTCGCCCCGGGAGCAGCCGTTCTTCTGGAAGTCGCCCACCAGGGTCATCATGGCGGCGATGGCGGTGTTGAACTTCATCCCCTCGATGTCGTCCGCCACCTTCCTGATGGTCCTGTGGAGGCCGGCCTCGTTGGCGGGGGTGTGCTCCGGGCTGGGGTCGCAGCTCTCGGCCAGGTTCCACACCTTGTCCAGAAAGCGCTTGCAGCCCTTCACGGCGTTGTCGCTCCACACGGCGGCCTGCTCAAAGTCGCCGATGAACATGATATACAGCCGCAGGGTGTCGGCCCCGTAGTTCTTCACCACGTCGTCGGGGTTGACCACGTTGCCCCTGGACTTGGACATCTTTTCGCCGCCCTCGCCCAGGATCATGCCGTGAGAGGTCCGCTTCTGGTAGGGCTCCTTGGTGGGCACCACGCCGATGTCGTACAGGAACTTGTGCCAGAACCGGGAGTAGAGCAGATGGAGGGTGGTGTGTTCCATGCCGCCGTTGTACCAGTCCACCGGGGACCAGTAGTCCAGGGCCTCCTTACTGGCCAGGGCCTTGTCGTTGCGGGGGTCCATATAGCGGAGGAAGTACCAGCTGGAGCCCGCCCACTGGGGCATGGTGTCGGTTTCCCGCCGGGCGGGACCGCCGCAGCAGGGGCAGGTGGTGTTGACCCAGTCGGTCATCTTGGACAGGGGGGACTCCCCGTCGTCGGTGGGCTCGTAGGACTCCACCTCGGGCAGCAGCAGGGGCAGCTGATCCTCGGGGAGGGGCTGCCAGCCGCACTTGTCGCACCACACCATGGGGATGGGCTCGCCCCAGTAGCGCTGGCGGGAGAACACCCAGTCCCGGAGCTTGTAGTTCACCTGGGCCCTGCCGATGCCCTTCTCCTCCAGCCACTTGGTGATGACGGGGATGGCCTGTTTCACAGTGAGGCCGTTCAGGAACTCGGAGTTCACCAGGATGCCGGTGTCGTCCTTGGCGGTGAAGGCGGCCTTCTGCACGTCCTCGCCGCCGGAGACCACCTCGATGATCTCGCAGCCGAACTTCTTGGCGAAGTCCCAGTCCCGGTCGTCGTGGGCGGGGACGGCCATGATGGCCCCCGTGCCGTAGGTGGCCAGCACGTAGTCGGAGATGAAGATGGGGATCTCCCGGCCGTTCACCGGGTTGACCGCCTTCACGCCGTCCAGGCATACGCCGGTCTTGTCCTTGTTCAGCTCGGTGCGCTCCAGATCGGACTTGGAGGCGGCGGCCTTCTGGTAGGCGGTCACTTCGTCCATGTTCTTCAGGACGGGGGCCCATTTTTTGATGAGAGCGTGCTCGGGGGAGAGGACCATATAGGTGGCGCCGAACAGGGTATCGGGCCGGGTGGTGAAGACCACGATGTCGTCCCCGGTGGTGGCCTTGAAGGTGACCTCCGCGCCGGTGGACCGGCCGATCCAGTTGCGCTGCTGGATCTTCACCCGCTCGATGAAGTCCACGTCGTCCAGGTCGTCGATGAGTCTCTGGGCGTAGGCGGTGATCTTCAGCATCCACTGGGACTTCTCCTTGCGGATAACGGGGGAGCCGCACCGCTCGCACACGCCCTCCACCACTTCCTCGTTGGCCAGCACGCACTTGCAGGAGGTACACCAGTTCACCGGCATGGTGGTCTTGTAGGCCAGGCCGTGCTTGTACAGTTGGAGGAAGATCCACTGGGTCCACTTGTAGTAATCGGGGTCGGTGGTGTCCACCACCCGGTCCCAGTCGAAGCCGTAGCCCAGCATCTTCAGCTGCCGGGTGAAGTTGGCGATGTTCTGCTTGGTGACGATGGCGGGGTGGACGTGGTTCTTGATGGCGTAGTTCTCGGTGGGCAGGCCGAAGGCGTCGAACCCGATGGGGAACAGCACGTTATAGCCGTCCATCCGCCTTTTCCGGGTGACGATGTCCATGGCGGTGAAGGGCCGGGGATGGCCCACGTGGAGCCCCTGGCCGGAGGGATAGGGGAACTCGATGAGGCCGTAGAACTTGGGCTTGTCGCTCTTGTCGGCGGCGGCGAAGACCTTGGCCTCCTCCCACTTCTTCTGCCACTTGGGCTCGATGGACGCAAAATCGTATTTCAAAGCGCACACTTCCATTTCGGCGGGATATCCGCAGGATAATCAAGTTTGAATTATAACGTGTCTTTGGGGCTTTTTCAAGAGGGAAGGGGGGAATTTTTGCGGGAATTTGATGGCTTTTCCCTCTTGCAAACGGGACGGGGATGTAGTACAATGCATGTAATGCTTCAATGCTTTAATACATCGAACGAGAAAAGCAAACGGGAAAGGTCGGGATCCTGATGGTTTCAGAGGCCATGCGCCGGCTGGGCGCCACCGGCAACCCCATGCGGGTGCTGTTTGAATACGGGAAGAAGCGGGCCGCCGTGGTGGGCGCGGAGAACGTGCTGGACCTGGCCCTGGGCAACCCCAGCGTCCCCCCGCCCCCCCAGGTGAACGACGTGATCCGTGAGGTCCTCTCCGGCCCCATGGCCGATTCGGTCCACGGCTACACCAGCGCCGTGGGCGACCTGGACGTGCGGGCCAGGATCGCCATCTCCCTGAACCGGCGGTTCGGCGCCGGCTGCAAAGCGGAGGATCTGTTCCTCACCTGCGGCGCGGCCCCGGCCCTCTGCGCCTGCTTCAAGGGCCTTACCTGCCCCGGCGACAGGTTCATCGTCATCACCCCCTACTTCACCGAGTACAGGGTGTTTATCCACGGCGCGGGGGCGGAGGTGGTGGAGGTCCCCGCCGACCGGAAGACCTTCCTGCTGGACGTGGACGCCATCGAGGCGGCCCTGGACCCCTCCGTCAAGGGCGTGGTCATCAACTCCCCCAACAACCCCTCCGGGGTGGTCTACCCCCGGGAGAACCTAGAGGCCCTGGCGGACCTGCTCCGGCGCAAGAGCAAAGAGTTCGGCGCCCCCATCTACCTGATCTCCGACGAGCCCTACCGGGAGATCGTGTACGACAACGTGGAGGTCCCCTGGGTGCCCTCCGTGTACGAGAACACCCTGGTCTGCTACTCCTACAGCAAGGCCATCTCCCTCCCCGGCGAGCGCATCGGCTACGTGCTGGTGCCCCCCGCCATGGAGGACCACGACGCCGTGTTCCAGGCGGTGGCGGGGGCGGGCCGGTGCACCGGCCACATCAACGCCCCCTCCCTGTTCCAGCAGGTGGCCGCCGCCTGCGACGGGCTGGTCAGCGACCTGACCTCCTACACCGTCAACCGCAACCGGCTGTACGACTCCCTCACCGCCATGGGCTTCGACTGCGTCAGGCCGGACGGGACCTTCTACCTGCTGATGAGGTCCCCGGAGCCGGACGCCGCCGCCTTCTCCCGGAAGGCCATGGAGATGGACCTGCTGTTCCCGGACACCTCCTCCTTCGCCTGCCCGGGCTTCGTGCGCATCGCCTACTGCGTGCCGCCGGAGCGGGTGGAGAGGGCCATCCCGCGCTTTGCCAGGCTGGCCGAGCTGTACGGCCTGAAGGCCAGGACCGCCTGAATACATCCCCAAAGAGCCGCCCGCGGGCGGCTCTTTTTGCGCCCTTAAACATTTTTTAAGGAAATTCCCTCTTGCGGCTTAAAGGCCGGGCTGGTAGGATAAAAGGGACTGTAAGGGGGGACCGCCCGTGAACACCATCCTGATCTGCGACGACGACAGGGACATCGTCTCGGCGCTGAACATCTACCTCACCAGCGAGGGCTACCGCACCGTGGAGGCCTACAACGGGGAGGAGGCCCTGGCCGCCGTCCGGGCCGGGGGGATCGACTGCATCCTCATGGACGTGATGATGCCCAAACTGGACGGCATCCGTGCCACCGCCCGGCTCCGGGAGGAGGGAGGCAATATCCCCATCATCCTGCTCACCGCCAAGAGCGAGGACGCGGACAAGGTGCTGGGGCTGAACATCGGCGCCGACGACTACGTCACCAAGCCCTTCAACCCCATCGAGGTGATGGCCCGGGTCAAGAGCCAGCTGCGGCGCTACACCCTCCTGGGCGGCAAGGCCCGGACGGAGGAGGAGAGCGGCCTCATCACCAACGGCGCCCTGGCCATGGACGACGGGGCCAAGACGGTCACCGTGGACGGGGAGCCGGTCGCCCTGACCCCGCTGGAGTACAACATCCTCCGGCTGCTGATGAAGAATCCCGGCCGGGTGTTCTCCACCGGGCAGATCTACGAGCAGGTGTGGAACGACCCGGCCTACGGCTCGGAGAACACGGTGGCGGTCCACATCCGGCACCTGCGGGAGAAGATCGAGATCGACCCGGCCAACCCCCGGTACATCCGGGTGGTGTGGGGCCTGGGCTACAAGATGGAGAAGATGTGAGATGAAGCTGCGGGAAAATTTTGCCGTGAAGGCGGCCGCCTTTCTCCTGGCGGCGGCGGCCTTCGCCGGGGCGGCCATGCTGGGCTGGTATCAGATTTCCAACGCGGCCCTTCTGTGGGGGTACAGCGACAGCGTCACGTCCTATTATGAGATCCGCTATCAGCTTGGCCGGGACGAGGGCTATGTGGACCTGATGCTGCGCCTGCTGGGAATGAAGCAAAGCGGGGAGACCCTGTCCGCCGCCGACGCCGCCCAGCTGGAGGAACTCCAGCAGCGGTTCGACCCGGCGGGTTCCAACCTCCGCTGGCGGCTGGTGGACGAGCATGAAAAGACCCTGGCCCAGAACACCGAGGACAACCAGAGGCTGGACGGGGCCTGGTGGTTCCCCTATTACGACGGGAACTGGGTGAGCGGGGCTTACCATGGCGGGCTGTGGCTGTGGGTGGACGAGGCCGTCCCGGCGGAGGACGTGTACCAGCCGCTGGTGCAGGAGGCCCACGCCATCCAACACAACTGGGAGGGGCCGGCGGCCTGGACCGCCGTCCTGCTGGCGGCGTTCCTGATCCTGGCGGTGTTCCTGTGCGCCGGCATGGGCCACAAGGCCGGGGTGGAGGGCATCCACCTCCACGGCTTCCACCGCCTGCCGGGGGACGTTGTGTTCCTCGTCCTGGGCCTGGGCCTGGCCATGTGTTCGGCGCTGGTCTATGAAAGCCTCGTCGTCACGCGCGGGGGGAGCGTCAGCCAGTGGCCCCCGGCCCTGTGCCTGACCTGCGCCGGGGCCCTGGGGGCGGCGGCGGGGGCGCTGGGGCTGACCGCCCTCACCACCTTCGCCGCCCGGTGCAAGGCCCGGACGCTGTTCAAGGACACCCTGATCTGGAGGGTGTGCGGCCTGCTGTGGCGGGGAATCAAAGCCCTCGCCCGGGCTGTGCGGGCCGCCCTGTCCGCCATACCCCTGGCATGGAAGACCGTGTTGGTCTGCGGGGCCTACGGGGTATTCACCCTGTGGATGTTCAGCCAGTGGCGCTATTACAGCGGAGGTTACATTTTCCTGTGGCTGGCGGTGAGCGCCGCCGGGGCGCTGTATCTCATCGTCTGGGCGGCCCAGTGGAAGCGCATCCGCCGGGGGGCCCACGAGATCATCGGTGGCAACCCCTATTACCAAATCGATACCCGCCGGATGCTGCCCGACCTGCGGGAGCACGCCGGGGAGCTGAACAACCTGGGCCACGCCATCTCCGCCGCGGCAGAGCGGCAGGTGAACAGCGAGCGGTTCAAGGCGGAGCTCATCACCAACGTGTCCCACGACCTGAAGACCCCCCTGACCTCCATCATCAACTACGTGGACTTGCTGAAAAAGCGGCCCATCGACGACCCCGAGGCCAAAGAGTATATCGAAGTTCTGGACCGCAAGAGCCAGCGGCTCAAAAAGCTCACCGAGGACCTGGTGGAGGCGTCCAAAGCGTCCACGGGGAACCTGGCGGTGACACTGGCCCCCCTGGACTACGGCCAGCTCATCGACCAGGCCCTGGCCGAGTGCGGCGAGCGGCTGGAGGGGGCCGGCCTTACGGTGGTGCGCTCCCTCCCGGAGGCCCCTGTGTGGGTGATGGCCGACGGCCGCCATCTCTGGCGGGTGCTGGACAATCTGCTCACCAACTGCGCCAAGTACGCCCTGGAGAACACCCGGGTCTACCTGGACCTCCGGGCGGGGAACGGCTGGGCGGAGCTGTGGGTGAAGAACATCTCCCGGGACCCCCTGGACGTGCCCCCGGAGCGGCTGATGGAGCGGTTCGTCCGGGGGGACGAGTCCCGCACCAACCAGGGCAGCGGCCTGGGGCTGTCCATCGCGCAATCGCTCACCGAATTGCAGAAGGGCCACTTCTCCATCGACATCGACGGGGACCTGTTCAAGGCGGTGGTGGCCCTGCCCCTGGCGAATCCGGCAAAACGATAGCGGGAGGCGGCCCGGCCGCCTCCCCGGCTCCCCCGGTCCCCGGGGGAGTTTTTTTGTCCCGCCCCTTGACAGACAATACTATACAATATATAATATTGCACGAAAGAAGGGAGGCGCTGACATGGCATTCGCGATGGGCACGCCCCTGCTGGACGCCTGCGTACTGGCGGTGCTGGCCGGCGGGGACGCCTACGGCTACTCGCTGACCCAGCGGGTGAAGGAGCGGCTGGACATCTCCGAGTCCACCCTGTACCCGGTGCTCCGCCGGCTGGAGCGGGACGGATACCTCCGGGTGTACGACCGGCCCTTCCAGGGCCGCAACCGGCGGTACTACGCCATCACCCCGGTGGGGCGGACCTGCCTGGACGCGCGGCGGGTGGAGTGGAAGGAATTCCGGGGCGGCGTGGACGAGCTGCTGAAGGAGGAGAGCGAACATGGATAAGAGGGCCTATCTGAGCCGCCTGTCCGACAATCTGGAGCGGTACGTGCCCGACCAGGAGCGGTGGGACATCCTGCGGTGGTATGAGGAGTATTTCAAAGACGCCGGCGAGGGGAACGAGCAGGCGGTCATCCGGGAGCTGGGCGACCCCGCCACCCTGGCCCGCCGCCTGGCGGAGGAGCGGGGCTACGGCGAAAAGCGCAGGGGCCCCCGGATGTGGCAGATCCTGGTGGGGGCGGTCATCGTGGTGGCCATCGCCATCCCCCTGATGGCCCTGAGCCCCCTGGCCCAGCTCCTGGGCCTCCGCCGGGAGATCCGGGACCCGGTGGAGTTTGTGACCTCCGTTCCGGTCCAGGAGGACCCGTCGGTGTGGTACGAGCCTATGCCCTCGGACGGGGGCGGCATCGACGTCTACATCAACGTGGACGGGATGAACGTGGACCTCCACCCGGAGGACATCAGTTCTCCCTCGGTGAGCGCCGACGTGAGCACTGATGGGGACAACCTGAACTGGGATTTTGACGGCCAGTATCTCTATGTGGATTGGTACGGCAACGGGGAGTCTGACCAAAAGGCCGCCGGCACCCTCACCGTGGGCATCCCCGCCTCCTGGGAGCTGAACAGCGTCAGCGTGTATGTGGACGGCGCGGGGGACGCGGCGGTGAGCGATCTCCAGCCCTGCCATGAGCTGTATGTGGAGACCCAGGTGGGGAATGTGACCGCCAAGAGGATCGTGGGCGTCACCGACTATCTCTACCTCGGCACCAGCGTGGGAGACGTGGCTTTCGACGGCCTGCCCGCCTCCGGCGGATACAGCTATCTCAGCGCGGAGACGGGGAACGTCAGCGCCACCCTGTACTGCGCGGACAGGAGCGTCCCCTATGACCTCCGCACCGATGTGGGCACGGTGACGGTGGACGGCACGAACTGCGGCGCCAGCGCCTCTTACAGCTCCGGGAGCTCCAGCTATGATTTCAACGCCCGGGCCAATGTGGGGGACGTGTCTCTGGCCTTCGACCCGGAGGGCGTGGCGGCTGTCGTCCGGGGGGAGGACGGCAGCGGGATCTACGCCATCGGACCCACGCCCCCGCCCACCGCCGTGCCCGGCGGGGAGGGCAACTGAACATAGCAAAAAGAGGCCCGTCCGGGTGACCGGACGGGCCTCCTTTTGAATGGGGAAAATCCCCCGCCTCGCTTTGCTCGGCACCTCCCTACCCCCTCTGTCCCTTCGGGACATCTCCCCCTGACAGGGGGAGTCGGCCTTTTGCGAAAGGG
>CANRFU010000012.1 GCA_947629975.1 uncultured Oscillospiraceae bacterium | reverse complement strand
TGGGTGCCAGGAGTCCCCTGGCCTTCCGGCAGCACCTCCATCTTTTTGCTTAGGTCCAACTTTTTGTCCGCAGGCCCAACTGGTACATTTACAAGCGTTGATGCAATAGCATATTTCACAAGAAGGGATTTCCTTAAGCATTGCACCAAAAATGTTATATCATTCATCGTGGAATTGAGGCCTAAAAAGCTGATTCTACTTTGGCGCGGCAATTCATGACAAATGACATCAATGACATTAGAAAGTGATTTTTCAAAGAAAATGCCGGGTAGATTTTTGCGAGTTCACTAAAAATTATAATTTGTATGTATCATATGTCATTGATGTCATGATGTCATGCTATGCGATTGGCGTAACAAAAATTCGACGAGGCATCTCCTGCGATCCTCCGCGCCCTCCCGATCCTCACAGCGGGCAGACGCCCAGAGTTCAGAAGCCGATACATGGTGTTCTTCCCTACGCCCAGCACATCCATGGCCTCTGCCGCCGTCAGTACCACCGGGAACTGATCCTGCTTCCGTGTGTCCAGTTCCTCATAGAAATCTTCGTTCTGCATAGTAAAACCTCCCATTGATTATTTAGCGCCTTGTTTGCCCCTCTCGTCCCTCTCAAAAACATATCATTCTTACGGAACACCGGGAACTGCCGAGGTTTACGCCTCAAATGCAGTTCCCGGTTTTTCTCTGAATTTTGTGGTAAGGAGGGGAAAAACATGATAAAGTACAATAAATTGCGGAAATTGAGAAAATAAAAGGACAGGGTTTGCAATCTCTGGTAGAATGAAGTCGCGACACACCATTCGAAAGGAGAAAGCAAACCATGTCCGAGAAAATTGTACAACTGAACGAGGAAGTAATCAAGGGGCAAATCAAAGAACTGGTCCGTGGGAGCGTAGAAGAGACGCTGAACGAGTTATTGGACGCCGAGGCAGAAAAACTGACCCAGGCGGCCGTTATGAGCGCAGTGAGCAGCGCCGGGGCTATCGCAGCGGCCATTACAGCCGGAACCTCACCACCACCTCCGGGGATGTAACGCTGAAAGTACCTCGGCTGAAAGGCGTGACCTTCGAGACCGCCATCATCGAGCGGTACCGCCGGCGGGAGAGCAGCGTGGAGGAAGCGTTGATCGAGATGTACCTGGCAGGGGTGTCCGTGCGCCGTGTGGAGGACATCACGGAAGCCCTGTGAGGCAGCAAAGTGTCTCCGGCCACGATCAGCGAGCTGAACAAGAAAGCATACGTCCATATCGAGAACTGGCGGAACCGTCCTCTGCAGGGCGGACGCTATCCTTACGTCTATGTGGACGGTATCTACCTGCGCCGGAACTGGGGTGGAGAGTTTGAAAATGTGGCTATTCTGGTGGCAATCGCGGTGAATGAGGACGGATACCGTGAAGTTCTGGGCGCCGCCGAGGGAATGAAGGAGGATAAGGCCAGCTGGGTGAACTTCTTCCAGTGGCTGCGAGGCCGGGGCCTGGACGGCGTGAAGCTGGTGGTGGGCGACAAGTGCCTGGGGATGCTGGAGGCAGTGGGCAAAGTGTTCCCCGACGCCAAATATCAGCGCTGTACAGTCCACTTCTACCGCAACGTGTTCTCCGTGACGCCCCACTCCAAGATGAAGCTGGTGTCCAAGATGCTCAAGGCGATCCACGCCCAGGAGAGCAAGCGGGCGGCCAGGGAGAAAGCCAGGCTGGTGGTGGCGGAACTGAGGGAGATGAAGCTGCAGGAGGCAGCCAAAAAGATCGAGGCCGGTATTGATGAGACGCTGACCTACTTTGACTTCCCGGCGGAGCATTGGACGCGCATCCGAACCAACAATGTGATCGAGCGTCTGAACCGAGAGATCCGCCGCCGCACACGGGTGGTGGGCGCTTTCCCGGATGGGAACTCCGCGTTGATGCTGGTCTGTGCCCGGCTGCGCCATGTGGCCGGCACCCAGTGGGGCAACAAGAAGCACATGAACATGAGGCACTTGGAGGTTACGTTAGAGGATGCCTCTCTTGCCGGCTGACCTCATCCCTCCGGGGATTGCAAATCTTTTTTGCGCATAATTCTTGACACGACCGACACGACCGATTACCTTTATCTCCGCCGCTACGTTTTACGCTTACTGATTTTCGCTGAATCGTGGCTCGATACACAGAGTACTGTTTTCATTTCGGCCTTCCTGTGAGTACATTTAATTTCACTGCCCCCTCACGGTCCAGGTTTTTGTTCGCAACCCCCAATGATATATGAAAAGTTTCCACAACTGCGATATAAGTATCGGAACCGGGAATTCTGGTGCCGGGGCATTATGTAGATACGGTAGGAAAGAACGACAAAAAGATAGAGAAATACATCCGAAAACAGTTGGAGGAGGACAAAGCAGGAGAACAACTGACGATGGGAACTTCTAAAGAGCCCGTTTGCGGGCAGCAAGTAACAAGCTTTCGCGGCTGTCAGACCGTAGCAACGCGACGTGACGCGCCGCTAGTACCAAAGGGCTATGCCCGTCTATGAAAATCCCCGGCTTCGCCGGGGGATTATTGATTGCCGCTACCTCTGCATTCCACCCCTGGCTATTCCGGGCCAGGGGTGATATTTGTGCCATTGGGAAGGGAATCTCCATACCAGATCGCCTGAAAGCACCCCTAAAACAGTTCACCAAAACGCCACCTGAGCAAAGAAAACACAGTTGGAATTGACCCGTAAAGGACGCTTGTGACTCATCAGCAGATCTGCAAGTTTCCGGTTTTAGCACTTGCAATAGGAAACCAAACAACTTTGGAGGAGGAGACTCTTATCGCAACTTACGGCTACATCCGGGTCAGCACAAAGGAGCAAAACGAGGACCGGCAACTCGTGGCGCTCCATGAGCTGAACATCCCGGAGAAAAACATCTTCATGGACAAGCTGTCCGGCAAGGACTTTGACCGCCCGCAGTACAAAAGGATGGTGCGGCGCATGAAAAAAGACGATCTGCTCTATATCAAGAGCATTGACCGTCTGGGCAGGAACTACGGAGAAATCTTGGAACAGTGGCGCGTTCTCACAAAGGAGAAGGGTCTTGACATCGTGGTGCTGGATATGCCCCTGCCGGACACCCGCCGCGGCGAAGGAGTGCGGCATGGCGCTCTCTACGTTCCGCTGCCGGGCGGAGATTTGTGAAAGCACTAAAACGCTGCAATAGTGGGCATTTTTACAGGAATGTGTACTTTATGGAAACTCAATAACGATTGTAGTTTATCACTGTAACGGCGGAAAGTCAACCCCCCGTCTGTGGCATTTGGTGAGGATTTTTTGTAAACTCATGGCTCTATTTTGAGAAATCGGTAGTATCAAAAAAGTACACCTTTCTGTTCAAGCAATTTGCACATAAGGCGAACGTGTGGAGGCCGCCGCGGTGGCCCGGACGTTAGGACCCATGGCGTGAGCCGTCTGTCAGGGCCGGAAACAGTCCTGATCCTCACGAAAGGGAGTACCACGCAAAGTTAAACGGAAAATGGAAAGACATGTTTACCGATTCGCGGGCCGCACGGTGGAGATCAGCTCCCTGTACCCCCTGGTACACACCATGTGCGGCGAGTACCGGACGGAGGACAGCCCGTCGCTCTTTCTGTCCGTCAGCCAGAGCGACATCGACGACGAGCGGCGGCGTTCGGCGGCCGGAGAAACCGGCGGTGGACAGGGCCGGCCCGGCCACGACGCGTATCTGGAGACGCTGGCGGTCTACCGCAAGCTGGCGGAGGCGTTGCTCGAAGACGGCGTCCTGCTGTTCCACGGCTCCGCCGTGGCGGTGGACGGGGCGTGCTATCTCTTCGCCGCCAAAAGCGGCACGGGGAAATCCACCCACGCCCGCCTGTGGCGGGAGCTGCTGGGCGAGCGGGCCGTCATGGTGAACGACGACAAACCGCTGCTGGAGATCTCCGGCGCGGGCGTCACCGTCTGGGGTACGCCCTGGGACGGCAAACACCACCTGAGCCGCAATATCTCCGTCCCGCTGAGGGCAATCTGCGTTTTGGAGCGGGGGCCGGACAACACCATCGAGCCCATCTCCCCGAAGGAGGCGTGGCCTGTGCTGTGGCGGCAGAGCTACCGGCCCGTCGACCCGGAGAAGCTGCGGCGAACGCTGGCCCTGACGGATACCCTTTCCAAAACCGTCCGGCTGTACCGGCTGCGGTGTACCCCGGATTTGGAGGCGGCCCGGGTGGCCTATGAGGCGATGAGCGAAGGAGAATATCCATGAAACTGAAAGACACATTCATTACATACACCGCCAGCGGCGAGCACACCATGGTAGCCACGGAGGGCTTCTCCGGCATCGTGCGGAGCAACAAGACCGCCGCGTTCATCATCGAGGCGCTGAAAACGCCCACCACGGCGGAGCAGATCGTGGACGCCATGGCGGCAAAGTACGACGCGCCCCGGGAGACCATCGAGAAGGACGTGGCGGAGGTGCTGGCTAAGCTGCGGGGTATCGGGGCCATCCAGGAGTGAATACCCGCTTCGAGGATGTGCTGGCCCGGGAGGGGCGCCTGATTTACACCAATGTGGGCGGCAGTATGCTGCCCATGCTGCGGCCCAAACGGGACCTGCTCGTCATTGAGCGGCCAAACGGGAAACTGCGGCGGTACGACGTGCCCCTCTACAAGCGGGATTCGGGCAAATACATCCTGCACCGGGTGCTGAAAGTGCGGAAGGACGGCTATGTCCTCTGCGGCGACAACCAGTGGTGGCGGGAGTACGGCGTCACCGACCGGCAGATTGTCGGCGTGCTCACCGCCTTTGTGCGGGACGGGAAGGAAATCCCGGTGGCGGACCGGTGGTACTGGCTGTATGTTCACCTGTGGTGCGATCTGTTCTGGCTGCGGGCGGCCATTCTGTGGTGCCGGGCCCTGCCCGGACGGGTCAGGAGAAAGCTCCGGGGCCCCGGCGGCGACGCGCCGCGAAACAACGCCTGAGACCGGACGGGAGACCCGCCCGTTCAGGATATATCATAAAAACAACTTGATGGTAATAGGAAAGGAGAAAATACCATGAAAGAAATATATGAAACTCCGGTTCTGGAGATCATCGAGATCGACGCTGAGGACATCATTTTTGCGAGTGAGTGTTGTGAGTGTGTTATTGAACAACTTGAATAATGAAATTGTACCCGATTGACGCCATCGGATGAAGCTGAATAGCCGGGTCATACCCTGTGGCTTCGTGGCGCGTTTCATTGCCAGACAATCACGAAAAAGGAAGAGACCATATGCGTCAGGTCGTTTCACCAATCCAAACTGTCCAAAAGATCCTCGGCCGGCAAAAGGTTGAGGAGGGAGCCCCGTACCGGCTCAGCGTCCACTGTATGCGTGTGGAGCGGCCGGAGGGGGTGCTTCTTTATCACACCCTGACCGGGGAGCTTCTTTTGCTGTCCGCTGAGGAAGCGGCGGCGCTGGGGAAACTCCCCGGCCCCGTTCCGCCGGCCTTGGGAGAGCCGGCAGCCAGGTGGTTCCTCCGCCCTCTTGAGGCGGACGACATGGCTCTGGCGGATCAGGTAAGAGAAATCGCGGGCCTCTTTGTGCGGGAAAAGGAAACCGCCTTAACCAGATACACCATTTTCACCACCACGACCTGCAACGCACGCTGCTTCTACTGCTTTGAATCCGGCTGGAAAAGGAGCTCTATGTCGGAGCAGACCGCCAGGGACACGGCGAAGTATATCTTGGCGCATTGCGGCGGCAAACCGGTCCACATAGAGTGGTTCGGCGGCGAGCCGCTGGTGAACACCCGTGTCATCGACATCATCACAGACTGTCTGCGGCAGCAGGGGACGGAATTTCGCTCAACCATGCTCAGCAACGGGTATCTCTTCGACGAGGCGCTTGTACAGCGGGCAAAAAACGCCTGGAGCTTAAAGGATGTGCAAATCACCATGGACGGCACTGAGGAGGTCTACAACCGGCGAAAGTCCTATGTGACCCCCCAAGGCAGTCCGTACCGGCGAGTGCTTCGGAACATCGGCCTGCTGCTGGACGCGGGCGTTCGGGTCACCGTGCGGCTGAACATGGACGGGGACAACGAGGGTGATCTGTACGCGCTGGCGGACGAGCTGGCGGAGCGATTCGGCGGGAAGCCGGACTTTGGCGTTTATTTGGCGGTGCTTTTTGAAAACAAGGGTATTGAACGCTTCGGCTATACGGAGGAGGAAAGCAGCGCCTATGCCCGAGGTCTCCGATTGATGCAAGCTTATCTGGAGAAGAAGGGCGTCGCGACACGCCCGCCGCTGAAGCTCGGAATCACCGTCAATTCCTGCATGGCCGACAACAGCGGCGGCTCCACCGCCGTGACCCCAGAGGGCCTTTTATGCGGATGCACAAGCTGTATGAACGACTCCATTTGGGGGAGCATTTACTCCGACAAGGTGGATGAAGAAGTTCTCCGTCAGTGGAAGGAGCGAAATCCGCCGGAGGCGGCCTGCAAGGCGTGCCCCGTCTACCCTCAGTGTATCCGCCTGAAAAAATGCCCTAACAGGCCGGAACACTGTTCCCCCATCGAACGGGCGCGCCGTGAAGAAAAAATCCTCCGCGGAATACTGGGCAGCTACGAGGACTGGAAAGCGGGCGTTCCGGCCCGGACGGATACGGTATGACCGGAGAAAACGCAGGACAAACCCTGTGCCGCCTGCTGGCGGCATGGATCCATAAAACCGCCTTGGAGCCGGCGGAAACGCCGGACTTCGAGGCGCTTTTTCAGACGGCGAACCGGCATCTGCTGTCCGCCGCCGCGTGCGCGGCCCTGGAGCAGACCGGCCTCATGGCGCTCTGCCCAGCCGGGACGGCGAAGCGCTTCCGGACGGCAAAGGAACAATCCATCCGCAAGACGATCCTCATGGACGCGGAGCGGAAAGAACTGCTGGCCTTTTTGGAACAGCGCGGGATCTGGTACGCGCCCCTCAAGGGCGCCGTTTTAAACGCGTTCTACCCCCAATACGGCGTCCGGCAGTTCTCGGACAACGACATCCTCTTTGACGCAGCATATTGGCGAACGGTCCGGGATCACATGAGAGACCGGGGCTATACGGGGGAGTTCGCCGAAGCGGGCGCTCACTACAGCTATGAAAAACCGCCCGTCTACCGGTTCGAGCTGCATCGGAAGCTGTTTTCGGATGACGGAAAGGGAGGCTTTTTAACGGCCTGCGCCGCTTACTACGCGGACGTGCGGGAGCGGCTTGTCAAGGACCCGGGCAACGACTTCGGCTATCATTTCACTGACGAGGATTTCTATCTCTATTTCCTGGCCCACGCCTTCAAGCACTACGACGGAGGCGGCACGGGGCTGCGCACCCTGCTGGACGTCTATCTGTACCGCCTGCGGAAGACGGCGCTGGACGAGAGATATATCGCGGGGGAGCTGGCAAAGCTGGGTCTGTCGGCGTTTGAGCGCGATTGCCGGTCTTTATCGGACAAGCTCTTTGGCCCGCAGTCCCCGGCGGCGGAACTGACGGCTGACGAGGCCGCCATGCTGGCCTGGGTGGAGAGCTCCGGCGTCTATGGGACCGTGTCCCATCACGTCCAGAATGATCTGAAAAAGCTGCGGCCCGACGGCAAGGCGGCGAATGGCAGCACGCGGGTAAAATACCTTTTCCGCTGGATCTTTCCGGATGTCAATTGGTACCGCGAAAACGCGCCGTTTGCGTACCGCCACCGGTGGGCGGTCCCGTTTTTCTGGGGATCCCGGCTGTTCCGGGGCGTCTTTGCCAGGAGAAAACGCAGCTTCGGCAAGCTGCGGGAGATCTGGGCGCCGCGGGATGGGGAAAACCTCTTCCGACTGGCGGCGCGGAAAATGAAGCGCATCCTTCTCCGGCCATTCCAAAAGCCGGTCAGCCAGTGGCCGCTGGAGAAGCGGGTCGCCAAGGCGATGCGGGACTACGAGCGCCGGGAGGGACACACCTTCGATTTGGAGCACCCGGTTCTGTTCACGGAAAAGCGGCTTTGGTACAGCCTCTTCTTTGAGCACCCCGACCTGACGCGGCTCTACGACAAATACCTGTTCAAGGGCTATATCGAGGAAAAGCTGGGGCCAGGCTGGACCGCGCCCCTTTACGGCATGTGGACGGATATGCGCGGCTTTAAGCGGGATTGGGACAGTTTGCCGGACGCTTTTTGCCTGAAATCCAACTGTTCCAGTTCCGGCATGAATTTAAAGATCATCCGCAATAAGGAGAGCGTGGATGTAAAGGCGCTGTTCCGGGAGGTCAAAAAGTGGCTGGACCCCTTGAATACGGGAATCAACGGTTATCTTCGGGCGTATTTCGGGATAACGCCCAGAATTATCGCGGAAAAATTGTTGGTGGGTAATAATGGACAGCTTACTGATTACAAGGTTCTGTGCTTTGACGGAAAGCCAGAGTATATCTACTGTATTACCGATCGGTTTGCCTCCGATAGGAATATGTCAACTTCTTTCTATGACTTAGATTGGAATAAGCTACCTGTGATACGCAAAGGACGGCGAGGCGAGGACTATGATCCGCCGCCCCATTTCCGGCAGATGTTGAAGATCGCCGGAAAGCTATCTGAAGGATTTCCTCAGATCAGAGCGGATTTTTACGAGGCCGAAGGAAAGCTGTATATCGGTGAATTGACTTTATATGCCGGACTCCAATTTGAATCTGAGGAGTGGGACCGGAAATTCGGAGAGAAATTCATCCTGCCCCCTGCAACGCCGGCGCAATAAACGGGGGTGCAGTCCTTAAAGAGCGCGGAGGCCTTCATGTTTAAGACTATTTTCCTCTTGATCGAGGGGAAAAGAAGACGACAGCTGCTGGCGCTGCTGCCCGTTATGTTCTTCGGTTCTCTTCTGGAGATGCTGGGGATCTCGCTGGTGGTGTCCGTTTGCTCCCTGCTGGTGGACGAGGGGCGCATGGCGGAAAGCGCCTTCATCGCGTGGCTCTGCCGCTGGACCGGTCTGCGGCCGGGGGGATCCCTGACCGCCGCGCTGGTGGCCGCCCTGATCTTCCTGTACCTGTTCAAAATGCTCTACCTGCTGGCGGAAAACTACGTTCTGGCCCGGTTCTCCCGGGACTTCCGCCACGAGCTCTCCACCAAGCTGTTCAGCGGCCTGCTCCACAGTCCCTATGAGTACTTCACGAGGACCAGCGCGGCGGAGGTGAACAATCTCCTGCACTCGGGGATTATCCAGACCGCCAATTACTGCAACGCGTTTCTCCAGGTCGTGACAGAGGCGTTTGTCATGCTCTCCATCAGCGTGCTGCTCCTGGTGGTCAATCCGGTCATGACCCTGTTTGTGCTCCTGGGGGCGGCGGTATCCTTCTTCCTGACGCGGGTGCTCATACGGCGGCAGGCCCTGCGGGCCGGACAGACCCGGCGGACGGCCAACGCGGCCCGGCTGAAGTGGATGAACCAGGGGGTCCATGGCATCAAAGAGATAAAAGCCTGGCGGACGGAGGATTTCTTCTGCGATCACTATTCCCGCAGTGACTGGGGATTTGCGAGGGCGGAGGCGCTGAGCCAGCTTTTATCCAGGGCGCCGAGGATCTGCATTGAGGGGGTCATGGTGCTGTTCGTCCTGCTCTATGTAGTGTTTTTGCTGGCGGCAGGCGGGGATATCCTCCTGTTCCTGCCCAGTTTATCCGCCCTTGTGCTGGCGGCGCTGCGCCTGATGCCCGCGTGCAGCCGCATCAATTCCAGCCTGACGCAAATGAACTATAACAAACCCTCCGTGGAATCCGTCTGCGACGCGTGGGAGCATATAAGACACGCGGAGGATCACGCCGGCCGGCAGCAGGAGATCACGCTCTCCAGGGATATCACAGCCAAGGGAATTACGTTTTCCTATGAGGGCCGCCCGGAGCCGGTACTGCGGGACGCGGGGATCGAGATCCCCATCGGGGCTTCCGTGGGGATCGTCGGGCCCTCCGGGGTGGGCAAGACCACTCTCATCGACATTCTCCTGGGGCTGCTGGAGCCTCAGCAGGGCGCGGTTTTCGCGGATGGTCTGGATATTTCGAACTGCCGCAGGAGCTATCTGCAAAAAATCGCCTATCTTCCCCAGGTTATCTTCCTGCTGGACGACAGCATCCGCAGCAACGTGGCGTTCGGCGTCCCGGAGGACCAGGTCTCGGACGCGGCTGTGTGGGATGCGCTGGAGCGGGCGTCCCTGGCCGCCATGGTCCGGGCGCTGCCGGAGGGGCTGGACACCCTGGTGGGCGAGGGCGGCGTCCGCCTGTCCGGCGGAGAGCGCCAGCGGCTGGGTATCGCCCGGGCGCTGTACCGGAACTGCCCGGTCCTGATCTTTGACGAATCCACCTCCGCCCTGGATGCGGATACCGAAGCGGAAGTTCTGGATTCCATCTACGCGCTGAAAGGGGAAAAAACCATCGTCATCGTCTCGCATCGGCAGTCCGTCATTGACGGGTGCGATCGGGTCTATCGGGTCGAGGATCTTTCGGTGCGGCGGGAAAGATGACGGCGCAGGCAAAGGAGACGGAAAATGGTGAAAAACGATCTGCAAGGCGCACGGTTCGGACGGCTTACTGTCCTTGGGGACTCCGGACAGCGCCAGGACGGCTGTATCTTATGGCGCTGCCGCTGCGACTGCGGCGGCGAGATCCTGGTCTCCAGTGGACGCCTGAACAGCGCGGAGCCGCCGAATTGCGGCTGCGTTTCCAAAACGCATCCGCTCCAACGGCGGGCAGAGGATCTCACAGGGCAGACCTTCGGGGAGCTGACGGCCCTGTACCGGATGGAAAGCGCCGGCGGACGGACCCGGTGGATGTGCCGGTGCAGCTGCGGGAAACTCCACCCGGTCCGGTCCCTGGATCTGAAGAAGGGGAACATCAAGAGCTGCGGCTGCAAGCAGTACAGCGCCTTCAAAGGGGCGGACCTGACCGGCCGGCGCTTCGACCGGGCCGTGGCGCTCTATCCCGTCCGCGGTCCCCACAAGGGCAGCAGCGCCATATGGCGCTGCCGCTGCGACTGCGGGAAGGAATTCGAGACCAGCGCTTACAGCCTTCTGAACGGCTTTACCCACAGCTGCGGATGCCTGACAAAAGAGGCGGGCGAAAAACTGCACACCTATCTGCACCTGACGGAGGACACCTGCGTGGAGCGGCTGGTGAGCACCCAAAACAATCCCCGCAACAACAGCTCCGGTTTCCGCGGGGTCTATCCGATCAGGCGCGGCACATATCGGGCCGTCATCCAGTTTCAGAAGAAGCGGTACGACCTTGGCTGCTATAAGAATTTTGAGGAAGCGGTGCGTGCCCGCCTGGACGCCGAGGATTCTCTGCACGCCGGATTTGTGCGGGCATACCGCAACTACCAGGCCAAGGCGGACGATGACCCCCAGTGGGCCGTAGAGAATCCATTTTTCTACCATGTGAAATATGCGAATCGGGAATTCAGGGTGGACACCAACGCGGGGATGTAGAGACGGGCATCTGCCGAAGCAGGTGAAATCCATATTGCGCACTTCGATAAGGGTCAGGTCCGTATCTCGTGCGCTCCGCAAGGCCAAAACCTCCCTGACATCCAATGGGCGCGGCTGATAAAGAATGTTTTATTATCCAACAACAGCATGGTAGCCTTTCCGTTTTCGTCATGTCCAGCAATATACCGACCTTCCCAACGTCCATCCGGCCTTTTGCGTATATTCCCCTCGCCATTCGCTCTGCGTTTTGCCATGCTGCATGTCTCTTTCTGCCCTTTGGCAAACACACAACATACCACCACGCCCGCTAAATATCCAGGGCAAAATTGTGTACTAACGGATAACTTTTCGCCCCAGTGGGTCCGGGCTGCTGCCCGGAAAAACGCGCCCGACCGACAAAGTCGGACAGGCGCTCTGCTTGCCTCTCACAAACGGGAGAGTTTTCCTCTCTGCGCTTACGCTACTTTATGACGGCGGAATTTTCGTCGGAATTGCTGGCAAATCCGTTCTAACCGACTGCCTAAACCGCACCACTGCCTCAAAACCGACTGCATAGCGAAACTCAGAAAAGCCCCGCCCTGCGGGACTTTGTGGCCGAGCCACCGTCTCGCACGACGGTGGCTCTTTATTTTGTCCAATAATCGAACGGCCTCTTTCCCCCGAAAAGGGGCCGGAAATTCGTTTCGGTATCACATCCTGTCCCGGCCTTGCGGATCTTGCCCTTGTACGGCTCAGAGGCGGGCCTCCGGCGCGTTCCGTCGCCAGGGGCGGGCACACCCTCACCGGCGGCGCTTGCCCCTGCAGCGGGCTCGCATTTGGCGATGCCCCGATCGATCTTGTCGGCGGCAGACTGCCTCATGGCGTCAGTGACGTGGGTGTAGGTGTTCAGGGTAAAGGCCGCGTTGGTGTGGCCCAGGATGCCCGCCAGCGTCTTGGCGTCCACGCCGCTGGACAGAGCGTGTGTTGCGAACGTGTGCCGCAGGGCGTGGAAGGAGATGTCGGGCAGGCCCGCTTCCTCCAGGAGCTGCTTCAGCCGCCTGTAAGCCGCGCCGGGATCGACGGGCTGGCCTGGCTTCAGCGGTTGCATGAAGATCCACTCGCTGTGGGCTGACGGCTTCCGTTTCCTCAGCAGTTCGGCGGTGCTGGCGGGAAGCAATATCTTGCGCCTGCCCCTGCCGGTTTTCGTCTCGCCGGTGGTATAGCCGCCGCCCTTCTTCCGTCGGTATAGAAGAAGTCATGCCAGACGGGGTCGCCATTGATGACCTCCATAAATCGGTCCAGCTGGGCGTTGTTCAGGATCTGCTTGGGCGGGTGGTCCGGCTTGGGCACTGTGGCGTCTTCGGTCGGGTTGCGGACGATCAGGTGAGCGGCCACGGGGGCGTCCAGGACGTGGTGCAGAGTGCGGTGGATGTGGCAGATGGTCTCGTTGGAGAGCTGATGGCCCAGCGTCGGGTGCGCTCTGATCCTACCGAACTGTTTCAGCCAGCTATACATTTTCTGCACGTCGTTGGTGGTGAGGGTGGACAGCTTCTTTTGCCCCAGGTGGGGCTTGATGTAGTGGTCGATATAATGACGGTGGCCCCGGAGGGTGCTCTCCCGCACGGTGCCGGCGGCGTACTCCGCCAGCCAGCGGTCCAGCCATTCGCCGAAGGTCATGCCGCCGCTGTCTGCCAGCTCCACGTCCCGGTGGAGCTTGGCCAGCAGCTCCTTTTGGGTCGGGGCGAGGACGTAGCGGAAGATGGGTTTGCCGTTCCCCTTATGGCCTGCCACGATTTGTCCCTCCCAGCGGCCATCCTTGCGTTTACGGATGCTGCCCTCACCGTTGGCGCGTTTTCTTGCCATCGTCAGTCACCCCCGTTTCGTTTCCTCGCTTGTTCTTCGTTCTCCCCGTCGAAGGAGTAGGGCGGCAGATCGTCCAGCTCCTGTTCGATCCCTCTGGCCAGACGGATGCCGGCGAGGAAGCTGTCCAGCGAGGTCTGGTCCCGCAGGTCGTCCTCTAGATCCAGCAGGTGGAGAAGCAGGATTCGTTGGGACTTGCCCAGCTGTCCACGTAGGCGGGCGAGGATCCTGTCTCGCTCACGCTGTATTCTAATCGCTTCGGGTGACGCTTTGCTGAACCGTTCGTGGAGTGCTCTCAGATACTCTGGCATGGTGGTCGCCTCCTTTTCCAGCGACACACAATACCACCCCTGGCCGGGAATAGCCAGGGGTGGAGCGCACAGTTATCAAACTGTTATCATTTGCCGTGGGTATGCCTCTCTCTTGTTTCAGGCGTGGTACCTTTTGCACTGATTGGCGGGCTTATGTGGACAGGACAGGAAGTTTGGACAGTCATGTTGCGGTAGAGATGCGGCCGGGAGACTGCCCAATTTCAGATGTGCGCGGAACCCCGCTGGCAGCTTATCGGGCTGCCGGCGGGGCGTTTTATTGTTTTATGCGTTTGGTTCGGCCCCAAATTGCGAGAGGGGGTGGGTAAAACGCGGAGGGCAGCCCGCGGCTGGCGTTATGAGCTTCTCGGTGGTATGAGAGATGCGGCATGTATCCGTGGGTCGGTCACAGTCTCTTTCTCTGCCGCATCCGATTCGACTTCCTCTTTACAGAAGCGCTTTTTCATCGTATAATACAAAAAAAGCGTATTTGAGGCATTTGATTTAGGGAGAGGTGTTGAAGATGCGGATCGCCGTTGTGGAAGATGAGGAGCGGTTTTGCAAGCAGGCGGTGGACTATTTGAATCGATACGCCGCAGAGGAGAATGTGGATTTTGACATTTCCACATTTTCAAACGGCCTTGAGTTTTTGGACAAATTCAGCTATTGCAGTTTTGACTTGATCTTTATGGATATCAAAATGCCCAACAGCAATGGGATGAGTGTGGCAAAGGATATTCGCAGGCTTGATTCCCAGGTGGGTATCATTTTCCTGACGAATCTGACCCAATACGCGATCAAGGGCTATGAGGTCGGAGCGTTGGATTATATGGTCAAGCCCGTCGAATACAGTGTGTTCAAGCCAAAACTGAAAAGGGCGATCGGCCGGTTGAGCAAACAGGAAGGCGCCTATATCGCGCTGAACATGAAGTCCGAGATGAGGCGTATCTCGGTAGACCATATCGTGTACGTGGAGAGCATGGGGCACCGGGCGATCTATCATCTTCTGGATGAGGATGTCACCGCATGGGAGTCCATGTCTGCGGTAGAGGAGAAACTGGCCAAATACCACTTCAGCCGCTGCAACAGTTCGTATTGTGTCAATCTGAGATATGTAGAGAGTGTGCAGGGCATGCATGTAACGGTAAAGGGCAGCGAGTTAAAAATCAGCAGGGGAAAGTATAAGAGCTTTATGGATGCGCTCACAGTCTTTTTCAGTGGTGGTGAGGAAACGTGACTGCTCTGGAGATAGTTTTCCACGAATTTTTCTCATTCAACTATCAGATATTCTTTTTCCTTCCGTTCTTTTGCTATGACGTGAAATGGAGAAAATGGGGGCGGGTCCGCTATGTGGGACTCGCTCTGCTGTGTTGCCTTCCGTGCAGTATTTACTATGTGCTTACGGGAAATGGGATCCAGAACGAATGGATCTTCACGTTTGGGGGCTGGTATTCCACCTATTATCTGCTGATCGTCTTTCTGGCGATCCTGATTCTGCTTGCGAGTTATGAGATGAAGGTCAAGGCGGCGGTCTTTTTCACCGTAGGTGCCTATATCGTGCAGCATCTTGCCCAGAACTGCTATCTGCTGCTGGCGGTATTCTTCAATGTCAGCAGCCAGAACCTGGCGTACAGGATCATCTGCTTTGTCCTTTTGATGGTGATCCTGCTGACGTTCCACTTTCAGATCCGGCCCCAACTGCGGAAGGACCTGCGGGAGATCAACATAGAATCCACGACGATGGTGGGGTTCCTCTTCTTCGCCATGCTTTTTATCAATGTGCTTACCTCGTGGATTTATCATCAAGAGGGCGGGGATATGTCCGCCCACATCGGATATACGTTTTATGGAGCGCTCAGCTCCATCCTGCTCCTGATCCTGCAGTTTGGAATGATTGACCTGATCGAGGCGATCCGGGACAGGAAGGCCATGAACGAGCTGATCGAAAAGGCCGAAAAGCAATACATTCAGTCCAAAGAGAACATCGAGGCGCTCAACGCGAAGTATCACGACTTCAAATATCGGATCCTGGAGCTCGTCAACTCCCACGCGGACGGGGATGGGAACGCCTATCTGGACGAGACGCTGAGGCTGATCGAGAACTACCAGGACGCGTTCCAGACCGGGAACGAGGCGATGAACATCCTTCTGACGGAGAAGAGCGCTCTCTGCAAAAAAGAGGGGATCCTGCTGACCTGCTTTGTGGACGGGGCGGCGCTCTCCTTCATGAAGCCCGCGGACATTTATCTGCTGTTCGGGAACGCCCTGGACAACGCGATCGAAGCGCTGGCGGAAGTGGGGGAGGACCTCCCGAAAACCATTGACGTGAGCGTGACAAAGAAAAACGGTTTCGTGGTGATCGTAGTCGAAAACACCTGCCGGGGCGACGCGACCTTTGTCAAAGGGATGCCGGTCACCAGCAAGGAGGACAAGAGCGCCCACGGGTTCGGGACCAAGTCGATCAAGTACATTGCCGAAACGTACTCCGGCAACCTGGTCATGAGCTGTGCGGACCATGTCTTTACGGTGCGCTGCCTGATCCCGGTGCCGGGCTGAGGAACTTAACAGCAGAATATGCAAAGATGATGCCGGTTTGTGAAACCGGCATCTCTTTTTTGCGATGGATTATGCATCTTTTGCAAAGATCCGGCTCTTTTCAAATTTTATTTGTACAATAAGGATACATCCCGCAGAGGATGCAAAATGTGAAAATGAAGGAGAAAAACATCATGAAAAAGACGATCACCCTTATCCTGGCGCTTGTAATGCTCTGCTCCGTAATGCTCACCGGCTGCGGCAACAACGTGGCGGGCACCTACACCTTTACCCCCAATGCTGCTGACGTGGCAACCAACACCCAGCACGCCGCGTTTCTGGCAGACGGCGTCCCCTCTCAGGTCAACACCCTCATCCTGGACAAGGACGGCAACTACTCCCTGGAGAAGAAGGTCGATGAGGATACCATCCACCTCGACATCACCTTTACCGGCGCCTATACCGTGAAGGACGGCACCGTCACCCTCGCCGTTCCCACCGACGCGATCTGGAACGTGGACTGGGGCACCTTTATTGAGCAGGAGTACTTCTCCGGTGTGGCTGCCGGCCAGCTCTCCAAGGGCGACGAGAAAATCGACTGCGGCCGCAACTCCGGCAACTACATGGGCGGCGGCCACAATCCTCTGTTCCTGTTCACAACTCCCTACTTCCTGGACAGCGAGGAGACCGGCGAGGTCAACGTTACCCTGAACAAGGACGGCACCTTCAGCTATGTCGAGGCGGCCAGCACTGAGGACGATTGATCTCACACAGAGTTTTTGTTGGGGGGATAAACAGCAATGAAGCGAAAGAAGAAGACGTATGTCGCGATTTGGAGTATCGTTTTGGTGCTCGTTCTGATCGTAACGATTGTCGCGAACGCCGCTGCGCTCACCTGGGACGGCGCTCTGAGCCGGCTGCTGGGCAACATCGGTGAGACCAAGCAGCCTGCGGATACTTCAGACTCGGTCTATTTTACGACCGGCTATGATTCCGCCGAGGCGCTGGAGAGTGCCCAGCGGGAGTTTACCGAGCGGGTGACCGCCGAGTCCGTCGTCCTGCTGAAGAACGACGGGGCGCTCCCTCTGGCGGGGAATGAAAACATCTCTCTGTTCGGCCTGTCTTCCAAGGGGATCGTGACCGTGGGTTCCGGCTCCGGCTCCTCCGATCTGGACGAGACCTGCACTTGGGAGTACACCTTTGAGAGCGCCGGTTTCAATGTGAACAAGACCCTGCTTGAGTTCTACCGCAATTCTTCCCATAAGCACGGCGCCGGCTCCTCCAGCCAGGACTGGACCATCGACGAGGTGCCTCTGTCCGAGTATACCGCCGAGGTCAAGAGCACCTATGCCAGCTACAGCGATGTGGCCATCATGGTGGTGGGCCGGACCGGCGGCGAGGGCGCCGACCTGGCCAGAGATATGTCCGGCTTTGGCGGGACCTCCGACCGCAACTACCTCTCTTTGAGCAAAGAGGAAGACGAGCTGCTGAAGTCCCTGAAGGGCGAGGGCTTCAAGAAGGTCATCCTCGTGGTCAACTCCGCCTATCCCATGGAGCTGGGCGCGGTGGACAATGAGGAATACGGCGTGGACGCCTGCGTCTGGGTGGGCAACACCGGCGTGAACGGACTGAATGCCGTGGGCAAGCTGTTCAAGGGCGATTACAATCCCTCCGGCCGCCTGGTAGACACCTACTGGTATGACAATATGTCGGTCCCCGCCATGCAGAACATGGGCGACCTGACCATTCTGGACGCCAACGGCAAGGAGACCCCCATCAAGTACGTCGTGTACGCCGAGGGCATTTACATCGGCTATCGTTACGCCGAGACCAGGTACGCCGACAGCGTGATGGGCGTGGAGAACATCGGCGATTTCCAGTACGACCAGGTGGTCAAGTATCCCTTCGGCTACGGCAGTTCCTACACGCAGTTCGAGTGGTCCAACTACAGCGTCTCCGCTCCGGATGAAAAGGGCGACATCACGGTGACCGTGGACGTCACCAACGTGGGCGACCGGGCCGGCAAGGACGTGGTGGAGATCTACTATCAGTCTCCCTACACCGACTACGACAAGGAGCACGGAATTGAAAAGAGCGCCATCTCCCTGGCGGGCTTTGCCAAGACCGGCGAGCTGGACGCCAACGGCGGTAAGGAGACCGTCACCGTCACCTTCAATCTGTATGATATGGTTTCCTATGCCGTGGAAGAGGGTGATGGGTCGTACATCCTGGACGCGGGCGACTATTACATCACCGCGGGCAAAAACGCCCACGACGCGGTCAACAACGTCCTGGCCGCCCAGGGCTACACCGTGGAGAACGGCATGACTGAGGACGGCAACGCCGATCTCGTCTCCGTCTACCACCAGGCGGAGCTGGACACCACAACCTATAAGACCGCCGCCAGCGGCGTTGAGGTGGCGAACCATTTTGAGGACTCTGACCTCAACTACTATATGCCCGGCACCGTCAAGTACCTCACCCGCCAGAACTGGGCCATGATGGACAACGACGGCCTGCGCGTCGGAACGCTGGACGCCAACGGCAGACAGACCCTGGTGGGCAACGACGCCCTGATTAACGCCTATAATCTGTCCGGGTATGAGGCCAGCGGCGCGCCCGCCCTGTCCGGGAGGAATGATAAGGCTGCCGCCGATTACACCTATGCCGGCACCAACGGGGTAGAACTCATCGACCTGAAGGGCCTGGACTATGATGACCCGCTGTGGGACTCCCTGCTGGACGAGATGAAACTCTCCGAGCAGAGCACGCTGTTCGGCAAAGCCGGATACGGCACGGACGAGATCGAGGCGATCAACAAGCCGAAGACCTATGAGTACGACGGCCCCGCCTCTATCTCCAACTTCATCACCGGCAGCCACGCGTTCTCCTTCCCCTCTGAGACCACCTTTGCCTCCACTTGGGAAGTGGATCTGCTGGAGGAATTCGGCGTCCTGGCCGGCTGCGACGCCATCAACACCCAGACCGCCGGCTGGTATGCGCCGGGTGCTGACACCCACCGGACCCCCTTTGACGGCAGAAACTTTGAGTACTACAGCGAAGACCCCATCCTGGCCGGCACCCTGTGCGCCGCGGAGGTCCAGGGAGCGCAGTCTAAGGGCGTCTATGTCTACGTCAAACACCTTGCTCTGAACGATCAGGACACCAACCGCGGCGATGTCTGCACATTCTCGAATGAGCAGGCCATGCGTGAGATTTACCTGAAGGTATTTGAGCGTGCGGTGGTCAAGGGCGGGACCCACGGCATCATGACTGCTCTGAACCGCATCGGTATCCGGAACGCGGAAGGGCACTACAATCTGATTACCGAAGTGCTCAGAGGCGAATGGGGCTTCCAGGGCGCGGTAGTGACGGACTACAAGGGCAACATTGACGCGGCGAAGGTGGATCAGATTTTGGCCGCAGGCGGCGATTTGATCCTGTCTACGACCAAGAACGAGCTCACGAACTCCAAAGAGGACTGGTGCCGCGCCGAGCTGCGGAGAGCCGCGCATAACGCGCTCTACGCCCAGGCCAATTCCCTTGCCATGAACGGCCTGTCCCACGGCGCGGAATATACCTCCGGCATCGCCGTGTACAAGGTCATCCTGATTGCGGTCGACGTCCTCGTGGGTATCTTCATCGTGTTGAAGGGCATCAACCTGATCAAAAAGGCCAGGATGACGGAGAGCGAGTTCGCCGCCATCCCCGGCATGACCAAGAAGCAGAAGATCGTGATGTGGAGCATCATCGGCGTGGCGCTGATTGCGTTCCTGGTCCTGTTCTTCACGACGCTTCTCCCGCTGATCCTGAAGGCCGCCGGTATCGTGATCTGATCCGGCGCGACAGCGTGGAATCGACTGCTGATCGAAATCGAAACGGCCTTCCCATGGGCTTTGACTGGTAATATGGATCAGCGGTCGGATTAAGTTGATAAAACCGCATGATATGCGCGTTTTTTCTCCTACTTTTCCAAACGGCGGAGGCCGGGCGCAAGCCCGGCCTCTGCCGTTTCATGGTGCTTTAGCTTAAAAAATCCCCTGGTTCTACCAGGGGTGGAAAAAAGCCTTGGCAAAATAAAATCCCCAAGGCCAAACATGATGGTTTGGCAACCGCATCACGAAAGGCCAAGGGGATTTTTGCAGAGGGGAAGAAACATCGTCAAATCAACGCAGCAGCTGATATAAATTACCTGTTTACAGGTTGCAGGGCAAGCGATGCGGTGATAATATTCGATGCCCCTTACAGGGGCCAGCAAGGACTGACCCCTCTGGGGTCTGAGCAAACCACTAGTTTACTAGTGGTTTTGATTCTTGTGCTTCATGAGGCCCCATGGTTTCAGCCGCCTCGTTCTGCTCTGTCTGGTGGCGTGGGTGCAGGCGCGGAGGGTAAACCCGTAGTGGCTGAGCATATTGAGGCCGTCAACAGGGCAATTGGTTCAAAAAGCATGACTTTTATGAAGTATATATTCAAAAAAGGGCCGCATGGAGTGTTCAGCGACTCCACGCGGTCCTTTTTACTGCCGGAACTCCCGGGATGATTTCCTCTGCCTCCGCGGCCGCGCGCTGTTTGTGCGGCCGCGGGATCGAGCGCGCGGCTCAGGTCCGCTTTACCCTGCCGGACTCCCGGTATTCCTCGGGGATCTCGTTGGGGAAGAAGACCACCTTCACGCAGCCCTCTTTGCGGTTGACAAAGGTGTCGATGCCGGTGGCGAACTCTGTCAGCGGATAGGTGTGGGTGATCATTTCCTTCACCCTCAGCTGGCCGGTGGACATTAGATTGACCACGGCCACCGTGGCATTGGGATTGCCCCGGCTGCCGAACAGGCCCAACTCCTTAAAGGTCACCTTTTTGATGGGGATGGGTTCCATGGTGCCCTCGGGTGGGGTGCCCAGCATGGCGATGGTGCCGCCCTTGCGCACCATTTCGATGGCCTGGGTCATGGCGTTATGGGCGCCGGAGGCCTCGCACACGTTGTCGGCCCCCACCCCTCCGGTGAGGCGGAGCACCTCTTCCACGGGGTCCTGCTTTTCAAAGTCGATGGCCATATCCGGGTCACAGGCGCCCAGATCCACGGCCGCCTTCAGCCGGGTGCCCCGCCCCACACAGACCACGTGGGCGGCGCCCATGGCGCGGGCGAGCTTCATGGCCATAAATCCGATGGGACCCGGGCCGATGACGCAGTAGGTCCCGCCCGCCTTTACCCCGGCCCGCTCCAGGCCGTGGAACGCCACGCCCGCCGTGTCGCACATGGCCGCCTCCGCATAGGAGACGTTGTCGGGCAGTTTGGTCAGACTGCCGCAGCTGTACCGGACGTACTGCTGGTAGGCGCCGGTGGTGGTGAAGCCGTAGTGCCGGTGTCCGGTCTCATCCTTGCCGTAGTTCAGGCACAGGGAGTACCGCCCGGCCTTGCAGTTTTCACAGACGCCGCAGCCCCGGTGGGCTTCGCCCGCCACCCGGTCGCCCACCTTCAGGTTGAACACCCCGGGGCCGGTCTTTACGACCTGGCCCGCCCACTCGTGGCCGATGATGAACGGATATTCCTCCGGGCAGTAGTGATACGGTTTGCCCTTCAGCAGTTTAGGGTCGGTGCCGCAGATGGCGATGGCCATCACCTTGACGATGACCTCTTGGAAACCGGGGGTCTGGGGGACCTCCACATCGTGGCGGATCTCAAAGCGATTGTTGGTGCCGAGCAGCACCACGGCGGTCTGCCGCTCGGGCAAAGTAAACTGTTCCATATAAACCTCCTCGTCAGCCATAGCTGATATCATGATTCTGCCAGATACATGGCGCATTGGTCTTGTCCGTGATTGGCGGAGAGGATACACGGCTTCCCGTGGTACTCTCCCACGCATACATTGGCCGGGGACGCGCCTGCCTCGATCTCCTCAGTGTGATAGTCGCCGTCCCGGAAGAAGAACCGAAGCAGCGGCGCTCTCCCGCGGCGGCTGCCGCAGAGGCCGCAGGTACCGTCCTCCAGCGGCCCGCACCAGAGGGCGTGGGCAAAACTCAGCTTCTCAGGCAGCTGCCACGCCGGGCGGAAGATCCCCTCCGCGTCCTGATGGTATACCTTCAGATTGCTGCCGTGGAACGCCTCGATGGTGACCAGTTCCTGCCGCCCGTCTCCGTCCAGGTCCTCCAGCCACACCTCGCCGGTGGGCTGACGCGTGAGCTGGCGGACCTTCCACGCCCCGCCCTCCGCCTCCGGCGGGAACAGGAGATGGACGCCCTGATCGCTGCCCACCGCCACGGCCTCCCGGCCCGCAAAGCGGCCGGTGAAAAAGCCGTGGTTGCGAAAAAGGCCGCTCAGCACCGGCTGGAGCCGGGGCGACTCCCGGGGGGAGGCGGTCAGCTCCGCGGCAAAGACCCCGCCGGGCTTCGACCAATCGTCCCGGCCGGCCTTGCTCTGGCACAGGGTGGACAGCGCCAGCCATACCTTTTGGCCCTGCCGGAGCAGCCCGAAGCGGTGGAGATAGGGCAGCGGGAGGTAGTCCTCCGTCTGCCAGCGGCCCGTATCCCCGCTTATCCACACCAGCTTGGAGCCGGCGGCCGCAAAAGGGGGGAAAAAGTTCTGGATGGCCAGGAAATCTCCGCTGCCGGGGATGGGTGCCATGGCCATGGTCCCGCCGCCCCGGGCCCAGATCTTCTCCGGTTCCAGCGTGTCCCGGTCAAAGGCCAGGCAGGGGGCCTCCACCTCCGAGGCGAACAGGAAGCGCTCCCTGCCGCCGGCTCGGAACGCGCTGACGGCGTAGCATTTCTCCAGCGGCGCCAGCACGATCTTTCGCCAGCCCATCTCACTTCATGGCTTCGCCGAACTGATAGGGCCGGATCAGCTGGAGCAGGGTATCATACCCCTTGAAAAAGCCCTCCAGACAGGTGATGAACGCGCCGTAGCGCTCAAATTCCGGCGGGGTCATGCCGTCCTCGTCGTACGCGCGGTGGAACTCCTTCATCGTGAGCAATTCGTCCATCCAGCAGGCCGGGACCGGGTCGTCCATGGTGGCGCGCACCTCGACGGCGCTGTTCTCGAACAGCTTCAGCTTGCCGGCCGTGATGGTCATGGAGACATCGCCGCCGATGAACTGGGACCAGTGGTAGACATTCCGGTAGGCCGCCGTCAGCAGGCGGGTGCGATAGCCCCGGGCCTTGAAGATTTGATACGCCTTTTTGAACACCGCCACGCCGGCCCATTCCAGAGCCTCCGGCCTGGGGGACAGGCCATCCCGGACCGCGGCCTTTTTCAGCCAGTCATCGATGCGGCCCAGCATGATGGTGCAGACAGGCGTAATGCCCGAGTTGTCCAGGCCCTCCGCCTCCCGGCGGTCCAGGCCCCGCTCCACCGCCTTGGCCAGTTCCACCGCCTGGGCCAGGCTGAAGGACACCGTGGCGTTGATGCTGACTCCCCGATAGGTGGCCTCCTCAAAGGCCCGCAGGCCGGCCTCGGAGACGGGCATCTTCACCTGGACATTGGGGGCCAGGGAACTGAAATAGACCGCCTGATCGGCCATCTTCTCCCAGTCATGGTAAAATTTGATGTTGGTTTGCATGGAGATCTTCCCGCACTGGCCGTTGGTCGCCTCGTAGACGGGGCGCAGATACTGGCAGCCGCGCAGGCCCATTTTCTCGATCAGCATCCAGGCGACGTCATCCTCCGTGGCGCGGGGATGGCTGGCGAACAGTTCCCGGATGGTGTCTTCCCACTGGGGCAGCTCCTTTTGCAGCACCTGCGAGACGATGACAGGGTTTGTGGTCGCGCCGACGGCCCCCAGACCGATCGCGTATTCCAGGTCGGCCTTGGCGCAGGAGTCCACCCAAAACTGCGTGTTGGGGAATTTCTCCTTCATTTCCGTGATTTTTCCCATCAAATTTACCTTCTTTCCATTGACTTGCGATATTTGTTGGGCGTGATCCCCATTTTTTGTTTGAAGTAGCGGATGAAATTGCTCTCATCCACAAAGCCTGCCCGCCGGGCGATCTCGCTTACGCTCAGGCTGGAGTGGATCAGCAGTTCCTTGGCGTAGGAGATGCGGTTCAGCATCAGATACTGCTTGGGCGTATAGCCGGTGGCCCGCTTGAACGAGCGGTAAAAATGGGAAGAACTGATGAAAAAGTTTTCTGTGATATCCTTGATCTGGATGTTTTTGGTGAAATTGTCCTCGATCCACCGCTGGATCTCCGCGCAGTTCATCTGCTCCTCTTGGTTGTAGACGTCGAAACGGCTGGGATCGCATCGATAGGTCAGGATCAGGATCTGCTGGATAATGGAGAGCACCAGATCGTTGGAATAGGCCTGATCCTCCTGCTCCTCCCGCAGCAGCATCTGGAACAGGGCGTCCAGCTCGTCCGCATAGCGCTCCACGCCCACATAGTGGACAAAGCCTTCGGGCCGGTTTTTGAAGATGGACAGCTGCCAGGGGCTGGACAGATGCCGGTTGAGTTCATCCGGGTCCAGCTTGGCAAAATAGCGGCGGTAGGGCAATTGCTCCACCTTCGCGGTGTGCTCCTCCAGATTGCTGAAGAACATGAGCGTGTTGGCTCCCACCTGATACCTTTTGCCGCTGACCTCGATGACTGCGCCGCCCTCCCGGATGAACAGCATCTCATAGGCATTGTGAAAGTGGGAACTTCTGCTCTTCACCTCCGAATAGCGGCATTCCGTCATGATCTTACCGGTCATAACAACCTCCATGCTCATTTCGGCCGCGCGCGGCCGCGTTTGCTCAGCCGAGGAAACTGCGTTCCATCTGATCGAATGCCTGCTCCAGGTCCGGATCCCGGCCGAACAGGGCGGCCGCGCCGACCACGAACACATCGACGCCGGCCTCGCGCAGGGGGCGGAAATTGTCGTCGGCGCAGGAGCCGTCCATCTCGATCTCAAAGGACAGCCCGCGCTCCGCCCGGAGAGCCGCCAGCCGGCGGATCTTGGGCAGCATGTCCCACAGGAAGGGCGCCCCCGGAAAGCCGGGCCTGACGGTCATGACCGTCACCTTGTCTACCAGCGGCAGATACCGCGCCGCGGCTTCCGGCTGCGTGTCCGGGCTAAGGGCCAGCCCGGCCGCGCAGCCCAGGCCGCGAAGGCACCGAAGCACGGCCTCGCCGTCATCCCCCAGCGCTTCCGCGTGGACGGTAATCCCGTCCGCTCCGGCGGCGGCCAGCGTGTCGATCCACCAGGGCAGGTCCCAGCCCATAACGTGGCAGTCAATGGGCTTTTTTGCCGCGGGACGGATGGCGCTGACGAAAGTGGGGGAGAGGCCCATGTTTTTTACGAAGTGCTGATCCATCAGATCCAGGTGCAGGCAGTCCGCCCGGCGGTTCATCACGCGCAGCTGGTCCTCTACATGGAGCAGGTCCATACACAGCAGCGAGGGGGCGAATTTCACGCTCATTTTTTGCCGGTCCCCGCGCTGCCCTTGCGGCGCAGCCTGGACATCAGCGTTTCGCTCTTCATGGCCAGCGCCACCACCGTCACCACAACGGCGGCGATCACCAGCACGGTGCCGGCGGAGAACATCTTCATGCAGTTGCCGAAGCTGCCGTAATACATCAGAGAGCGGCGCAGGTACAGCTCGGTATCGGAGCCCAGGATGAAGCCCAGCAGCAGGGGCGGCAGGGGATAGTTGTTGTTCTCCATGGCATAGCCCAGAATGCCCAGCACGATGATGAGATAGAAGTCAAACAGGCGGTTGTTCACGCTGATGCAGCCGATGGCGCAGCACATCACGATCAGCGGCAGCAGGTAGTAGCGGGGGACTTGCACGATGCGGGCGAACAGGGGGATGCCCAGGCTTTGGATGACAAACATGGCCAGATTGGCCAGGAAGGTGACCAGCACGATCACGTACACCAGATCGGGATGCTGGGTGAACAGCAGCGGTCCCACGGAAATGCCCTGGAGGATCAGCGCCGCCATGATGATGGCGGTGACCGAGTCGCCCGGGATGCCCAGGGACAGCATGGGGATCAGGGCGCCGCCGGTGACGGCGTTGTTGGCCACCTCAGAGGCATAGATGCCCTCGGCGCAGCCTGTGCTGAACTTTTCCTTCTCTTTGGAGGTCTTCTGGGCGGCTGTGTAGGAGAGCATGGCGCCGGTGGAGCTGCCCAGACCAGGCATGATGCCGATGAATGTGCCAATGATACTGGACTGGAGCCACAGGGGCCAGAACTTTTTGCCCCGGTTCTCCTTGCCGGGGACATAGAAGCGCTTTTTTTCAAAGTGGGCGGTGGTCACATCTTCCTTAAGTCTGCCGGCGGCCCTGAGGATTTCCGGGACCGCGTAGATGCCGATGATGAGGATGACCATGGACACGCCGCCCTCAAGCTGGTACATGCCCAGCGTGAAGCGCTTCGTCAGGCCGTCCAGCGAGGACAGGCCGATGCAGGAGATGAACAGGCCGATCAGCATACTGATATAGCCTTTGAGCACATTTTTGCCCACCAGCGCGCTGACCAGACTGAGGGCGAACACCATCAGGCCGAAATAGTCCCACGGGCCGAACTGGATGGCGATCTTGGTGAGGGGGGCGGCCAGGAACGCCAGCACAATGGCGCTGAACGCACCGCCGATGAAGGAACCGAAGGTGCCTATGGCCATGGCCTCCGCCCCCAGGCCCTTTCTTGTCATTGGGTAGCCGTCAAAGGTGGTGGCGATCGCCGCGGCGGTGCCGGGGATCCGCAGCAGGATCGCGGACACCAGGCCGCCGGAGATGCCGCCCATATACACGCCCAGCAGCAGGGCGACCGCGGGGATGGTGCCCAGCTTATAGGAGAAGGGCAGCAGCAGAGCCACGGCGATGGGGGTGTTCAACCCGGGAATGGCGCCGAATATGATGCCGACGAAGGTGCCGACCAGGATCAGCAGGAGCACCTCAGGGTTCATAACGGAACCTAACGCGTCCAGAAAATTGCTCATCTCTCACCCTCCTAAATCCCAAAGATGCCGGTGGGCACCATGATGCGCAGGATCGAGTCAAAGAAGTAATACACGCCGAAGGCCGCCGCGCACAGGCAGACGGTGCGCACGGCGATGAACACGGGCTTGCCCAGCGTGCCCCGGGCGAAATAATACATGACGCTGACGATGATGTTCAGGAACAGGATCGTGGCGATCAGGAATCCCAGTACGGCGATCCCGACCGCGTAGAGCACCAGGGCCAGCAGGAACACGCCGCGATGCCCGTAGAACAGGTCCAGAAACACGAATTTTTTCCTGAACTCCTCCTTGTCGCGCAGAATCATAATGATACGGATGACGCAGCACAGGATCAGCGCCGCCATAATGATGCGCGGCCAGAACGCCGGGCCGCCGGAGGTATCGTTCTCAAGCACCTTCCATGTAGTGGACTCGCCAAAGCCCAGCAGGCACAGCACAATGAAAAAGACCAAAAAGATTATTTCTCCCATAGTACCTCCTCGCAGATGCGGGCGGGCGCCGTTCAGACGCCCGTCTTCTGCCGTCCGTCCCATCCCCGCCCCTGGGGGCGGGGATGGGACGTTGGATCTATATTGGATCTGTTCAGATCATAAGGTTGCCGTTTCGCAGCCGCTCAACTGTCTTATCCGGCGCAGTTCCTCTGGTCAACCAGCATAGGTGTTCGCAAAATCGACGAAGGATTCATACATGTCTTTCAGATATACCATGTATTCATCGGTGTCCATGAAGCTGGCGGTGTAGCACTGGGCGTTCAGCTTCTCCACGGTCTCCGCGTCGTTGGCGGCGGCCTCAAACAGGCCGGCGATATAGTCGATGGCCTCGGCGGGGGTGCCCTTGGGGGCCCAGATACCGAAGACCTGGCTCATCACGGAGGTCTCCTCAGAGGTGTAGCCCAGCTCCAGCATGGTGGGCACGTCGGGATAGGCGGGGTGCCGGCTGTCGGCGAAGACGGCCAGCAGGCGGAAGTCGCCGGACTCGGTGTAGGACTGCATCCCGCCCAGAGAGTCGATCATCACGTCCACGCGGCCGGCCAGCAGCTCGGTGGCCTTTACGGAGGTGCCGCCGATATCGACGGTGTTGAACTTCATGTCCTCATGGGCCTCCATGGCGTACACGGAGAACTGGGGCAGGCCGCCGGTGGAGATGCCCATTTTGATGTTGCCCGGGTCGGCCTTCACGGCGTCCACCAGATCCTGATAGGTCTTATAGGGGGAGTCGGACCGCACCGCCACGGCCAGCACGGAGGTGACATACAGGCAGACGGGGTCGAAAGCCTCATAGGTCCACTCCAGGCCGCCCTTGGCGTAGTTCATGGCGTAGCCGGCGGGGGCCACCAGAATGGTGTAGCCGTCCGCGGCGCTGTTCATGACTTCCTGAGCGCCCAGCGCGCCGCCGGCGCCGCCGATGCAGTTGACGTTCATCATGCGGCCGTCCATGTGCTGGCTGATATAGTCGGCGTAGATGCGGCTGGGGATGTCGCTGGTACCGCCGGCCTCATAGGGGTTGACCAGGGTGATGTCCCGCTCGGGCACCCAGGCGGCGGGCGCTTCAGTGGGCGCGTCGGTGGGATTGGTGGGGGCTTCTGTGGAGGGGGCCTGGGTGTTGGGGGCCTGGGTGTTGGGGGCCTGGGTGGGGTCAGAGGCGGCGGGGCCGCAGGCGGCCAGGGCCAGGACCATCATGGCGGCAAGAATGATGCTTACGATTCTTTTCATGATACTATTCTCCTTTTCATGATTTTGTGGCTGCTTAACGTTATGAGCGATGCAAAGCGGCTTACAGAAACGACTTGTAATAGATGTTGGGTTCCTCGTCCATCGCGTTGTCGAACCCTCTCGGAAACATGAAGTGGCGTTTCCCCACGTCGTCCGGGTAGGTGAACTTGCCGCCCACCTGCCAGATGAACGGGGTGAACCGGTAGTTCAACCGCTCCTTGCGCATGTCATAGAGCACGTCAATCTCCCGGGGGTCGGCGAGGAAGCAGCTCCAGGTCTCATAGTGGACGGGGATGATGGTCTTGACGCCCAGGTTCTCCGCCATACGCAGCACGTCCACAGCGGTCATCTTGTCCGTCAGCCCCGGCGGGTTCTCGCCGAAGGAGGCGATGGCCACGTCGATCTGGTGCTGTTTGCCGTGGCGCAGATAGTAGTTGGAGAAGTGGGAGTCGCCGCTGTGGTAGAAGCTGCCGCCCGGCGTCTTCAGCAGGTAGTTCACCGACCGGACGTCCATGTCGTCCGGGCACCGGCCCGCCAGAGGACCGGCGGGCGGGGCGGTGAGGAACACCGTGCGGTCAAAAGAGTCCAGCACCACAATCTCGGTGTCCTTGACCTGGATCCTGTCGCCCGGCTTCACGGTGTGGACCACCTCTGCCGGCAGCCCCCATTCCAGCCACTGGTCTGTGACGAACCGGGGGCCGATGAACGGCACGTCCGGGAACCTGTTGTGGATGGCGGCGGCGGTGTAGGGATCGATGTGGTCCCGGTGGTTGTGGGTCACCAGCACGGCGTCGATCTTCGTCACCTCAAAGGGGTCCAGCACCACGGGGATCATGCGGGTGTTGGGGAAGCGCTGGCGGCCGCCCGCCATGCGGTTCAGCTGAAAATCCGGCCCCGCCAGATGGGGCGGATATTTTGACCAGTCCTGGGTGTATTTTCCCCGGCCGACCCAAAAATCCACCGCGATGTTGGTGTCGTTTTCGGTCTTCAGCCAAATCCCGGTGCAGCCCAGCCACCACATGGAAAAGGTCCCGGGCGCCACCTGGGTCTGATCGATCTCCTCGTTCAGCCAGGTGCCCCATTCCGGAAAGATGGCGTGATACCAGTCTTCCTTCGTAATTTCGCTGATGTAAGACAAACTACCACCCTCTCATTATGTTAAGGGAGCGCCGACCGGCCCCTCCTTAATTCTCCTCCAGCTCGTAGAGCACCGCCTGATTCTGGTCCCGGGCGGCGGCGACCACATAGGATCTGCCCTCGTGGCAGAATCCCCGGACATTGCTGGGGGCCACGCCCTCCTCCAGCAGGATGGGTTCATACCCCGCGCCGGTGTGGTCCACCAGATACAGCCGGCCGTCCCCTTTGCGGTAGCCCACCGCAAACATCTGGCGGCCCAGCAGCTGCCCGGCCCAAATGGCGTGGGAGAAATGCATCGGCAGCGTGTACACCGTGGTCCAGACGCCGTCTATCCGCTTGTTGACGGCGGCGAGATCGCCATGGAACCCCTCGAAGGTGACCAATTCATCCTTGCCGTCCCCGTCGAAGTCTCCCGCGGCGCTGTCGCTGATCTCCCGGTCCAGCAGCCGGTCCACGATCCACGCGCCGTCCTCCTGCCCCGGGCGGACCCGGAACAGGCCCTCGCTGCCTCCGATGAGGACGACCTCCTCTCCGTCCAGCGTGCCCTGCCAGAATCCGTGGTTTTTGGTCACGCCCTCCCGGATGACCTGGAACGAAAGCGCTTCGCCGGTCTCCGAAAGCCTGATTGCCTGGATCCTTCCGGGGTGGGACCAGTCGTTGGCGCTCTCCCGGTGGGTACACAGGGTGGAGACCACCACATAGGTCCCGTCTTTTCGGTGGACCACGCCGGAGCGGTGTACGTAAGGCAAGACCTTCAACACGCCGGTCTCCCAGCCCTCCGGCCCGCGGACCGCGCGCACCAGCTGGGCGTCCTCGCACCGGGCGCCCATATAGAAGCGCTGGATGCCGACGATGCCGCCGCTCTCGTCCAGCTGCGAGACGTTCATGCAGCCACCCGGCTCCGTCCAGACGATCTCCTCCGCCCGGGTCGAAAAATCCACTATCTTGCAGCAGCCGCCCCGCGTCTCAGAGGCGGCCGCGATTTTCAGGCCGTCCCTGGTGTGAAATACCTCCACGCAATAGATACCGTCCAAATCTGTCAGTACGCTTCGCTTCCATGTGATCCTGCCCATGCTCTTACCTCCGTATTGCTTTGTCATAAATCACAAAAAACGCACCCTTTGAACACCCTCAGTTTATCAAAACCAACGCATTATTTGTAGTCTGTTTTTTCCATATAATATGCAAAAACTGCTGACATTTTATGGGAGCTATCTGAACGGAGCGGATCGTGTCCGTCCCCGCATCCCGCTTTTGTGCCGCGGTCTGAAAAAAGTCCTGATTCCGCAGGGAAACGGGACTCAGTTTATCAAAGAACCCCATCCTCAACAGGCGAGGATGGGGCATAAATATGTTTTGGGCAGAACGTCCGCAAGGACCCGTTTCAATGTCTCTTTCGCATCGCATAGATCTGCTCGCCGCGCCTGTTTTTCTCAACTGCTCCGCAACATCCAAATGCTCCTGCCGCCCTGTGGGGGTTTTATCGCAAACGCATGGCCAAGTGAGGGGACAGGACGAAATAGACAAAATAGCAATATCTATCTTGTGCGGTTTGACGAAATTGCAAAAGACAGAAAAAAAGAATTGCATAACGAAAGAGGGGAGAGTATAATTTCAAGCGCAGGAAATTAAAATTCGATTTTAAATATTAAAACGCAATGCGCCCGGTACGATCTTTCGCAGGTCTTCCGCCACAGCGGAAAGATAGTTTCGCTTTTCCTCGGTCAGTTCCTCCATGACCCGGAATGAGGGACCCGTAATGCTGATACAGGCGATCACCTTCCCGGCGCTGTTTTGGATCGGGGACGAGATACAGGTGATGCCCTCCTCGTTTTCCCCGTTATCGATGGCGAAGCCCTCCGCCCGGATCTTCCGCAGTTCCTCGGTCATAGCCTCCTTTGTGACGATGGTGTTGGAGGTATACCGCTGGGGCCGGAAGCGGGCGAAGTAGTTTTCCAGTTCCCCGTCGCTCAGATTGCAGAGGAACAGCTTTCCCGAGGCGGTACAGTGGAGCGGGGCGGAGATGCCGATGCGCTGCACGTTCATCAGCGTCCGGCTGGAGCTGACCACGATGTCCACGTAGAACACGGCGTGATTGCGCTCAATGGCGAAACACGCCGTCTCCCCGAAATACTCTGATACCCGCTGCACATACGGGTGGACGATATCGGAGACCGCCACGTGAGACATGATGGTGTTGGCCAGTTCGCAGAGCTTGGTGGTCACGCTGTAACAGCTGGAGACCGGGTCCTGGGCGACGTAGCCGCAGCTTTGCAGCGCGGCGAGGTAGCGGGAGGCGGTGCTGGCGTTCATGTCAAGTCCCTGGGCGATCTCCCGGAGCCGCTGGGGGGCGGGGCGGTCAACCAGGTATTCCAGCACGGAAAACGCGACAGCTGTGGATTGATTGGACAGGTTCCCCTTGCCTGACATGTGCATCATCCTTTACTGCTTTTTCATTTTAATTATTGAATCATGATTCACCATTATATATTATACTGCGTCTCTCTGTCAATGCGCGGCAGGCGGTTTTTGGAAGATCCGGCCGGCTGCGTGTTCCGCGGCGCCGCCGGACGGCGGCGCCGCGCGCGGAGGGCGCGACCTCGGGACATAACGGGCAAAACCGTTTTGTTAGCTTGATAGACAGCGGTCCTTCAGTCAAGTTTTTTGCGGTCCTGAATCAATGAACAAAAGGAGAGCGTTATCATGGAGAAGAAAAAGATGACTCCCAGCGAAGCAATGGCCGAGGTGCTTGTTCAGGAGGGCGTCAAGCACGTCACAGGTATCGTCGGCTCGGCCTTTATGGACCTGCTGGACCTGTTCCCCGATGCGGGGATCGAGTTTATCCCCGTGCGGCACGAGCAGACCGCCGCCCATATGGAGGACGCGTTTTCCCGCATCACCGGCGTGGCAGGCGTGTGCACCGCTCAGAATGGCCCCGGTCTGACCAATATGGTCACCTCTGTGGCGGCCGCGAATATGGCGCACACCCCCCTTGTGGTGATCGGCCCCTCCGCGGGCAGTTCCACCGTGGGTTGGGACGGCTTCCAGGAGTGCGATACCTGGAACCTCTTCAAGCCCATCACCAAGGCCTCTCTGCGGGTCCCCCATCCCAGCCGCGCCGGTGATGTGCTCCGCACCGCTTTCCGCATCGCGTATGCGGAGCGCGGCCCCGTCTTCGTGGATATCCCCAGAGACTACCTCTATGGCGAGGTGGTGGAGGAGATCATGCCGCCCAAAAAGTACCGCGCCCTGAAGCCTCACGCCGTGGCCGATATGGACGAGATCGACAGGGCTGTGGAGCTGCTGCTGAAGGCCAAAAAGCCGGTCATCATCAGCGGCCGCGGGGTCGTCGACTCCGATGCCTACGGCGGGGTAAAGGACATCGCCGAGTACCTGACCGCCCCTGTGGCCATGAGCTATCTGCACAACGACGCGTTCCCGTCTGATCATCCTCTTTGGGTGGGGCCCATCGGGTACATGGGTTCCCGGGCCGCCATGCTGGCCGTGAAAGAGGCGGATGTGATCCTGGCCATCGGCAGCAGGCTGAGCGTGTTCGGTACTCTGCCCCAGTATGACATCGACTATTTCCCCGAGGACGCGAAGATCATCCAGATCGATGTGAACCCCAAGCAGATCGCCAGGAAGCACCCGGTGGAGGTGGCCCTGGTGGGCGACGCCAGGAGCACCGCCGCCGTCATCGCGGAGAAGCTGCATAAGGCCGGTCCCCGCCCCGTGGACACTGAGAGAATGGCGGCCATCAAAAAGCTCAGGGACGACTGGGACAAGGAGATCGAGGACCTCGCCATGGTCCCCGGCGTACCCATGAATCCCCGGCGCGTGCTGCTGGAACTCAGCCGCAGGATGCCCGAGGACGCCATCCTCTGCACGGATATCGGCAACGTGGCCTCCACCGCCAACAGCTATTTCCGCTTTACCAAGCCCCGCAAGCATATCGCCGCCCTGACCTTCGGCAACACCGGCTTCGCGTATCCCGCGGGCCTGGGCGCGAAGCTGGCCAGTCCCGAGTCCCCCGTGGTCTGCATCATCGGAGACGGCGCCTGGGGCATGAGCATCCATGAGATCAGCTCCGCCATTGAGCACGATCTCCCCGTGATCGCCTGTGTGTTCAGGAACGGCGCCTGGTGCGCGGAGAAGAAGAACCAGGTGGATTTCTTCAACAACCGCTTCATCGGCGTGGACATCCCCAACCCCGTCAGCTTCATCCCCGCAGTCAAGGGCCTGGGCGCCAACGGCGAGCGGATCGAGCGGGTGGAGGATATCGGCCCTGCCTTTGAGCGGGCGCTTGCCTCCAAAGTCACCACCATTCTGGAGTTTGTGGTGGACGGCACTCAGCTGGCGCCTCCCTTCCGCCGCGACGCGTTCCAGATGCCCAGAAGATACCTGGACAAGTACGCCCATCTGGACTACGCCCGCTGGATGTCCGACTGATCTGTCCATTTCCTCCCAAAAAGCATACGTCAAAAGAGGATACCCCCTGGGTATCCTCTTTTGACGTGCGGCACAGCGCGGCTGCATTCTCCGGGCCGCTCTGACAGGGAAATGTGGAAAACCCCTTGACAACGAGGCATTTTGCGGATATAATACAATTCCGTTGAGCGGTGAGCGCTTGGCGGAACCAAATACGGACGATTAGCTCAGCTGGTATGAGCATCCGCTTGACGTGCGGGAGGTCACAGGTTCAAGTCCTGTATCGTCCACCATTTTCCGGCCTGAAACCACGAGTTTCGGGCCGGATTTTCCTGTTTTCGGAACTTATTTCGCAGGATTATTTTGGGAATTTTTGCGTTTTTTCGGCCTGACCACATAAATGACCACAGTCAGAAAAATTAGCCCCTTCGGGACGAGGTCCCGGAGGGGCGTAAAGCGGGATGTTATGGGGCGGTACGTTCGGGAGGTTTTCTTTGAATCGGTGACGCAGAATTTGGGCGGGTGTTTGCTTTATGCGGGGAAGTTTTTGCGGATGCCTCTATCGGGGGCCTGCGGACAAAAAGTTGGACCTAAGCAAAAAGATGGAGGTGCTGCCGGAAGGCCAGGGGACTCCTGGCAC
>CANRFU010000011.1 GCA_947629975.1 uncultured Oscillospiraceae bacterium | reverse complement strand
ATCGGCCCCGGCTCCATCTGCACCACCCGCGTGGTGGCCGGCATCGGCGTGCCCCAGATCACCGCCGTGTACGACGCCGCCCAGGTGGCCGCCGAGTACGATATCCCCATCATCGCGGACGGCGGCATCAAGTACTCCGGCGATATCGCCAAGGCCATCGCCGCCGGCGGCAACGTGGTCATGCTGGGCTCCCTGCTGGCGGGCTGCGAGGAGTCCCCCGGCGACACCGAGGTGTATCAGGGCCGCCAGTTCAAGGTCTATCGCGGCATGGGTTCTCTGGGCGCCATGGCCCACGGCTCCAAGGACCGCTACTTCCAGACCAACAACAAAAAGCTGGTGCCCGAGGGCGTGGAGGGCCGCGTCCCCTACAAGGGACCGGTGTCCGAGACCATCTACCAGATGATGGGCGGCCTGCGCTCCGGGATGGGCTATACCGGCTGCCGCACCATCGACGAACTGCGCACCAAGGCACAATTCATCCAGATCACCGCCGCGGGCCTGAAGGAATCCCATCCCCATGACATCTACATCACCAAAGAGGCGCCCAACTACTCCGTCAGCCCGCAGTGAACGCCCCGCCGCCTCTGACGGCATCCCGATCACGCAGGAGGACCCTCCGGCAAAGCCGGAGGGTCCTTTCGTTCCGATTCGGAGAGGGGCCGGCTCAGCCGCCGGCCTGTCCGGTTTTTGTCAGGTCCAGCCCGTGTTCGCCCACCTGGATGGAGCCGTCCATCAGGGAGATGAAGGGGGAGAACTGCACGAACGCCCCGTCATGGATCAGGCGGATGGTGACGTCTTCAAACACGTCGCTGACGTTGCACTGGACGATAAATGGTCCGCAGTCGGGGACCTCCAGAAAGAGGCTGGACTGGGAGGTCTCGACATCGTTGACGAACAGGTCCAGGGCGGTGTCCGGGTACCGGGGGATCACCAGGTAGTAGTCCCCGTCGGAGATATAATAGACCGGAGGCTCGCTGTCCAGATACCGCTCCCGGTAGTAGTCCAGGTCGTCGATCTGCTGATATCCCAGCCAGGCGGCCGCGTACTGCTGGTCCTCGCCAAAGGGGATGAGGTCCCGCTTGCTGGCCGGGGCGGGGGAGGGCGCGGGCGCGGGCGTGGGCTTCGGGGTGGGGGCGGGGGTCGGAGCGGGAGTCTGGGGCGGCTCGGACGCCGGCTGGGGCGCTGATGCCGGTTCGGGCGTCCGGGACGGCCCGGACGTCTGTTCGGACGTTTGGGCGGGGGTGGGATCCGCCGCCGGCGCGGCCGTCGGATCCGGCGTATCGTGGGCGCAGCCGCTGAAAAGCAGCAGGCAGGCCGCCAGCAGACAGAGGGTCCTCCGATTCATAGTCATCCTCCTTTTTGTTGTCACACCGGTAGCTTTGCCGCCACCGTCGGGATTATGCGCTGATGCCGCACAGACCGGCCGCTCCGCGGCCGATCCGGCAGACAGTATTATACCACCGGCAGGAGACGCCGTCAATTCGGCGCTTTTGCCGCCGCGCTCTACCGCGATCCGGCGTGGACGCGGCAGCGGAACGGCCCCGGAGGGAACTCCCTCCGGGGCCGCTCTCCGCGCTTTTATTGTTTGCCCCGCATGAGGGCCTTCATCCGCCGGTCGTGGTTCAGGATCCGCTTGCGGAGGCGCAGGTTCTCCGGGGTGACCTCCAGCAGCTCGTCGTCCGCCAGGAATTCCAGGCACTGCTCCAGGCTCATCTGGCGGGGGGGCACCAGCCGCAGGGCCTCGTCAGAGCCGGAGGCCCGCATGTTCGTCAGCTGCTTCTTCCGGCACACGTTGACGGCGATGTCCTCCAGCTTGGGGCAGACGCCCACCACCATGCCCTCGTATACGGGCACGCCGGCCCCGATGAACAGGGCGCCCCGCTCCTGGGCCCAGTACAGGCCGTAGGTCACCGACTCACCGGTCTCATAGGCCACCAGGGAGCCGGTGTTCCGCCGCTGGATATCCCCCTTGTAGGGGGCGTATTTCTCAAAGACGGAGGCCATGATGCCCTCGCCCTTGGTGTCGGTCAAAAACTCGTTGCGGTAGCCGAACAGGCCGCGCGACGGCACCAGGAACTCCAGCTTGGTGCGGCTGCCGATGGGATTCATGGACACGAACTCCCCCTTGCGGGCCCCCAGCTTCTCCATGACGGCGCCCACGTTGTCGGCGGGCACGTCGATGACCACCCGCTCCACCGGCTCACACTTCACGCCGTCCACCTCCTGGTAGAGGACGCGGGGCGGGGAGACCTGGAATTCGTAGCCCTCCCGGCGCATGGTCTCGATGAGGATGGACAGGGACATCTCCCCCCGGCCGGCCACGTTGAAGGCGTCGGTGGAGTTGGGGACCTCGGACACCCGGAGGGACACGTCCTTCAAAGTCTCCCGGAACAACCGGTCCCGGAGCTGGCGGCTGGTGACGTACTTGCCCTCCCGGCCGGCAAAGGGGGAGTCGTTCACCGAGAAGGTCATCTCCAGGGTGGGGGCGGAGATCTTCACGAACTCGATGGGCTCCGGGGCGGCGGGAGAACAGACGGTGTCCCCGATGGTGATGTCCCCGATGCCGCTCATGGCGATGATCTCACCGGCGGCCGCCTCGGTCACGGGGATGCGGTTGAGCCCGTCGAAGGTGTAAAGGGAGACCGCTTTCGCCTTGCGGGGGGGCGTGTCGGGGGAGTGGAAGTTGCACACCGCGATCTCCTGATTTTGCTTGACGGCGCCCCGCTCGATGCGCCCGATGGCGATGCGGCCCACGAACTCGTTGTAGTCGATGGAGGACACCAGCATCTGGAAGGGGGCCTCGGGGTCGCACTCCGGGGCGGGGATATAGTCCAGAATGGTCTCGAACAGGGGGACCAGGTCGGTGCCGGAAACCTCGGGGGAGTAGGAGGCGGTGCCCTGGCGGCCGGAGCAGAACAGCATGGGGGAGTCCAGCTGCTCGTCGGTGGCGTCCAGATCCAGCAGCAGTTCCAGGCACTCGTCGATGACCTCGTGGATCCGCTGGTCGGGCCGGTCGATCTTGTTCAGTACCACGATGACCCGGTGGCCCAGTTCCAGGGCCCGGGAGAGCACGAAGCGGGTCTGGGGCATGGGGCCCTCGGCGGCGTCCACCAGCAGGATGACGCCGTTGACCATCTTCAGGATGCGCTCCACCTCGCCGCCGAAGTCGGCGTGGCCCGGGGTGTCCACGATGTTGATCTTCACGCCCTTGTAGTGGACGGCGGTATTTTTCGCCAGGATGGTGATGCCCCGCTCCCGCTCCAGGTCGCCGGAGTCCATCACCCGCTCCACAGTGGCCTGGTTCTCCCGGTAGATGCCGCCCTGCTTGAGCATCTCGTCCACAAGGGTGGTCTTGCCGTGGTCCACGTGGGCGATGATGGCGACGTTGCGCAGTTTCTCGTTCTTCATAAGGATTCCTCGCAAATCGTTGTTAAAAGTCACAGCTACTTATTATAATGGCAATCTTTTCGGATTGCAACACCGGGAATCCGGGAAAACGACGGAATTTCACCGGTTTTTCGCAGAAAAAATGTGACGATTTTTCTTGACAGGATTCCTTGAAAAGGGATATACTTTCCTTGCGCCATACTTTTGCGGCGCAAAGCGCTAAAGATATGCTGCTGAATTGGAGGAAACTGAAATGAAGAAGTACATCGCGCTCCTGCTGGCCCTGGTCCTGACGTTTGCCCTGTGCGCCTGCGGAAACACCGTCACCGGCCCCGGCCCTGAGGAGAACCCCAACTCCGAAGCTCCCGCCTCCGAACCCGCTGAGGCCCCCTCTGAGGCGCCCACTGAAGAGCCCACCGAGGCCCCCAGTGACGAGACCTTTGTCATCGGCGTGTGCCAGCAGATGACCCACCCCGCTCTGGACCTTGCCACCCAGGGCTTTAAGGACGCCTTGGCCGCCTCCGGCCTCAAGATTGAGTACAAAGACGCCGACGCCGGCGGCGAGTACGCCAACTGTGGCACTATCATGGATGGCTTTGTGTCCGACGGCGTGGACCTGATCCTGGCCAACGCCACCTATCCGCTCCAGGCCGCCGCCTCCGCCACCGCTGACATCCCCATCCTGGGCACCTCCATCACCGACTACGCTACCGCCCTGTCCATTGCCCCTGACGACTGGAACGGCACCGTGGGCGGCAACATCTCCGGCACCTCCGACCTGGCCCCCCTGGATCAGCAGGCCGCCATGGTGAAGGAGTTGTTCCCCGACGCCAAGAACGTGGGCCTGCTGTACTGCTCCGCCGAGCCGAACTCTCAATACCAGATTAAAATCGTGAGGGAGGCCCTGGAGGGCATGGGTTACACCTGCACCCCCTATCCCTTCACTGATGCGAGCAACTTGGAATCCATGACCAGAACCGCCTGCGAAGGCTCTGATGTCATCTATATCCCCACTGACAACACCGCTGCGGAGAATACTGAAGTCATTGCAAATGTGGTCCTCGCTGAAAAGGTGCCCGTAGTGGCCGGCGAGAGCGGTATCTGCTCCGGCTGTGGCGTGGTCACCCTGTCCATCAGCTACTATGACATCGGCTATGCCACCGGCGAGATGGCTGCCCAGATCCTGAAGGGCGAGGCCGACGTCTCCACCATGCCTATCCAGTTTGCTCCCGAGGTCACCAAGATGTACAACGCCGCCAACTGCGCGGAACTGGGCATCACCCCGCCCGAGGGTTACGAGCCCATCGAGGGCTGAGCAACTTTAGGAAAACAGAAAAAACGGCGGGAAAGGACTTCCCTTTCCCGCCGTTTTTTGCTATGATAGCTTTCGATCACAGCTTTTGAATGGAGTGACCCGCTATGGATTTTCTGCTTTCCTTCTTAAAATCCCTGCCCGGCTCCTTCGGACAGGGCTTCGCCTGGGGCCTGATGGCCATCGGCGTGTACATCACCTATAAGATCCTGGACATTGCCGACCTGACGGTGGACGGCTCCCTGGCCACCGGCGGCGCGGTGTGCGCCATCTGCATCACCATGGGCTGGAACCCCTGGCTGGCGGTGCTCACGGCGGTCCTGGCGGGCATGGCTGCGGGCTTGGTGACGGGGTTGCTCCACACCGCCTGCGGCATCCCCGCCATCCTGGCGGGCATCCTGACCCAACTGGCTCTGTATACCGTGAATCTGCGAGTCATGGCCATCGGGGACGAGGCGTCCGCCACCAAAGCCACCCTGGCCCTGAACCCGGACCGGAATTTCCTGCTGGTATCCTCCCGCTATGTCCGGGAGCTCTCCCTGCGAAATCCCTTGGTTCTGCTGGCCATTTTTGTGGTGCTGATCATCGCCCTGCTGTACTGGTTCTTCGGCACCGAGCTGGGCTCCTCCCTCCGGGCCACCGGCGCCAACGGCAATATGGCCCGGGCCCAGGGCATCAACACCGACATGACCAAGGTGCTGGGCCTGGTGGTGTCCAACGGGCTGGTGGCCTTTTCCGGCGCCCTGCTGGCCCAGTATCAGGGCAGTTCCACCGTGGATATGGGCCGGGGCGCCATCGTCATCGGGCTGGCCGCCGTCATCATCGGCGAGGTGCTGCTGGATAAGGTGTTCACCAACTTCGCCCTGAAGCTGCTGTCCGCCGTCATCGGCGCCATCATCTACTACATCGTCATCTCCCTGGTGCTGCGGATGGGTCTTGACCCTAACGACCTGAAACTGCTCACCGCCCTGGTGGTGGCCATATTCCTGGCCATCCCCAACTGGAAGGGCAGATTCTTCTCCAAGCCGGTAAAGAGGGGAGGGGCCGCAAATGCTTGACGTCAAAGACATCTACAAGACCTTCAATCCCGGCACCGTCAACGAGAAGACCGCCCTGCGGGGGGTCTCCCTCCACCTGGAGGACGGGGACTTTGTCACCGTCATCGGCGGAAACGGGGCCGGCAAGTCCACCCTGCTCAACGCCATCGCCGGCACCTGGCTGGTGGACGAGGGGTCCATCTCCATCGGCGGGGTGGACGTGACCCATCTGCCGGAGCACAAGCGGGCCAAATACGTCGGCCGGGTGTTCCAGGACCCCATGATGGGCACCGCAGCCACCATGCAGATCGAGGAGAACCTGGCCCTGGCCGCCCGCCGGGGCAGGTCCCGCACCCTCCGCCGGGGCATCGCGCGGGAGGAGCGGGAGAAGTACCGGGAGCTGCTGAAGATCCTGGACCTGGGGCTGGAGGACCGGCTGACCACCAAGGTGGGCCTCCTGTCCGGCGGCCAGCGGCAGGCGCTGACCCTGCTGATGGCCACCCTCCAGCGGCCCGACCTGCTACTGCTGGACGAGCACACCGCCGCCCTGGACCCCAAGACGGCGGCCAAGGTGCTGGACGCCACCGAGCGCATCGTGAACAAGGACCGGCTGACCACCCTCATGATCACCCACAACATGAAGGACGCCATCGTCCACGGCAACCGGCTCATCATGATGTACGAGGGCCAGATCGTGCTGGACATCGCCGGCGAGGCCAAGAAAAAGCTCACCGTGGAGGACCTGCTGGCCAAATTCGGCCAGGCCACCGGCTCCGACGAGGCGGACGACAAGCTGCTGCTGGGCTGACAAACGTGACGTGACAAGAGGACCTGTCCGCATTTCGGACAGGTCCTCTTTACGCCTCTTCCTCAGGGTCTTCTTCCGGGTCCTCCGCCAGGTCCTCCCGGCGGCCGGCCCGGTACAGCAGATACAGCCGCAGCCCCCGCAAAAGGCTCGCGCCAAAGGGGATCAGCGGCCACAGGGCGGCATGGGGCGGCAGCAGCCACGCCAGGGGCAGGTCGAACCGCGCCAGCGCCGCCGCCGTCAGCCAGCACAGGCAGGCGGCCAGGTCCAGCCCGAACAGGCCGGACTCCAGGGCGCTCAGCAGTCCGCCGGTGATGAGGGCGGCCAGGCAGGCCGTCTCAACGGGGGAGGGGCGCGCCAGCAGGTGGAGCACCGTGAGCGTCACCCCAGCGGCTATGGCGATAAGGATCCCCATCCACCGGATGAGCAGGGAGCGGCAGGGGGGATAGGGCAGATCGTCCCCCTCCCACAGGAGGACCCCGGTGCTGTCCGCCAGTTCCTCCGCAGCGGCGGTAAAGGTGCTGTTGGTGAGCACGACCGCCCGGTCGCAGCCGTAGTATTTCGCCCCGGCGAAGGCCTCCTGGACGGCCCGGTTCCCCACCGGGCGGGCGTAGTACTTGCACTGGATGGCGTACCGCTCCCCCTTGCGCCGGGCCAGGATGTCCACCCCCTGGTCGCCGCTGCCCTTGGTGAGGGTCACCCGGCCGAAGCCGCACCGCCGGAGCCTCCGGGCGCACCGTTCCTCATATTCCTGCCCGGTCATTTATCCGTTGGCGATGGCGGCGATGCGCTCCACCGCGGACTGGATGAGGGCGGACATGGGCAGGTCGGGCACGCCGGCCACCACGGTGGCGCAGTGGCTCACGGGCACCAGCACCCGGACCGCGGCGCTGCCGCCTACGGCGGCGGCCATGGCGGGGGTGATCTCCCCCAGAAGGGCGTCCGCCACCACGATGCCGATGGGGCCGGTGATGATATCCGCCCGGCGTGCGTTGACCACCACGGCGTTCTCGCCGGTAGCGGCTCTGTCCGCGCCCGCCCGGAGCATGGCGGAAGCGGCCGCGCTGTTGGTGCCCACGGCGGTGACAACGGCGGCGGGCACGGCCTGTTTGATGGCGGCCACCAGCTGGCGGCCCATACCGCCCCCCTGGGCGTCGATGACCAAGATGTTCATAGCTGCCTCCTGTCCCGGAACAAACCGTACTGATGTTCTATATTTTATCATCGTCCGCCGGAGCCGTCAAGGGCCGGCGCATAAATCCCCGCCCTCTCACATACAGTATGGAAAGGAGTTCTGGGACAAGGAGGGGATGGCATGGATACCGCTTCCCGCAATCGGGGCCGGAGCAGAAAGGGGACGCCCGCCCGCCGGCCGGCGCGCCCCCCGCAGGAGGCCGGGGACCGGGACAGCCGACGCCTGATCCAACTGCTGGTGAGCGCGGCGCTGTTTTTGCTGGTGTATCTGGGCCGGGGGGTGCTCCCCGGCCAGGTGGAGGCGTGGCGGAACGCCCTCACCTCCAGCGTGGATTTCCAGGGAGCGTTTCAACAGTTCGGCCAGGCGGTGTCGGAGGGAGAGCCGGTGCGGGATGCCCTCCAGGACCTGTGCGTCACCGTGTTCGGCGGCCAGCCGGAGGAGAAGGAGGAGCCGGAGCTGGCCGCGCCCCCTTTCCACGCCCAGTTGCTGGGGGCGTCGCCCTCGGCGGGGCTGGACTGGCTCAGGGAGCACGGCGCCCTGGCGGACCTGTCCGGTCCCGGCGGGGGAGAGGCCGTCCCCTCCGATCTCCCCGCGTCCGACCCGCCCGCCCAGCCGTCGGAGCCGGAGCCGGCGGCGACCCCGGCGGGGGCCGCCGTGACCGCCGTGGCCCAGGCCTATGACGACCAGGGGAGGGCCCTTCCCTCCAAGGTGAGCTTCGTCCGCTACGACCTGGGGCTGGACAGGACGGTGAACCCGGTGGAGGGAAAGATCACCTCCCGTTTCGGCTACCGGGACAGCCCCATCGACGGCGACAACGAGTTCCACCTGGCCCTGGATATCGGGGCGGCGGAGGGGACTGAGATCGGCGCCTTTGCCGACGGCACCGTGCGCTATATCGGGGAGAGCGACGAGTTCGGCAAGTATCTCTGCATCGACCACGCCAACCATGTGGCCACCTTCTACGCCCACTGCTCCAAGCTGCTGGTGTCCAAGGGCCAGCAGGTCTCCTGCGGCGAGACGGTGGCCCTGGTGGGGCACACCGGCAACGCCACCGGCCCCCACCTCCATCTGACCATCCTGAAGGACGATATCCGGCTGGATCCCATCTACTATGTGGACCTGTGACCGCCCCCGGGTGGAGGCCACCCCCGGGTTCCTGCTGCTGATGGGGATCCTGTTCTGGCTGGACGAGGGGGTGGGCCTGCTGCCCTGGGGCCTTCTGGCCTGCCTGCTGCACGAGCTGGGCCATGTGGCCGCCGCACGCCTGTACGGGGGCAGGATGGAGCGCCTCTCCCTGACCGCCGTGGGAGCGGAGCTGTCCTTCGACTATCTGCGGCCGCTCTCCTATGGGCAGGACAGCCTGGTGGCCCTGGCGGGGCCGGTGGTCAACCTGGGCTTCGGGGCGTTCGCCCTGGGGATGAGATGGTTCCTGCCGGCGGCGCTGAGCCTGGGGATCGGCGCGTTCAACCTGCTCCCCGTGCGCCCGCTGGACGGAGGGCGGGCGCTGTACGACATGGCCGCCGGCTCGCTGGACCCGGACTGGGCGGAGCGCATCTCTACGGCGGCGGCGGGGTGCGTGGTGGGCGCCCTGGTGGGGATGGGGGCGGTGGCCGCCGCCAGATTCGCCAACGTGACCCTGCTGCTCACCGCCCTGTGGCTGCTCGTCGGGACCTTCCGGGCGAAATGACGCATAATTCCCGCATTTTTCGAAAAAAACGCTTGCATTCCCCGTCCCGGTGTGGTATACTACGCCAGTCTGAAAAAGGGCGGTCCTCTGCGCGGCCACAGGGTACGGACGCACGAACGCCTGTCATTAGGAGGAAAAAACCATGAATCTGTTGCAGCAGTTCAGCGACAAGTTCACCAAGGATGAGGCGCCCAAGGTCAATGTGGGCGACACCGTCCGGGTGCACATCCGCGTGAAGGAAGGCAGCCGCGAGCGTATCCAGGTGTTTGAGGGCACCGTCATCGCCAAGAAGCACGGCGGCGTGGAGGAGAGCTTCACCGTCCGCCGCATCAGCTACGGCGTGGGCGTGGAGAAGGTCTTCCCCCTGCACGCTCCCACCATCGAGAAGGTGGAGACCGTCCGCAAGGGCAAGGTCCGCCGGGCCAAGCTGTACTACCTGCGTGACCGCGTGGGCAAGGCCGCCAAGGTCAAGGAAGACCTGTAAAACGGGATTCGACACAAGAGGAGCGGGCTGCCGCTCCTTTTGTGCGTTTTGAGACTGTCTTTTTTGGAGATTTGGTGTTATAATACCGGGCAGAAAGGGGGGCATCCGCCCGTGAACATCCAATGGTATCCCGGCCACATGACCCGTACCCGCCGGAAGATGGAGGAGGACCTGAAGCTGGTGGATCTGCTGTGCGAGGTGGTGGACGCCCGCATCCCCGTCTCCAGCCGGAATCCGGATATTGACGCCCTGGCGGGGAACAGGCCCCGGCTCATCATCTTCAACCGGGCGGACCAGGCGGACCCGGCCATGACGGCGAAATGGATCGCCCGGTATCAGGCGCGGGGGTTCGGCGTGCTGGAGACCGATGCGAAGCGGGGCAGAGGGGTGGACCGGTTCCCCGCCGCTGTCCGCGCCGTGCTGAAGGACAGGATCGAGGCATGGAAAGCAAAAGGCCAGGTGGGTCGGCCCATCCGGGTCATGGTGGCGGGGATCCCCAACGTGGGCAAGTCCACCTTCATCAACAAGGCGGCGGGGCGAAAGACCGCCGTCACCGGCGACCGGCCCGGCGTCACCCGGGGGAAACAGTGGGTGACCGTTGACAGCGGCCTGGAACTGCTGGACACCCCCGGCATCCTCTGGCCCAGGTTTGAGGACGAGACCACCGGCCTCCACCTGGCCTTCACCGGCGCGGTGAAGGACGAGATCATGGACACCGAGACCCTGGGCTGCCATCTGATGGCCCTGATGGGAGAGCGCTACCCCCAGGCGCTCCTGAACGGATACAAGCTGAGCGGCCTGCCCGCCCGGGCGGATGGGGAGAACGACGTGGCCTGGGGCTGCCGCCTGCTGGAGGCGGCAGCCGTCCGCCGGGGGATGAAGATCTCCGGGGGAGAGGCGGACACCGAGCGGATGGCCAGGGTGCTGCTGGACGAGTTTCGCTCCGGCAAGCTGGGACGCTTTACACTGGAGACGCCGGAAGGCTGAGGGGGAATCTCTGTGCCCGATCAATCACTGGAACAGGCGGCCCGGGAGGCGGGCCATGTCCTGGTCTGCGGCTGTGACGAGGCCGGGGCGGGGCCGCTGGCGGGGCGGGTATACGCCGCCGCCGTCATCCTGCCGGAGGGCGCGGACATCCCCGGCCTTGACGACTCCAAAAAGCTGACCGGGAAGAAGCGGGAGGCCCTGTTCCCCGTCATTCAGGAGAAGGCCGCGGCCTGGGCGGTGGCCTATGTGGAGGCGGAGGAGATCGACGCCATCGACATCCTCAACGCCCGGATGAAGGCCATGCAGCTGGCCATGGACGCCCTGTCGCCCCAAGCGGACTTCGCCCTCATCGACGGCAACCGGGACCACGGCAGCAGATACGCCATCACCGCGCCCCACCGGTGCGTTATAAAGGGGGATTCCCTGTCAGCTTCCATCGCGGCGGCCTCCATCCTGGCCAAGGTCAGCCGGGACCATTATATGTTGGAGATGGCCGCTCTCTATCCGCAGTACGGCTTTGAACAGCACAAGGGCTACGGCACCGCCCTCCACTACCAGCGGCTGCGGGAATACGGCCCCTGTCCCATCCACCGCCGCACCTTTTTGAAGAACCTATGAGCGGGGAAAAACGGGAGATCGGCGGCGCCCAGGCCAAAATTAAGGGGAATTACGGGGAACGGCTGGTGGCCGAGGCCCTTGAGCAAAATCACTGGACCGTTCTGGAGCGAGGCTTCCGCTGCCGCTTCGGGGAGATCGACCTGATCGCCGCCGGCGCGGAGTACATCGTCTTCGTGGAGGTCAAGCTCCGCAAAAACGCCCGGTTTGCCGACGCCCGGGAGGCCGTCACAAAGGAGAAGCAGCGGAAGCTGAAGGCCACGGCGGAGTGGTACCTGTCGGAGCACCCGACGGACCTTCAGCCCCGGTTCGACGTGGCGGAGGTCTACGCCCCCGACGGGGCTAAGACCGCCGATCCCGTCATACGCTATTGGCAGAACGCCTTTTAGGGGGTACATAACATGGAGAAGATCCCGGTGTTCGACGCCCACTGCGACACCATCCTGCGGTGCCTGCGGACCGGGGAGGGGCTGGCCGCCAACGGCGGCATGGTGTCCCTGGACAGGGCGGAGCCCGTCTTCGGGCGATACTGCCAGCTTTTTGCTCTGTTCTCCACGGGAGAGGGCGTGGAGGAGCAGTACCGGGCGCTGCTGAGATGCTTTCAGGAGCAGATGGCCCGCAACAGCGGCCGGATCGTCCAGTGCCGGACGGCGGAGGACGTGAAAAATGCCCATGCCCAGAGCAAGGCCGCGGCTTTCCTGTCGGTGGAGGGGGCGGAGCTGCTGGGCTGCGACCCCGCCCGGCTGGACCAGGCGGCGGAGGCCGGCGTGGTGGCCATCAACCTGACCTGGAACCACGCCAACGCCCTCAGCGGCTCCCACTGCGACCGGCCGGAACGGGGGCTGACCCCCCTGGGGAAGCAGTTCGCCGCCCGGATGGAGGAGCTGCACATCCTCATCGACGTGTCCCATCTGTCCGAGGCGGGGTTCTGGGATGTGGCGGAGCTGGCCAGAAAACCATTTATTGCCAGCCACTCCGACGCAAAATTTGTCTGGGACCACACAAGGAACTTGACGGATGAGCAAATAACTGCGATAATAAAGAATCAGGGTATCATCGGCCTCAACTTCTATACGGAGTTCGTGGGCGGCGGCCTGGACCTGGACGCGGTCCGCGCCCACCTGGATCACATCCTCAGCCTGGGCGGGGAGCACACCGCCGCTCTGGGCGGCGACTGGGACGGGTGCGACACCATCGGCGATCTGCCCGCCATCGACGCGCTGCCCCGGCTGTACGAGCACCTGCTGCGCCATGGATACCCCGAGTCCCTTGTACAGGACGTCTTCTACAATAATCTGATGAGAGTGGTGAGCGCGCGATGAATTATCTGAGCACACGAAACAAGGAACTTCGGATGACCCCCGCCCAGGCCATCGTCAAGGGGCTGGCCCCGGACGGCGGCCTCTTGACCCCGGCGGTGATCCCCCGCCTGCCCACCCGGGCCATGGAGACCATGAAGGATATGTCCTACCGTCAGCGGGTGGTGTATATCCTCAGCTCCTATCTGGAGGGGTTCACCAGCTCTGAGTTGAATCTCTACGCGGCGGCGGCCTACGGCGGCGGCAAGTTCTCCGACCCCGACGTGGCCCCGGTGATGAAGCTGGACGACTCCACCTACTGCATGGAGCTGTGGCACGGGCCCACCTGCGCCTTCAAGGACATGGCCCTTCAGATGCTGCCCCATCTGCTGTCCGCCTCCCTGGTCAAGAGCGACGAGAGGCGCTCGGCGTGCATCCTGGTGGCCACCTCCGGCGATACGGGCAAGGCCGCCCTGGAGGGCTTCCGGGACGTGGACCGCACCAAGATCCTGGTGTTCTATCCCAAGAACGGCGTGTCCGACATTCAGGAGCTCCAGATGGTCACCCAGGAGGGGGGCAATGTGGGAGTCTGCGCCGTGGTGGGCAACTTTGACGACGCCCAGACCGGCGTGAAGAAGCTGTTCTCCGACGAGGACCTGGCCGAGGAGCTGAGCGAGCGGGGCTATTTCCTGTCCTCTGCCAACTCCATCAACTGGGGACGGGTGCTGCCTCAGATCGTGTACTACGCCTCCGCCTACTGCGACCTGCTCCACAGCGGCGCCATCGAGAAGGGCCAGGAGGTCAACTTCTGCGTGCCCACCGGCAACTTCGGCAACATCCTGGCGGGCTACTACGCCAAGTGTATGGGGGTGCCCATCAAGAAGCTGATCTGCGCTTCCAACGCCAACAACGTGCTCACCGACTTCATCAACACCGGCGTGTATGACCGCAACCGCACCTTCTACAACACCATTTCCCCCTCCATGGACATCCTCATCTCCAGCAACCTGGAGCGGATGCTGTTCGAACTGACCGGCCGGGACGACAAACTGGTGCGGGAGTATATGTCCCAGCTGAGCCAGATCGGCTGCTACCGGGTGGAGTCCTTCGTCCGGGACAGGATGCAGAAGCTGTTCTACGCCGGCTGTACCGACGACGATGAGACCAAGGCGACGATCGCCCGGCTCTGGAACGAGCACAGCTACCTCGTCGATCCCCACACCGCCGTGGCCTTCCATGTGCTGGACCAGTACCGGGCCGACACCGGGGACGACGCCCCCACCGTGGTGGTGTCCACCGCCAGCCCCTTCAAGTTCTGCGACAGCGTGCTGGACGCCCTGGGCGTGAAGGAGCGCAAGTCCGGCCTTGATATCCTGGATCAGCTCTCCGAACTCACCGGCGTGCGCGCCCCCGCCGCTCTGGCCCGGCTGAAGGGCCGCCGGCCCCGCTTCACCTCCGTGGTGGACAAGGCCAACATGGAGGCCCCCGTCCAGGCGTTCCTGCCCTGATATGGCGCTGTTTGCCATTGGCGATACCCACCTCTCCCTAGGCACGCCGGACAAGTCCATGGAGGTGTTCGGCGCGGGCTGGACGGATTACGTGGACCGGCTCCGGGAGGGCTTTTCCCAGGTGGGGGAGAGCGACACGGTGGTGCTGTGCGGCGATCTCTCCTGGGGGATGAACCTGGAGGAGGCCAGGGAGGACTTCGCCTTTCTGGACAGCCTGCCGGGGGAGAAGTGGCTGGTGAAGGGGAACCACGACTACTGGTGGAACACCGCCGCCAAGATGAACGCCTTTTTCACAGCCAACGGCTTCACAAAGCTGCATATCCTCCACAACAACTGCGCCTTTTACGGGGACACGGCCCTCTGCGGCACCCGCGGCTGGTTCTTCGAGGAGAACGGCGCCCCCCAGTGGGAGAAGGTGTTCAACCGGGAGCTGATCCGGCTGGAGGCGTCCCTCAAGGCGGCGGGGGAGGCGGACAAGCTGTGCTTCCTCCACTACCCGCCCCTGTACAAGGGCTACCGCTGCGGGGAGATCATCGCCCTGCTGGAGCGGTACGGGGTCAAAACCTGCTGCTACGGCCACCTCCACGGCCCCAGCCACCGCCTGGCGGTGGAGGGGGAGCAGGACGGGGTGGACTACCGGCTGGTGTCGGCGGATTATGTCGGATTCCGGCCGAAAAAAATCCTGGATTAGCGAAAATAACAGTGGAAATTTGTTCGCGTATCTGATAGAATAGCGTGGCTGATTTAGAAAGAAGGCTCTGAGCGGGCCGATTTGGGAGGAAACCATCCATGAACATCAAGAGCAATGAGAAAAAAGAGAACAGCGCCGTGGAGCTGGTCATCGAGGTGGAGGCCGCGGAGTTCCAGGCCGCCGTCGATAAGGTGTACAACCGGCAGAAGAAGAATATCTCCATCCCCGGCTTCCGCAAGGGCAAGGTGCCCCGCAAGATGGTGGAGAAGTTCTACGGCGAGGGCGTATTCTATGAGGACGCCATCTCCGAGGCATATCCTCCCGCCTATGAGGCCGCGCTGAAGGAGGCCGGCATCGAGCCGGTGGCCTATCCCAAGCTGGAGGTGCTGGAGGTGGGGAAGGACGGCCTCACCTTCAAGGCCACCGTCACCGTGCAGCCCGAGGCCTCCATCAAGGACTACAAGGGGATGCCCGTGGCCAGGCCCGTCACGGAGATCACCGACGCCGACATCGAAAACGAGCTGAAGCCTTACATCGACCGGGCCTCCCGCCTGGTCAGCGTGGAGCGCGCCGCCCGGAGCGGCGACATCGCCGTCATCGACTTCGAGGGCTTCAGGGACGGCGTGCCCTTTGACGGCGGCAAGGGCGAGAACTACAGCCTGGAGCTGGGCTCCGGCAGCTTCGTCCCCGGCTTCGAGGACCAGGTCGTCGGCATGAAGGCCGGCGAGGAGAAGGACATCGACATCACCTTCCCCGAGAACTACACCCCCGAGCTGGCCGGCGCCGCTGTGGTGTTCCATGTGAAGGTCAACGAGGTGAAGGAGAAGGAGGCCCCCGAGGTGGACGACGAGTTCGCCAAGGATGTGTCCGACTTCGACACCCTGGACGAGTTCAAGAAGGACCTGGGCGAGAAGCTGGCCAAGCGCCGCCAGGAGCAGGGCGAGCGGGACTTTGACGAGGCCGTCACCGGCGCGCTCATCGAGCGGCTGGAGTGCGACGTGCCCGACGCCATGGTGGACTACCGGGCGGAGAAGCTGCTGGAGGACTACGCGAACCGCATCCAGTCCCAAGGCATCCAGTTCGAGCAGTACCTCCAGATGATGGGCATGACCATGGACACCATGCGCGCCCAGGCCAAGGCCGCCGCCGGACGGACCGTCCGCCGGGAGCTGGCCCTGGAGGCCGTGGCCGCCGCCGAGGGCATTGAGATCGGCGACAGCGAGGTGGACGCCGAGTACGCCCGTCTGGCCGAGCAGTACAAGATGGAGCTTGACCAGGTGAAGGCCGCCGTCGCCGCCGACGACGTGAAGAAGGATCTGGCCGCCCAAAAGGCGTTCCAGCTGGTGAAGGACTCCGTCTCCGCCCCCGCGGAGGAGAAGCCCGCCAAAGCCGCGAAGAAGACGGCGAAGGCCGCCGAGAAGACCGCCAAGAAAGCGGCCGAGGCCGAGGAGAAGGCCGCCGAGGGCGAGGAGAAGCCCAAAAAGCGGACCGCGAAGAAGAAGGCCGAGGACAAGGCGGAGTAACGCCTTTTTGAGAGAGTGGGAATAGGTCCTGACAGAACAGGGGTATAATTACCCCGCATTTCCCGTTGAAAGGAGATATCCTCATGAGCTTAGTACCCTATGTAGTGGAGCAGACCAGCCGGGGCGAGCGCTCTTACGACATCTTCTCCCGGCTTCTGAACGACCGGATCATCTTCCTGGGCGAGGAGGTCAACGCCACCACCGCCGCCCTGGTCGTGGCCCAGCTGCTGTATCTGGAGGCCCAGGACCCGGACAAGGACATCCAGTTCTATATCAACAGCCCCGGCGGCTCCGTCACCGACGGCATGGCCATTTACGACACGATGCAGTACATCAAGTGCGACGTGTCCACCATCTGCGTCGGCATGTGCGCCTCCATGGCGGCCTTCCTGCTGTCCGCCGGCGCCAAGGGAAAGCGCATCGCCCTGCCCAACGCGGAGATCATGATCCACCAGCCCTCCGCCGGCACCCAGGGGCAGATCACCGACATGGCCATCCACCTGAAGCGGCTGGAGACCATCAAGAGGCGGATGAACGAGATCCTGGCCGCCAACACCGGCAAGAGCGTGGAGGAGGTCACCGCCGCCTGCGAGCGGGACAACTTCATGTCCGCGGAGGAGGCCAGGGAGTTCGGCCTGATCGACAAGATCATCACCAATCGCTGACGATCCGGGAGAGAGCGGGGGAGGACTCCGCTCTTTGCCCGTTTGACCCGGAAAGGAAGATCGCTATGGCAAGAGACGATTACCGGTCCATCCGCTGCTCCTTCTGCGGCAAGCACCAGGAGCAGGTGGAGCGGATCATCGCGGGACCGGGAGCCTATATCTGCAACGAGTGCGTCCACCTGTGCATGGACATCTTGGACGACGGAGCGGACACCGTGGACACGGTCAAGGACGTGCCCGACGTCATCCCTACCCCCCAGGAGATGGTGGAGGTGCTCAACCAGTACGTCATCGGCCAGGAGGACACCAAAAAGGCCCTGTCCGTGGCGGTGTACAACCACTATAAGCGCATCTACTTCGGCGGCGGGGACGACGTGGAGCTGCAAAAGAGCAACATCCTCATGATCGGTCCCACCGGCTGCGGCAAGACCCTGTTCGCCCAGACGCTGGCCCGCATTTTGAAGGTCCCCTTCGCCATCGCCGACGCCACCACCCTCACCGAGGCCGGCTATGTGGGCGACGATGTGGAGAACATCCTCCTGCGCCTGGTCCAGGCCGCCGACTACGACATCGAGCTGGCCGAGCGGGGCATCATCTACGTGGATGAGATCGACAAGATCGCCCGGAAGAGCGAGAACACCTCCATCACCCGGGACGTGTCCGGCGAGGGCGTCCAGCAGGCCCTGCTGAAGATCCTGGAGGGCACCGTGGCCAACGTCCCGCCCCAGGGCGGTCGCAAGCACCCCCATCAGGACTTTTTGCAGATCGACACCAAGAACATCCTGTTCATCTGCGGCGGCGCGTTCGACGGGCTGGAGAAGATCGTGGAGCGGCGGCTGGATCAGAAGGCCATCGGCTTCGGCGCCGCCATCAAAACCGCCAAGGAGCGGGAGAAGGCCAATGTGCTGAGATCCGTGCAGCCCCACGACCTGCTGAAGTTCGGTATCATCCCCGAGCTGGTGGGCCGCCTGCCCGTCATCACCACTCTGAACGCCCTGGGAAGGGCGGAGCTGGTGCGCATCCTCACCGAGCCCAAGAACGCCCTGGTGAAGCAGTATATCAAGCTGTTGGACTACGACGATGTGGAACTGGAGTTCACCCCCGACGCGCTGGACGCCGCCGCCGACAAGGCGCTGGAGCGGAAGATCGGCGCCCGGGGCCTCCGCGCCGTGCTGGAGGAGACCATGACCCCCGTGATGTACGATGTGCCCTCGGACGAGAGCATCGTGAAGGTGATCATCACCGGGGACGCCATCCGGGGCCAGGGCCAGCCCGAGATCGTCCGCCAGGAGGGGAGACCTGCCCGCCACCGTCTGGGCGGCGCCGACCTCCACGCGGAAAAGGGCGGCAAGGCCGCTCCCCGGGGCAACGTATCATAAGAATCATGCAAGGGGGCGGGCACAAGTCCGCCCCTTTTTACCCGCAAAGGAGGGATCGAAATGACTGAGACCGTTGTGATGCCCGCGCTGGCCCTTCGCGGCCTGACCGTGTTCCCCCAGCTGACCCTGCACTTTGACGTGGGGCGGGAGGTCTCCATCAAGGCGCTGGAGGCCGCCATGTCGGAGAACAGGACCATCTTTCTGGTGACCCAGCGGGACGTGACCGTGGAGAATCCCCGGGAGCGGGATCTGTATACCATCGGAACCGTCGCGGACGTGAAGCAGATCCTCCGCCTGCCGGAGAACGGCGTACGGGTAATGGTGGAGGGCCGCAGCCGGGGCCGCATGGCGCGGCTGACCGCCACCGAGCCGTATCTGACGGCGGAGGTGGAACCGCTGCCCGCCCCGGGAAAGACGCGGGGCAGTTCCCCCCGCACTGAGGCCGCCGTCCGCCAGGTATACGACCGCATGGAGCGGTACACCGAGCTCTCCGACCGGGTGACGCCGGAGGTCTATCTGAAGCTGCTGGCCAGCGACGATCCGGCCTATATCTCCGACTACGCCGCCCAGAATCTGCCCCTGCGGTTCGAGGACAAACAGGCGGTGCTGGAGGAGCTGCGCCCCGCCCGGCGGATCGCCCTGCTGTGCCGCATCCTGGGCCGGGAGGTGGAGATCCTGGAGGCGGAGGCGGAGCTTGCCGCCAAGGTCCACGAGCAGGTGGCCACCAGCCAGCGGGACTACTTCCTGCGGGAGCAGCTGCGGGTCATCCAGCGGGAGCTGGGCGAGGAGGACGACCAGGACGAGGCCGGCGAGTACCGCCGCAGGGTGGCGGAGGCCGGCCTGCCGGCCGAGGTCCGGGAGAAGCTGGAGAAGGAGATCAGGCACCTGGAAAAGCAGCCCTTCGGCTCCGCCGAGGGGGCGGTCATCCGGGGCTATCTGGATACCTGCCTGGAGCTGCCCTGGAACAAAAAGACCAGGGAGCGGGTCAGCGTGGCGGCCGTCGCCAAGACCCTGGACGCCGACCACTTCGGCCTGGACAAGGTGAAGGAGCGTATCCTGGAGTTCGTGGCGGTCAAGCAGCTGTCCCCGGATCTGAAAGGGCAGATCATCTGCTTGGTGGGCCCGCCGGGGGTGGGCAAGACCTCCGTCGCCATGAGCGTGGCCCGGGCCATGAACCGGAAGCTGGCCCGCATCTCCCTGGGCGGCATCCGGGACGAGGCGGACATCCGCGGCCACCGCAAGACCTATATCGGCGCCATGCCGGGGCGGATCATCGCCGGCATCCGGCAGGCGGGGAGCTCCAACCCGGTGCTCCTGCTGGACGAGATCGACAAGGTGGGGGCCGACCACCGGGGGGACCCGGCGGCCGCCCTGCTGGAGGTGCTGGACGGGGAGCAGAATTCCACCTTCCGGGACCACTATCTGGAGCTGCCCTTCGACCTGTCCGACGTGATGTTCATCACCACCGCCAATACCACCGACACCATCCCCAAGCCCCTGCTGGACCGGATGGAGGTCATCGAGCTGCCCAGCTACACCGACCGGGAGAAGCTGGAGATCGCCAAGCGCCATCTGCTGCCCCGGGAGCTGAAGCGCCACGGCCTCACCAGGGCCAAACTGAAGATCACCGACGAGGCCATCCTGGCCATCATCACCGGCTACACCCGGGAGTCCGGCGTGCGCCTGCTGGAGCGGCGGCTGGCCGCCCTCTGCCGGAAGGCGGCGGTGCGCATCGTCCGGGACGGGGAAAAGCGGGTCGCCGTCGCCGAGGGGGACCTTCAGGAACTGCTGGGACCCCGCCGCTATCAGGACGAGACCCCCGACCGGGAGCCGCTGGTGGGCGTGGTCAACGGCCTGGCCTGGACCTCCGCCGGCGGAGAGATCCTGGAGGTTGAGGTCAACGTGGTCCCCGGCTCCGGCAAGATCAACCTCACCGGCAACCTGGGGGACGTGATGAAGGAGTCCGCCCAGGCCGCCCTGTCCTTCATCCGGGGCCACGCCGCCCGGCTGGGCGTGCCGGAGGACTTCTACAAGACGAAGGACATCCACGTCCACTTCCCCGAGGGCGCGGTGCCCAAGGACGGCCCCTCCGCCGGAGTGGCCATCGCCACCGCCATGGTGTCCGCTCTCACCGGCGTGCCCGTCCGGCGGGACGTGGCCATGACGGGGGAGATCACCCTCCGTGGGCGGGTGCTGGCCATCGGCGGCCTGCGGGAGAAGACCATGGCCGCCCTCCGCAATCACATCTCCACCGTGCTCATCCCCGCCGACAACGTGAAGGACCTGGACGACATCGACCAGACCGTCCGCGTGGCGCTGCGGTTCGTGCCCATCCGCCGGGCGGACGAGGCGCTGACGGAGGCCCTGACCAGCAGGCCCGCCCTGGCCGGCGGCAATTCCCTCTCGGCGGCGGAGCAGTCCCGTCCCGCGGGCGACGCCATCGGCCTGTGCCAGTGAGGTCCCTATGGCGGTGAACTGGAACAAAGCGGAGTTCGTCCGCTCAGCGGCAAAGCCCTCGGATTTCATCCGGGACGGGCTGCCCCAGGCGGTGTTCGCGGGGCGGTCCAACGTGGGCAAGTCGTCGGTCATCAACCGGCTGCTGAACCGGAAAAACTTCGCGCGGGTGGGGTCCGCCCCAGGCAAGACCACCCAGATTAACTACTTCCGCATCGACGGCAGGCTCTACCTGGTGGACCTGCCGGGGTACGGCTACGCCCAGGTGTCCAAAGCGGAGCGGGACCGCTGGGGCAGGCTCATGGAGCGGTGGTTTGCCGACGCGGGCCGGATGGCCCTGGGCATCCTGGTGGTGGACGCCCGCCACAGGCCCACCGCCGACGACCATACCATGTCCGACCTGTTTTTGAGTACCGGCCAGCCCTATGCGGTGGCCGCGAATAAACTGGACAAGCTGAAAAAGAGCGAGATCGAGGGCAATCTGGCGCTCATCCGGGAGACGCTGGAACTGCCCGGGTCCACGCCGCTGATCCCCTTCTCCGCCGAAAAGGGGGAGGGCAGGGACCGGCTGCTGGGCCTTATTCTGGAGCATGTGGAGGGAACGCTGTGAAATATGTGCGCATCGAGGGACCCCGGGGCCCCGTCTGGGGCGTGGTGAAGGGGGAGGACGTGCTCACCCTGAAAAAGGCCCCCTACGACGGGATCGAGTACGACGGCGGCAGCCAGCCCCTGAGCGGGTGCAGGCTGCTGGCCCCCTGCGAACCGACGAAGATCGTCTGCGTGGGCAAGAACTACGCGGAGCACGCGCGGGAACTGGGGGCGGAGCCTCCGGGATTCCCGGTGCTGTTCATCAAAGCGCCCAACACGCTGAACCGACAGCAGGGCGCCGTCCACGCCCCCGCCTTCGTCCGGCGCCTGGACTACGAGGGGGAGTTGGCGGTGGTCATCAAACGGCGGGCAAAGGATGTAAAGGCGAAAGACTTTGCGGACTATGTGCTGGGCTACACCTGCCTGAACGACGTCACCGCTCGGGACGTGCAGCAGCACGACGGCCAGTGGACCCGGGGCAAGTCTATGGACGGGTTCTGCCCCGTGGGTCCCTGGGTCACCGACGAGGTGGACCCCTCCAAGCTGAAGGTGGAGACCCGGCTCAACGGAAAACCCGTCCAGCGGGGGAACACCGCCGACTTCATCACCGGCGTGCCCAAGCTGCTGGAGTTCATCACCGCCGCCATGACCCTGGAGCCGGGGGACGTGATCGCCACCGGCACCCCGGCGGGGATCGGCCCCATGGTCCCCGGCGACACCGTGGAGGTGGACATCGAGGGCGTGGGCGTGCTGGTCAACCATGTGATCTGAGCGGATCCCCGGCGGACGGACCGTCCGCCGGGGATCTTTGCGTCCGGCGGACCGGCAGGTTTTGTCAAATTTGAATAAAATTTGCAAAATCAGGTGGAAATATAGAACATAATTATAAATTATTCAACAAATTTGCGAAAAATGCTTGCAATTCGCGCCAAAATCAAGTATACTACGGTTGGACTCTTATACACGTTGGGCCTGCCGCCCTTTCGCAGACCCGTCCAAGGAAGGAGGCGATGGCGTGTATCAGGTCGGGGATAAGGTGGTCCACCCCATGCACGGGGCCGGGGTCATCGATTCCATCGTCCAGCAAAAGGTGGCCGGAAAGGTCCAGGATTACTACCTGCTGAGGCTGTCCGCCGGGAGCATGATGGTCATGATCCCCACCAGCAGCACCGAGGAGATCGGCGTGCGGCCGGTGGTGACCGGCGAACAGGCGGAGGACATCCTCAACGCCATGGAGCACCTGGAGGTGGACATGACGCAGAACTGGAACCGCCGCTACCGGGAGAACATGGTGCGGCTGAAGAGCGGCGATCTGCTGGAGGTCGCCAGGGTGATCAAGGGACTGATGGCGCGGGAGAGCCAGAAGGGCCTCTCCAACGGGGAGCGGAAGATGCTCCACATCGCCAGACAGATCCTGATCTCCGAGCTTGTCCTGGCCCAGAGCCTGCCCTATGAGGCGGTGGAGGCCAGCGTTGACAGCGCGCTGCGTCAGTGATCGAGCGGAAGGAGCCGGAAGGGCTCCTTTTTCGCGTAAGGAGGGAAACGATATGCTGAGACAACTGCTGCAAAAGCTCCGGGGAAAGGGCGAGCCGGTCCAGTGCTCCGCGGTCATCGTGGCGGCGGGCGGTTCCACCCGGATGGGCTTTGACAAGGTCCTGGCCGATGTGGGCGGCGCGCCCGCCCTGGTGAAGTGCCTCCAGGCGTTCCAGGCCGCCCCCTCCGTCAAGGAGATCGTGGTGGTGGTCCGAGAGGACATCCTGGGGGAGGCGGCCCGGTTGTGCAAGGACTACGGCCTCACCAAGGTGACCAAGGTCATCCGGGGAGGGGACACCCGCACCGTATCCGCCCGGCTGGGCACCCTGGAGACGGAGCGCAAGGCCAGGCTCATCGCCATCCACGACGGGGCCCGGCCCTTCGTCACCGTGGACGTGATCGAGGACACGGTGGCCCAGGCGGCGGCCTGCGGCGCGGCGGCCCCGGCCCTGCCGGTGAAGGACACCGTCAAGCGGGTGGGGGAGGACGGCTTTGTGGCCGAGACTCTGGACCGCTCCACCCTGTGGGCCGTCCAGACCCCCCAGGTGTTCGACGGCGACCTGATCCGGGCCGCCCTGCAGAAGGCCATCGACGACGGGGCGGACCTCACCGACGACTGCGCCGCCGTGGAGCGGCTGGGCATGAAGGTGGTCCTGGTCCCCGGCGACGAGCGGAACATCAAGCTCACCACCCCGGCGGACCTGGCGGTGGCCAAAACGCTGATGGAGGAGTACGGCCAATGACCCGCGTGGGACACGGATATGACGTGCATAAGCTGGTCCAGGATCGGAAGCTGATCCTGGGCGGGGTGGAGGTCCCCTGTGAGAGGGGCCTGCTGGGCCACTCCGACGCGGACGTGCTCACCCACGCCGTCATGGACGCCCTGCTGGGGGCGGCGGGCCTGTGGGACATCGGCCACGCCTTCCCGGACAGCGACCCGGCCTACGCGGGCATCTCCAGCCTGATCCTGCTGGAGCGGGTGATGGGGATGCTGGAGGAAAAAGGGTATGCCGTGGGCAATGTGGACGCCACGATCATCGCCCAGCGTCCCAGGCTGTCCCCCTTCATCCCGGAGATGGGGGAAAGACTGGCCGCGGTGATGGGCGTCCCCGCGGACCGGGTCAACGTGAAGGCCACCACCGAGGAGGGCCTGGGCTTCACCGGGACCGGGGAGGGGATCGCCGCCCACGCGGTGGCCCTGATCGTGGACAAGTGAATACGGCTCACAAACGCTCCCCGCAGGGCATACAATGCCCTGTGAGGAGCGTTTTCGCGCCCCTCGAATCAGGAAAGGAATGATGGGCCGATGGTTCACTATCTGATCGTTTGCCGTTCGCTGACCCAGGCGCAGCGCACTGCCCATCTGCTGGAGCGGGCGGGCATCGCCGGCTCTGTGATCCGCGCCCCCAAGGTCATCTCCAGGGAGGGCTGCGGCTACTGCGTCCGGGTGGCGGAGCGGAAGCTCACCGACGCGCTGCTGGTCCTCCGCCGGGAGGGGATGGCCCCCCGCCAGGTGTTCCTCCAGTCGGCGGAAGGGGTGTACAGCGAGGTGCCGGCATGATCTACCTGGACAGCGCGGCCACCACCCTGGAGAAGCCGGCCAGCGTTCCGGCGGCGGCCGCCTGGGCCATGACCCATATGGCCAGCCCGGGGCGGGGAGGCCACCCGGCCAGCGCCCTGGCCGCCGACACCATGTACCGCTGCCGGGAACTGGCGGCGGAGCTGTTCGGTGTAAGCGACCCGGAGCGGGTGATCCTCACCTCCAACGCCACCCACGGCCTGAATATCGCCATCCATTCGCTGGTGAGACGGGGAAGTACCGTGCTGATCTCGGGCTATGAGCACAACGCCGTCACCAGGCCGCTGTTCGCCCGCCCCGATGTAAAGGTGAAGATCGCCGCCGGCCCCCTGTTCGACGCGGAGGGGGCCTTTGAGGCATTCCGCCGGGAGCTGACCCCCGATGTGGATGTCGTCATTTGCAACCATGTGTCCAACGTGTTCGGCTTTGTCCAGCCGGTGGAGCGCATCGCCGCCCTGTGCGGAGCGCGGGATGTGCCGCTGATCGTGGACGCCTCCCAGTCCGCCGGGGTGCTGCCGGTGGATCTGGCCCGCTGGGGGGCGGCCTTCGTGGCCATGCCGGGGCACAAGGGGCTGTACGGCCCCCAGGGCACCGGACTGCTGCTCTGCGGGGCTGAGACGGAGCCCCTGCTGTACGGGGGCACCGGCAGCCTGTCCCGGCGGCAGGAGATGCCCGATTTCCTGCCCGACCGGCTGGAGGCGGGGACCCAGAACGTGTGCGGGGCCGCCGGCCTGCTGGCCGGGATGCGCTTCGTCAAGGAGAAGGGGATCGGCCGTATCCACGCCTACGAGACAGGGCTGGCCCGGCGGCTGATGGACCGGCTGGCCAACCTCCCCGGCGTCACCGTATACCGGGGCGCCGGCCAGAGCGGGGTGTTCTCCGTCACCGTGGACCATATGGACTGCGAGGAGGTGGGGGCCGCTCTGGCCGGACGCGGCGTGGCCGTCCGGGCGGGGCTGCACTGCGCGCCTCTGGCCCACCGCACCGCGGGGACGGAGGAGGGCGGAACCGTCCGGTTCAGCGTTTCGGCGTTCAACACCGCCCGGCAGATGGACCGGGCGGCGGAGATATTCCGACAGATCGTATCGCAGGGCAAAGGGGCGCGGTGAACAGCCGCGCCCCTTTTGCCGTCCAAAAAACGGAATCGTCCCGTTGAATTTTCGCGGTTTCCCTTGCCATACCCCGCTTGGCTGTGGTATAATACCATGAATGATTTTGCACACCCGCCGAGCCGGGTGCCTCAGCAGCATTTCTCAGGGAAAGAAGGTCGGATGCGTGGACGCTGTCTTACGGTTTTTGGAACAACTGCCGGAATACCTCAAGCTCATTGGCCCCTTTGACGTGCTGGATATGGCCATCATCGCCTTCGGCGTCTATCACCTGTTCCGCTTTGTCCGGAAGAGCCGCTCCGGCCAGGTGGTCCGCGCGGTGGCGCTCATCATCGCGGCCATGCTGCTGGCCAACCTGCTGCGGCTGCGGGTGGTGGGCTATGTGCTCAACCGCACGGTGGAACTGGGGGTCATCGCCCTCATCATCCTGTTCCAGCCGGAACTGCGCCGGTTTTTGGAGCAAATGGGCAGCGGCCGCATCAAGGAGCTGTTCGTGTCCGAGAGCGTCAGCGGCGATCTGGAGAACGCCGTCACCCAGACGGTGGAGGCCTTCTCCGCCCTGTCCCGGGACAAGGTGGGGGCGCTGATGGTGTTTGAGCGCAAGACGATCCTGGACGATGTGCTCAAGACCGGCACCCTGCTGGACGCGGCGGTGTCCGCCGAGCTGCTGAAGAACCTGTTCTGGAACAAGGCCCCCCTCCACGACGGGGCGGTCATCGTCCGGGCGGGGCGCATCGTGGGGGCGGGCTGTATGCTCCCCCTGTCGGGCAATGTGAATCTGAGCCGGGATCTGGGCATGCGCCACCGGGCGGCCATCGGCGCCAGCGAGAGCTCCGACGCGGTGGTGGCCGTGGTGTCCGAGGAGACGGGGGCCATCTCGGTGGCCGTCAACGGGACCCTGCAGCGCGGCCTGGCCCCCGTGGAACTGGAGCGGATCCTCCGGACGGAGCTGATGCCTGCCCCGGAGGGGTCCAACGCCACCGCCAAACTCACCAGCGTATTCAAGGGCTTCAAGGGGGGCAGCACAAATGGGCAAGAAGATTCTTGACAGCCGCTTTCTGTACATCGTGCTCTCCATCCTCATCGCCGTGGGCCTGTGGCTCTTTGTGACCATCAACGATGAGGCGCCCGAGTCCCGGTCCATCACGAGGATCCCCGTCACCTTCACGGGGGAGGATATTCTGGCGGGGCGGGATCTGATGCTGGTGGGCGGGCCCTATACCGCCTCGGTGACGGTGCAGGCCGCCCCCACGGTGCTGGCCGCCTTCACCAACAAGACGGTGCAGGTCACCGCCAATGTGTCCGGCATCGCCGAGGAGGGGACCCACACGGTGAGTTATACCGTGATCCAGCCCTCCGGCATCTCCCCCAGCCAGTTCACCGTCGTCAGCGGCGTCAACGGAAACGTGATCGACGTGGAGGTCGCCCGGTTCAACCGCCGGGAGGTGGAGATCCGGGGCGAGTTCACCGGCAACGCGGCGGAGGGCTATCTGGCCGGAGAGGCCGACGACTTCCGGTTCTACCCGGAGAAGATCTGGGTCAGCGGCCCGCTGGAGGCGGTGAATCAGGTGTCCTACGCCCTGGTCACCGTGCCGGGGAAGGATCTCACCGAGACGGTGGACGGCGACTTCTCCTTCCAGCTCTATGATCCCAGCGACAATCCGCTCACCGACCTGAACGTGACCTGCGATGTGCAGACGGTGCATGCCATCTTCCCCATCCAGGCCACCGCGGAGATCCCCCTGTCGGTGTCCCTTACCGACGGCGGCGGCGTGTCCGCCGAGCAGGCCACCGTGGAGCTTTCCACCACGTCCATCGCCGTGGCCGGCACCACCGAGGCGGTGGAGGCCATCAAGGCTGCCGGGGTCATCAATGTGGCCACCATCGATCTGGCCTCTGTCAGCGACGGGGAGGAGCTGACCTTCCCGGTCCCCCTGGCCGACGAGCTGACCAACCTGACCGGCGTCACTGAGGTGAAGGCCGTGGTCCGCTTCAACAAGCGGGTGGTGGAGAAGAGCTTCGACGTCACCAACATCTACGCCATCAACACCCCCGAGGGGTGGACGGCGGCGCCCGTCACCCAGGTCCTCCCCGTGACCGTCCGGGGGAGCGCCGCCCTGGTGAACGCCCTCACCGCTGACAGCTTCCGAGTGGTGGCCGATCTCAAGAACGTCACCCCCACCGCCGGACCCTACACCGCCTCGGTGGACGTCTATCTGGACAGCGCCCCCTCCGCCGCGGAGCTGGGCGTACTGACGGGCGACTACCGCGTGATCCTCAACTTCACCGAGGGGGAGCCTGAGCCCACGGCGAGCCCGGGGACCGGGGAATAGATGTTCGGCTATGTTCGGCCCGCCCTGGACCGGCTGAGCGGGGAGGAGCGGGAGCGCTATCAGTCCGCCTACTGCGGCCTTTGCCACGCGCTGGGCGAGAGATGCGGTTTTTGGGCGCGGTTCACCCTGCAATATGATTTTACCTTTCTCGCCATCCTGCTTGCGGCGGGTGAGCGGTGTGAGACGGAGTGCCGCCGGTGCCCCGCCCACCCCATCCGCGCGCCCCGGGCCTGCCTGAGGGGCGGGGCCTTGGATCTGGCCGCCGACGAGAGCATGATCCTCACCTGGCACAAGCTGTGCGACGACGTGGCCGACCACGGCCTCCTCACCGGCCTGCCCGCCCGCTTTCTCCGCATGGTGTTCCGAACAGCCTACCGGCAGGCGGCCGCCGCCCGCCCTGAGTTCGACGGCCGGGTGCGGGAGGGGCTGGAGCGGCTGGACGCCCTGGAGAGGGCCGGCTCGCCGGAGCTGGACCGGGTGGCCGACGTGTTCGCGTCCCTGCTGTCCGCCGCGGCGGACAGCCTCCCGGAGACCCATCCGAACCGGCGGCCCATGGAGCGGCTGCTCTACCACCTGGGCCGGTGGATCTACCTCATCGACGCCTGGGACGACCTGGAGGAGGACGGGAAGAGGGGCCGCTACAATCCGCTGAGCGCCCGGTTCGCGGGCAGGGCGGGGGAGGAGCGGGACTATTTTGAGACCACCGTCACCCACTCGGCGCGGCTGGCGGCCTCGTCGGCCAATCTGATGGCGCTGGGAGAGTGGGCGCCCATCGTGGAAAATGTGATCTACCTGGGCCTCCCCACGGTGCAGAAGGCCGTGCTGGAGGGCCGGTGGAGGGAACTGCAAAAGACAAAGACAAGGAGGGACCCCTATGCGCGATCCCTATGAGGTGCTGGGCGTCAGCCAGAACGCCAGCGACGAGGAGGTCAAAAAGGCCTACCGGGAGCTGGCCCGGAAGTACCACCCGGACAACTATCAAAACAACCCCCTGGCCGACCTGGCCGAGGAGAAGATGAAGGAGATCAACGAGGCCTACGACGCCATCACCAAGGGGCGGACGGGCTCCGGCGGATATTCCTCCGGCTACTCCGGCGGGTACAACAGTTCCGCCTATCAGCAGGGCTACTCCGGCGGCTATCAGCAGGGCTACCGGCAGTCCGGGAACCAGGCCTACGCCCAGGCCCGCCAGCAGATCAACGCCGGCGACCTGGACGGCGCGGAGCAGACCCTCCAGGGGTCCGGCGCCAAGACGGGGGAGTGGTACTTCCTGATGGGGAGCATCGCCTACCGCCGGGGCTGGCTGGACGAGGCGCGGCAGAACTTCCAGATCGCGGTGCAGATGGAGCCGGGGAACATGGAGTACAGGCAGGCCCTGGCCATGATGCAGCAGGGGGGCTACGCCTATCAGCCCACCGGCATGACGGGCGCCCAGTGCGACAGCCTGGACTGCTGCACCACCATGATGTGCATGAACTGCCTCTGCGGCAACTGCCGGTGATATGAGACGGAAAAGTACCGCCGCCCGGGTGGCCTATCCGGCCATTCTGGCGGCCCTGGCCGTGGCGCTGGTGTATCTGGGCTCCATCGCGCCCAGGGGAGGCATCGGCATCGTGGCGGCGGCGGGGGTCCTGATGGCGGGGGCGGTGATCTCCGTCAGCCTGCGGGCGGGGTTCCTGTGCTGGGCCGCCGTGTCTGTCCTGGCCTTCCTGCTGGTGCCGGACAAGTTCTGCGCGCTGGCGTTTGCCGTGCTGTTCGGCCTCTATCCCATGGTGAAATCCATTGTGGAGGCCCGCCGGTGGTCCAAGTCCCTGGAGATCGCGGTCAAGCTGGTGTTCTTCAACGCCGCGCTGACGGTGCTGTGGCTCATCATGAGGACGGCCCTGCCGGGCTCCCTGCCGGTGTTGGCCGTGTACCTCATCGGCAACATCGTCTTTTTGCTCTATGACTACGGCTTCAGCGGACTCATCGCGCTGTATGTCAGCCGGGTGGATAAGCACCTGCGCTGACTATCCTGAAGGAATGAGGGGAACGATACATGGTTAGAAGCATGACCGGTTACGGCCGGGGCGAGCGGGCTTACGAGGATATGACCGTCACCGTGGAGCTGCGCTCGGTGAACAACCGCTATCTGGACTGCGCCGTCAAAATGCCCCGGAGCTACATCTTCGCCGAGGATGCCATGAAAGCGAGGGTCCAGGCGGGCATCAGCCGGGGCAAGGTGGACGTGTTCGTCACCATCACCCGCGCCGGCGGGGACGATCTGGCCGTCACCGTCAATGAGGCGCTGGCAAAGAGCTACGCCGCCGCCCTCCAGCAGGTCCACGCGGCGGCCTGGAAGCAGCTGTCCGAGTCCGGCGGGGGCATCCTGGTCAAGGGGGAGTGTTCCGTCATCGACCTGGCCCGCTTCCCCGACGTGCTCACCGTGGAGAAGAAGGAGGAGGACCCAGAGCAGATGAAGGAGCGGCTGCTGGCCGCGCTGGATCTGGCCGTCGCCGACTTCAACGCCATGCGGGAGAAGGAGGGCGCCCGGCTGGCGGAGGACATCCTGGGCCGGGCCGGCGCCATCGAGACCATGGTGGGCCGGGTGGAGGAGCGCTCCCCCCAGACGGTATCCGAGTACCGCGCCAGGCTGGAGGCCCGGATGAACGAGGTGCTCCAGAACACCCAGATCGACCCCGCCCGCATCCTCACCGAGGCGGCCATCTTCGCCGACAAGGTGGCGGTGGACGAGGAGACCGTCCGCCTCCGCAGCCATATCGCCCAGCTGCGGGACCTGCTGGCAAAGGGCGGGGCCGTGGGCCGCAAGCTGGACTTCCTCATCCAGGAGTTCAACCGGGAGGCCAACACCATCGGCTCCAAGTGCTCCGATCTGGACATCACCCGCACGGTGGTGGACATCAAGGCGGAGATCGAGAAGATCCGGGAGCAGGTACAGAACCTGGAGTGAGCGGAGGGCTTTATGGAATTGATCGATATCGGGTTCGGCAACCTGGTCTCCCCCGGCAGGGTGGTGGCGGTGGTCAGCCCGGATTCCGCCCCGGTGAAGCGGCTGGGGCAGGAGGCCAGGGAGCGGGGCGTGCTCATCGACGCCAGCTTCGGCCGCAAGACCCGCGCCGTGATCGTGACGGACAGCGGCCATGTGATCTGGTCGTCGCTGACCTGCGAGCAGCTGGCCGGGCGCTTTGCCGCCGGCCGGGAACGTAAGGAGGAAACTTCGTGAGCGAGAGAAAACGGGGAGAACTGATCGTGCTGTCCGGCCCCTCCGGGGCGGGCAAGAGCACGGTGATCGCGGAGCTGCTGAGCGCCCGGCCGGACATCCACTTCTCGGTGTCCTTCACCACCCGTCCCCCCAGGGCGGGGGAGGAGGACGGCGTCAGCTACAACTTCGTCTCCCGGGAGGAGTTCCAGCGGATGATCCGGGACGGCGAGCTGCTGGAGTACGCGGAGTACGTGGGCAACTACTACGGCACGTCCCTGAAGGTCATCCGGGACCAGCTGGACCAGGGCGTGGACGTGCTGCTGGACATCGAGGTCCAGGGGGCGGCCCATGTGAAGGAGAAGTGCCCGGAGGCGGTGCTCATCTTCCTGATCCCGCCCTCCGTCGAGGAGCTGTCCCGCCGGCTCCGTGGCCGCCATACCGACGGGGAGGACGCCATCGCCCTCCGGCTGGACAAGGCCAGGGAGGAATGCCGGGAGTGCCCTAAGTACGACTACCTGGTGGTGAACGACACGGTGGTGTCCGCCGCCCGGCAGATCCAGTCCATTCTGGAGGCGGAGCGCTGCCGCGTCCATAAACGGCTCCGATTTGCCGAGAGTTTTATCAACAAGAGCGATACCTGAGTGAGGAAATAGGAGGAGATCATTATGCTGCTGTACCCTTCCATCCGCGATCTGCTTGACCAGGTGCCCAGCCGCTATATGCTGGTGAATCTGGTGGCCAGCCGGGCGCGCAAGCTGTCCAGCGAGGCAGAGAAGGAGGGCGAACCCCTCCAGGACAAGGCGGTGTCCCTGGCCATCAAAGAGGTGGCCTGCGGCGCGCTGAAACTGGACGGGCTGGATCAGGTGAACAGGCCGGAGCCGGCGGACGGCGAGACGGAGCAGTGACCGGCGCGGGGCAAGCAGGGGGGCCTGCTTGCCCTTTGGCCGCATCGCGCGAGGGGGTGGGAGCGTGGCGAACATCGCGAAGATCGTGGTCTCAGCGGCCCCCTATGCCATCGACCGGCCCTACGACTACCTGATCCCCCCGGAGCTGGAGGGGCGGGTCCGCCCCGGTATGCGGGCGGCGGTGCCCTTCGGACCCGGCAACAGGGGGACGGACGGCATCGTGCTGTCCGTGGACGAGCGGGAGGACACGGGAAAGCTGAAGCAGGTGCTGGCCGCCCTGGACGACGAGCCGGTGCTGGACGAGCGGCCCCTCCGGCTGGCCCTGTGGATGCGGGAGCGGTATTTCTGCACCGTGTACGATGCGCTGCGGATCATGCTGCCCGCGGGGCTGTGGTTCTCCCTGATGGACTGCTGGAAGATCGCCCCCGGCGTGGACCGGGAGGCGGCCTATGAGGCCGCCGGCCGCTCCGCCAACGCCAACAGGCTGGTGGAGCTGCTCTTCGCCAACGGCGGCGGGGCCGAGATCGGCAAAATCCGCATGGCGTTCGGCGCCGCCGACCCGGGCGCCGCCATCAGGGCCCTGGCGGACAGGGGGATCATCGTCAGGGAGACCAGCGCCGCCCGAAACGTGGGGGACAGGACCGAACAGGTGGCCGTCCTCGCCATGCCGCCCGCCGACGCCATGGCCCGCGTCACGGCCAGACGGCGGAGAGCGCCCCTCCAGTACGCCGCCTGCGAGGCCCTGTGCGCCATCGGCGCCGTCTCCGCCAAGGAACTGTGCTACTTCACCGGCGCGTCCATGTCCACCCTCCGCTCCCTGGAGAGGCAGGGGGTGCTCACGCTGACGAAGCGGGAGGTCTACCGCAGGCCCGACCTGCCCGAGCTGCCCCAGGCGGCCCCCATCGTCCTCAACGACCAGCAGAGGGCGGCCTATGAGGGCCTGCTGGCTTTGGCGGAGGGCGGAAAGCCCGCCGCGGCGCTGCTCTACGGCGTCACCGGCAGCGGAAAGACCCAGGTGTATCTCCAGCTCATCCACACCCTGCTGGACCGGGGAAAGACGGCCCTGGTGCTGGTGCCCGAGATCGCCCTGACTCCCCAGCTCATGCGGATCTTCACCTCCCACTTCGGCCGGGAGGTGGCCATCCTGCACAGCTCCCTCTCCGCCGGCGAGCGGTATGACGAGTGGAAGCGGTCCAAACGCGGGGAGGCCAGAGTGGTGGTGGGCACCCGCTCCGCCGTGTTCGCGCCCCTGCCCGATCTGGGGGCCATCGTCATCGACGAGGAGCAGGAGCCCACCTACAAGTCGGAGCAGACCCCCCGCTATCACGCCCGGGAGGTGGCGAAGTACCGCTGCTTCAAGGAGAACGCCCTGCTGGTGCTGGGTTCCGCCACTCCATCCGTGGAGACCATGTACCACGCCAGGCGGGGAGACTATCACCTGTTCCGGCTGGACCACCGGTTCAACGAAAAGGCCCTTCCCCGTGTGACCATCGTGGACATGAAGGAGGAACTGCGCCGGGGGAACGGCACCAGCGTCAGCGCCGCTCTGGCGGAAAAGCTGGAGGAGACCATGGACCGGGGAGAACAGGCCATCCTGTTCCTGAACCGCCGGGGGGCCAACCGGATGGTCACCTGCGGCGAGTGCGGGGAGACCCCCGCCTGTCCCCGGTGCTCGGTGAGCCTGACCTACCACTCCGCCAACCGGCGGCTCATGTGCCACTACTGCGGCCACTCGGAGCCGCTTCCGGAGCGTTGCCCGGCCTGCGGCGGCATGTTGAACTTTGTGGGCACCGGGACCCAGAAGCTCCAGGAGGAGCTGCGGGATCTGTTCCCGGACGCGGAGAGCCTCCGCATGGACGCCGACTCGGTCTCCGCCACCCACACCCACGAGGCCATCCTGGAGGAGTTCCGCCGGCGGCGGGTGCCCATCCTGCTGGGGACCCAGATGGTGGCCAAGGGGCTGGACTTCGAGAACGTCACCCTGGTGGGGGCGGTGAGCGCCGATCAGTCCCTGTACAGCGGGGACATCCACGCGGGGGAGCGCACCTTTTCCCTCCTCACCCAGGTGGTGGGGAGAGCGGGGCGGGGCGGCAAGGAGGGCCAGGCGGTCATCCAGACCTACACCCCGGACAACGAGGTGATCCGCTGCGCCGCAAGGCAGGATTATGACAGCTTTTACGAGCAGGAGATCCTCATCCGAAAGGCCCGGGATCTCCCGCCCTTCAGCGATCTGTTCGTGCTGTGCGCCTCCGGGCCGGAGGAGACGGCGGTGCTCCGCGCCTGCCTCCGCCTGCGGGACGCCCTCGGCGGGGCGCTGCGGCAGCCGCCCTATGACCGGTGCGCCTGTCAACTGCTGGGACCCGCTCCGGCGGCGGTGGCCAAGGTGAACAACCGCTACCGCTACCGGCTGATCCTGAATACAAAGAATACCAGAGATATCCGCCTGCTGCTGGCCCACCTGCTGCGGCAGGCCCAGGCGGACAAGGCCAACCGCGGGGTGACCGTCTTCGCAGACGCGGACCCGCTGGACGGATAAGGAGGAGACAAACATGGCTGAACGGATCATCATCACCCGGGGCGACCCCGCCCTGGAGAAAAAATGCCGCCCGGTGGTGAAGTTCGACAAGCGGCTGCACACCCTCATCGACGACATGAAGGAGACCCTGCTGATCTCCAACGGCGTGGGCCTTGCCGCCCCCCAGG
>CANRFU010000010.1 GCA_947629975.1 uncultured Oscillospiraceae bacterium | reverse complement strand
ACATTAGGAGTTTTTTCACCTTTATCGGTATAACCTCTTTTCAACCCCGCCACTATGGCGGGGTTTTCTTTTGACAATGAGAAGCCCCGGAGGGATTCCTCCGGGGCTTCTTTCTGTTTCGGATCAGGTCTCAGGCTCGTAGAAGTACTTCCGCACGCCCTCGCTGGCAAGGGACGCGTCCGCGCTGATGGACACGGTGTACTTGATGCCGCTCTGCTGGGAGAAGCCCTCCAGCCAGTCTAGGAAGGGCTCCACGTCGCTGTTGCCGTCGGTGGGCACCAGCTTGTTCAGGCTCTCGATGAACACGTGGGTGATGTCGTAGTTGCTGGCGTACAGGCCGTAGAGGAACCCCTTCAGGGTGTCATAGTTGGGGATGTTATATTCAGAGGTGTCCACCACCCGGATGGAGTAATGGATCTTAAAGTTCAGCTTGGAATTGTGGGCGATCGCCACAACATAGCCGTGCTCGTTATCCACGGCGGAATTGATGAGGTCCACCATCGTTTTGGATTTGCCGGTGCCCTTGGGCCCCATGATGACTCTGACCATATGAGATCACTCCTTGTCGATTTCGGGGCGGTCCCCCGTTGTTGATTCTATCTTACCATTTCGGGCCGCAGATTTCAATACGGGAAACGGAAAGATTCTGAAAACCTCAGCCGTCCTCCAGATCCCGGGCGATGCGGCCCCGCAGCGCCTCGAAGGACTCCACGCTGAGATCGTGCTCCACCTTGCAGGCGTCCTCGGCGGCGATATCCTCCGGTACGCCCAGGTGGACCAGCCACTTGGTGATGAGCAGGTGCCGCTCATAGATGCGCTCGGCGATCTCCAGCCCCGCGTCGGTGAGCGTGAGAAAGCCGCCGGCATCCATGATCACATAGCCGTTTTCCCGCAGCAGACTCATGGCCCGGCTGACGCTGGGCTTGGAGAAATTCAGGTACTGGGCCACGTCGATGGAGCGCACCGGCCCCTTCTCCCCCAGGGCCAGGATGGCCTCCAGGTAGTTTTCCGCAGATTCATGGATATTCATAGCCTCACCCCGCAATACTCCGAGTGTTTGCAATTACCGCTGAATAAAACGGCGTCACGCCTGGAGGGGTTCCCGGCTGTCCAGCTGATCGCCGCAGCCGTCCAGAGCCGCCTGGCCGCCCACCACGCAGATGGAGGCGGACTCGCAGACCCTGTCCAGAATCCCGCTGAAGGCCCGGAGGCCCTCCCGGGTCGTGCCCAGCACCTCGTCCCGCTGGCGCTGGCGGTCGGCCTGGGTCTTGCCGGTAAAGTACATGGCGGCGGCCCGCACCCCCTCCATCCGGGGGGTGACCACCGGCTCCAGGCCGCTGATGGTGCTGATGATATACTTGTCCGGGGCCTCGCCGCCGTCGCAGAAGGTCCGCAGAGCGGCCCCCGCGCCGGTGAAGGTCTTCAGGGACTGGCCGCACCGGGGGTCCCGGAAAGAGGTGAAGAGCACATCGCCGTCGTCCCGCACCCGGAGGCCGGTGCCGTAGGCCCCGCCCTTCACCCGGACCTCGTTCCACAGGTAGTCCAGGGAGATCAATTGGGCGGCCACCAGCGCGGTGCCGGTGGGCCGCTCCCCCAGAGCGGTGAGGCTGCCGCACCGGGCGGCAAAGCCGATGTCCGCGGAGATGGAGTAGCCCTCCGCCTGATCTCCCCGGGGCAGATAGACGGCCGGCTCGCCCATCGTTCCGGCGGGCAGGTCGGACAGCACATCCTTCAGCCAGTCCTTGTCCATCCGCCCGGTGAGGCCGACGGTGACCCGCTCCTTCACGAACAGCTTTTCGCACAGGGCGGCAAGCTCCCCGCACAGGGCGGCGCCGTCCGTCTCAAACTCCTTTTCCGCCTTTTGCAGCCAGCGGAGCTGGGCAACGCCGCTCAGAGCGTCGTCCACCGCGCCCTTGGCGGACCAGGCGGCGGAGCCGTGGAGGGCGGCGAACATATCGCCCCGGCCCAGCACCGCCTGCTCCCGGCCGATCCGCTGCTGGCGGAGCAGATTGTACACCTGGGCGGGGTCGAACTTCGTGTGGTGCAGCACCTCCGCGATCAGCTCCCGGGCGTCCCCCTTGCGGTGATCCAGCAGGGCGGCGCTGACGGTGACCAGGGGCGTGGTGGTCCCGGTCTGGCCCATCTTCGCGTAGTTGGCGGTGGCCACGGCGAACCGGCCCAGACCGCTCTCGATGCGGCTCTGCAGCTCCAGGACGCCGTACCTTTCGGTGGCCAGCTGGCCCAGCAGGGTCCCCAGCAGGGGCAGCCTGGTCAGCTCGTCCAGGGGCAGGTCGGACACGTCGAAATGCAGATCCAGATAGAGGATGCCGTCGGCGTCCACGTCCTGATGGAGGAGGGGGCGGCCCTCCAGCTCCCCCACCCAGTGGGGCAGGGGCCTGCACGCGGCGGGGATGTCGCTTAGCGCCAGCTTGGGCAGGGTGGCCAGCTCCTCGGGGCTGTCGGGCCGCTCCTGCCGGGCCCGGAGGGCCTTGAAGTCGTCCAGGACCTTGTCGATCTCGGCCTCGGACCAGCCGGCCTTGACCGCCGCCAGGCGGGCCCGCTCGGCCTCGCGCTTCTCCTCCCCCACGGTTTTGGAGGGGACCAGGCACAGCCGCGCCTGGTGGGGGTTGTCCAGAAATACCTGCCGGAGGAAAGTCTCGAACCAGCCCTGGTCCATCTTCTCCCGGAGGGAGGCGAACAACTCCCCGTCCCGGAGGGGCAGGGCGGGGTCGCCGCCGTAGAGCCAGGTGTCCAGAGCGTTGAGACCGTAGATGAGCCCCCTGGGGGCGGTGCCGAAGTCTTTTTCCCGGACGGAGAACTCCTGCCGGTTCAGCAGGGCGTGGAGCCGCTCATGGTCCAGGCCGCCGGCCTGCTCCTCCAGCACCCGGCGGACCGTCTCCCACACCTGGTCCTTCTTTTCCAGCGTGGTGTTGCGCACCAGCAGATCCACCACGTTCTGCTGGATGCCGCTGGCCACGCTCATGGACACGTCCTGGCAGAGGCCGCTCTCCAGCAGGGCCTTCTTCAGCGGGGCCTCGTTGGAGCCGCAGAGGGCGTCGGCCAGCACGTCCACGGCGTAGACCTTCTCCCGCTCGGACCAGTCTCCGAACACCCAGCCGGCGGACAGCAGCACCTTCTCCGCATCGTCCTCGTCGGGGCCGATCTCGTAGAACTCGGTGCGCTCCGCCGGGGCCACCGGGGCCTGCACGGGGATGTCCGCGTCGGGGTCGATGCGGTCGAACTCTTTCAAAAAGTCATCCAGCTTGCCCAGCACCGCGTCCAGATCCATCTCCCCGTCCAGGAAGATGCGGGAGTTGGAGGGGTGGTAGAACCGGTGATAGCTGGCCAGGTAGTTCTCATAAGTCAGTTCGGGCACGTGGTCGGGGTGCCCGCCGGACTCGTAGCCGTAGCAGTTGTCCGGGAACAACAGGCGGTAGAGGCCCGCCCCCACCAGGGTCTCCGGGTCGGCGTAGGCCCCCTTCATCTCATTGTACACCACGCCGTTGCAGGTCAGTTCCCCGTCGGGGCCGTCCAGCTCGTAGTGCCAGCCCTCCTGCCGGTAGCCGTGGGGGTCGGTGGCCGCGAGAGGGTGGAGCACCGCGTCCAGGTACACGTCCATCAGGTTGAGGAAATCCTGGTCGTTCCGGGAGCACACCGGGTACACCGTCTTGTCCGGATAGGTCATAGCGTTGAGGAAGGTCTGGAGGGAGCTTTTCAGCAGCTCCACGAAGGGCTCCTTCACCGGGTACTTCTCCGAGCCGTTCAGCACCGAGTGCTCCAGGATGTGGAACACGCCGGTGTCGTCCTGGGGGATGGTCTTGAAGGCGATGCAGAAGGTCTTGTTGTCGTCCGCCCGGTCCAGCCAGACCAGATCGGCGCCGTTTTTGTCGTACTCCATGCGGTAGAGGGTGCCCTTGATCTCGGGCAGCTCCTGGCTGTACTTCACGGTGAAGCCGTGGAATTTGGCCCCTGTTTGCAGATTCATAAGCGTATTCAGTCCTTCCGGCCGCGGGCGCGGCCAAGTTTTATCATCGGTATTCAGTGTACCAAAAAAAACCGTTGAATACAACACCTTTTCTCTAAATCTGTTCAAATATTTTCCTGCGGGCGGGCCGCATCTTGCATTTCACGGGGAAGGCGACTATAATGAGGGTGCGAAAAAATTTGAAAAATTTTTCCTCTCCGTGCAATAAAATCCTCTCCCCATGCATTCCTTAGGCGAACAGGAGGTGACAGTGGGATGCTGATAACGGCCGTTGACACGGCGGAGCGGGAACAGGGACCCGACCGGGAACTGCTGGACCGGCTGCTGGCCGCCGTCGCCCGGGGCGACAGGGACGCCCTGGGGCAGTTCTATCGCCTGACCCGGGGCGCGGTGTACGCCATGGCGCTGTCCGTGCTGAAAAACTCCCACGACGCCCAGGACGTCGCCCAGGACGCCTTTGTGACCGTGTGGCAGAAGGCGGGCTCCTATCAGAGCCAGGGCTCGCCCATGGCCTGGATGCTCACCGTGACACGGAATCTGGCCCGGATGAAGCTACGGCAGTCCGCCCGCTTCGGGGAGCTCACCGAGGACGAGTGGAACGCCCTCCCGGCCCAGGCCCCGAACGTCACGCCGGAGGACAAGGCGGTCCTCCAGGACGCCCTGGAAACGCTGTCCGCCCAGGAGCGGCAGATCGTGCTGCTCCACGCCTCCTCCGGGCTGAAGCACCGGGAGATCGCCGCCCTGCTGGAGCTGCCCCTGTCCACGGTGCTGTCCAAGTACCGCAGAGCATTGGAAAAACTGAGAACCCAACTGGAAGGAGATGACCGCGCATGACCGATCGGGAGCTGGAAGAGATGCTGGCCAAAGCACTGGAACACGCCGCCCCCGACGATCTGGAGGGGGTCCTGTCCCGCTGTGGGGAAAGGAGAGGAAATGTGATCATGCTGGAACAGAACAATCAAACTGTCAATACCCAGAAACCCGCCAAAAGGTTCCGCTGGTGGATGGGCCTGGCCGCCGCCTGTCTCGCGCTGGTCCTGGTGGCCGGCGGGGCCGCCGGCGGCATGTGGTATCAGAGCAACCGGGCCGTGGCCAGCGTGATCTCGCTGGACGTGAACCCCAGCATCGAGCTGAAAGTGAACCAGAACGAGCGGGTGCTGTCCTGCCGGGGCGTCAACGCGGACGGCGCCGTCATCATGGCGGAGATGGACAACGGCCGGGACCTGGAGGGCTCCAAGCTGGACGTGGCGGTGAACGCCATCGTGGGGGCCCTGGTCCGCCACGGCTACCTGAACGACATCTCCTCCGCCATCCTCATCTCGGTGGAGGACAGCAACGCCGACCGGGCCGCCCGGCTCCAGGCCCAGCTCACCGCCACGGTGGACGGGGTGCTGCAAAGCGCCGCCAGCCAGGCCGGGGTGCTGAGCCAGAACCTGCCCACCGACGCCGCTCTGGACGCCCAGGCCCAGCAGTACGGCGTGTCCACCGGCAAGGCCGCCCTGGTGAACCAGGTCCTGGACCTGAATCCCTCCCTGGACTTTGAGGAGCTGGCCGCCCTCAGCGTGGAGGAGCTGCGGGACCTGATCCTGATCGGCGCCCCCGCCATGCCCATCGGCAGGGAGGCGGCCCGCATCGCCGCGGAGACCTACGCCGGGACCTTGTCCGTAGACTGCGTCACCGTGGAGGTGGATCCTGAACTGGACGACCCCACGCCTCACTATGAGGTGGAACTGGGCGGGCACCACAGCTCCGATACCTTCGATTGCATCGTGGACGCCTTTACCGGCGAGATCCTCCGGACCAGCGGCCTTCCCTCTGCTGCCGGCGGTCACCACAACACCCAGTCTCCCGCCCCGCAGACGACCCCCGCGCCTCAGACTACCCCTGCCCCGCAGAGCACCCCCGCACCTCAGACCACCCCCGCCCCGCAGACCACCCCCGCGCCCCAGGCGACCCCCAGGCCTCAGACGCCCGCCGTCACCGACATCGGCGTGGACGCCGCCAAGAACGCCGCGCTGACCCACGCGGGGCTGTCGGCCAGCCAGGTCACCTGGGTCAAGGTGGAGCGGGACTACGACGACGGCCGGCTGGAGTATGAGCTGGAGTTCATCTATAACAATACCGAGTACGAGTACACCGTTCTGGCCGCTGACGGCTCCATCCTCAAGTATGAGACCGAGCCCGTCCGGGGGCAGAGCAACCCCGTCCCGCAAAGCACCCCTGCTCCGCAGAACACCCCCGCGCCCGCCACTCAGGCCCCCACCGCCGGCACCGGCGACATCGGCGCGGACCGGGCCAAGGCGGCGGCTTTGACCCACGCGGGCCTGACGGCCAGCCAGGTCAGCCGGATGAAGTGTGAGCGGGAGTACGAGCACGGCCGCATCGAGTACGAGATCGAGTTCAAGTGCAACGGCTACGAGTACGAGTACACCATCGACGGGGCCACCGGCGCCGTGCTGGACCACGAGTGCGACTGGGACGATTAAGACTCAGAGGACCCCTCCGCGGGGCGCCGGGAAACCGGCGCCCCGCTTTCTGTCCCCGCTTGACAACCGGCGGCGGAAAGAATATCATAGTCGCTGTGAGAATCACTTTCAGGAGGTCCCGTATGAAAGTCAAGGACAGCCCGTATCTGCGGGCAAACAAACCCCTGTTCCAAAAGCTGCTGGCCGCCCTGCTGGAGCGGTATCCCTACGCCTCCATCCTGGCGTCCGACATCCGGGAGAAGTCCTACCGGGTGAACCGCGTCACCACCTCTCTCGCCGACGGCGGCATATTCTCCGGCCGGGGCTTCGTGGTAAAGGTCTTCGACGGCGGGCACTGGTCGGAGCACTCCTTCAACCAGATCTCGGAGGAACTGCTGCCCGGCATCCTGGAGCAGATCGGCCGGGCCGCCGCCATGGCGGAGATCGCCCTGCCCGAGGGCGTGACCGCCGGCGTCTACACCGCCCCGGCGGAGGAAAAGGCCGTCTTCTCCGGCAGCACGGACTATGAGGTGGACCCGGATGAGCTGGGGGACGACGTGATCCTGGCCCGGCTGAACGCCATCAAGGAGCGGGGCCTGGCTTACAGCGATAAGGTGCTGGACTGCGCGGTCCGGGCGGAGTGGAACCGCACCTCCAAACTGTTCCTCTCCCCCGGAAAGGACCTGCAGCAGGACGTGATGTGGACCACCGGGGGCGCCACTGTGATCGCGCGGAAGGGGCAGGAGCTGAAAAACAGCTACAAGTCCATCTCCTGCCTGGGCGGCATGGAACTGCTGGACCGGCTGGAGAGCGGCGTGGAGAAGATCGCCGCCACCACCATCGAACTGCTGGACAGCGTCCCCATAGTCCCCGGCGAGTACGAGTGCGTCTGCACCCCCGAGGTCACCGGCATGATCGTCCACGAGGCCTTCGGCCACGGCGTGGAGATGGATATGTTCGTCAAGGACCGGGCGCAGGCCAGGCAGTTCATCGGCCGGTATGTGGCCTCCCCCCTGGTGACCATGCACGACGGGGCCTGCTCCGCCCCCCAGACCGGCACCTATTTCTTTGACGACGAGGGCGTCATGGCCCACGACACCGTCGTCATCGACAAGGGCGTGCTCAAAACCGGCATCAGCGATTACCAGTCCGCCGTGGCCCTGGGCACCGAGCCCACCGGAAACGGCCGCCGGGAGAGCTACCGCCGGAAGGCCTACACCCGCATGACCAACACCTGGTTTGAGGGCGGCGCCGATTCCGTGGAGGACATGATCGCCTCGGTGAAAGACGGCCTGCTGCTGGAAGACCCCTCCAGCGGCATGGAGGACCCCAAGAACTGGGGCATCCAGTGCATGGTGAATTTCGCCCGGGAGATCAAGGACGGCCGGCTGACCGGCCGCATCTTCTCCCCCATCGTCCTCACCGGATACGTGCCCGACCTGTTGAAATCCATCACCATGATGAGCCCCGATGTGGAGCTTTCCGGCGGCGGATTCTGCGGCAAGGGCGCCAAGGAGTGGGTCAAAGTTTCCGACGGCGGGCCGTATATCAAGGCCCGCATCCGGCTGGGCTGAGGAGGGGACCGGTATGATCGAACTGATTTTGAACGCTCTGGCCGATCTGGGCATCGATACCTATCGGATCTCCCGGACCGAGAGCCAGTCCGCCGAGGCCTTCTTCGTAAAAAAGCGGCTGGACCTCACCCGGCGCACCGTCCTCACCGACTACACGGTGAGCGTGTACCGCGCCTTCGGGCGGGACGGCCAAAAACTGCTGGGCGCCTGCGACGCCCCTGTCTATCCCGGCATGACCGGGGACGAGGTGAAGGAGGCCCTGTCCTCCGCCTGGCACGCCGCCTCCTTCGTCGGGAACCCCTGGTATCCGCTGTACGAGGGGAGGCGCGAGGACTTTCTGCCCTCAAAGAGCGGCTTCGCGGGCAAGAGCCCGGAGGAGAACCTCAAGACCATGGCGGACGCCCTGTTCGCCGCCGACACCCGCGGCGACGTATTCCTCAACTCCGCCGAGATCTTTTCCACCCGGAAACTCCACCGGATCGTCAGCTCCGGCGGCGTGGATGTGAGCTGGGAGACCTGCGAGGTGTCCGGCGAGTATGTGGTCCAGTGCCCCTCTCCCGCCGACGTGGAGACCTATCACCAATTCCGCTGCCTGGAGCCGGACGCCGCCTCCCTGCGCGCCGATGTGGAGAAGGCCCTCACCCGGACCAGGGATCGGGCCGCCGCCACCCGTCCCCCCAAGGCGGGCACGTACACGGTGATCCTCTCCGACGAGCATATGCGGGAGCTGTTCTCCTACTATCTTGACCGGTCCTCGTCAGGCATGATCTATCAAAAATACTCCGACTTCGCCGTGGGCCGCTCCGTCCAGGGGGACGGCGTCCAGGGCGACGCGGTCACCGTGATCCTCAAGGCCGCGGAGCCCTATGACGGCGAGGGCATCCCGCTGAGGGACCGCACGCTCGTGGAGGACGGCGTGCTGCGCGCCATCCACGGCGGCGCCCGCTGCGCCCACTATCTGGGTATCGAGCCCACCGGCCAGTACCGCCGCATAGAGGTGCCTTCCGGCTCGGTCCCCCTGGCGGATCTGAAGCGGCGGCCCCATCTCTACGTGGCCGCCTTCTCCGATTTCCAGATGAACAGCCTCTCCGGCCACTTCGGCGGCGAGATCCGCCTGGCCTACCTGTACGACGGCGAGACGGTCACCCCTGTCACCGGCGGTTCGGTGAACGGCAGCATCCTGGAGTGCCAGAAGCATATGACCTTCTCCCGGGAGCGGTACTCCTCTGCCCGTTACAGCGGTCCCCTCGCGGTGGCCATTGAGGGCGTGGCGGTAGCCGGTCTGGACGGCTGAGCACAACGGTCTGACGGCAAAAGCCGCCCGGCGCGTTCCCGCGCCGGGCGGCTTTTCTGTGCTTTGACGGGGGCGTTACGGCCGCAGGCCCATGCCGCCCTCCAAGGTGAGGGTCTCGCCGGTGAGGTACTTGAAGTCGGGGTGGGCCAGCTGAACGCACACCCGGCCGATCTCGGTCTCCGGATCGCCGTAGTGGCCCATGGGGGGCATCTTCACGTTGGCCTTGAAGGCGTCGGGGTAGTTGTTCTGGAAGTTCTCCAGCTGGGCGGTCCAGGCGATGGGGCAGATCACGTTGACGTTGATGCCGTCGGGGCCCCACTCGGTGGCGGCCACCCGGCTCAGGCCGCGGATGCCCTCCTTGGCGGCGGCGTAGGCGCACTGGCCGTAGTTGCCGAAGAGGCCCGCGCCGGAGGCGAAGTTGATAACGGAGCCCTTGCTCTCCTTCAGATGGGGATAGCAGGCCTTCATGTAATAGAAGACGGCGTACAGCCCGGAGTACAGGGCCAGATCGAACTGTTCGGTGGTGTGCTGGGCCAGGGGCACGCCGGAGGCGCTGGCCTGGGCGTTGTTGATGAGCACGTCGATGCGGCCGAAGGCCTCAATGGTCTCGTCCACCACCTTCTGGGCCACCGCCTCGTTGTCAGCCGCGGCGTTGATGTCGGCCTGGAGGATGAGCACCTTGATGCCGTAGAGCCGCTCCAGCTCCTCTTTGGCGGACTCCAGCTTCTTCACGTTGCGGCCGGTGATGACCAGATTGGCCCCCTCCTTGGCGTAGGCGGTGGCGATCCCGTAGCCGATGGAGCCGCAGCGGCCGTCGCTGAGCACGGCCCGGCCGGCGCCGGTGATGATGGCGGTCTTACCTGTCAAAAAACCCATGATGATTTCCTCCTTACTTTTCTGGACCGGGCGCTGCGCCCATATCTCGGAAAGCATACCACATCGCGGGAGAAAAAGCAATGGGCTGCGCGCGCTTTTCAAAAAGCGGCGGGGGTCCCTGCATGGCAAGGATCCCCGCCGCTTGTTCTATCGGTTTTTCCCGCTGAACGCAGACCGTCCGGACTCAGTGCATGAACAGGCTCAGGATCAGCAGTTCCACAAAGCCGACGCCCCACGCGATGGTGGACGTGACCGACCAGTTGCGGATCTGGTCCTTTGTATCTTTCATGCCCATCAGGTTGTTGACGACCCAGTAGTAGCTGTCGTTGAAGTAGCTGAAGAACAGGGAGCCGATGCAGCAGGCGAAGGCGCCCAGCAGCATATTGGCGCCGGCGGCCTGGATGATGGGGGCGCAGATGCCGGCGGCGGTGACCATGGCCACGGTGCCGGAGCCCTGGATGAAGCGGACGATGGTGGCAATAAGGAAGGGCAGGATGATGATGGGGATGGCGGTCTTGGACAGGAGCTCGGCCACATAGTTGCCGGTGCCGCTGTCCTTCAGGATTTGGCCCAGAGCGCCGCCGCCGCCGGTCACCAGGATGATGATGCCCGCGGACTTGATGCCCAGGTCCATCTCAGCCAGAGCGGTGGCCCGGTCCAGGTTGCGGCCCAGCACGAAGATGGCCAGCAGCAGGCCGATGCCCACGGCGATGATGGGGGTGCCCAGGAAGGTGAAGATGGTGCTGACGATGCCGGTCACCTTGATCGCGGCAAGCAGGTTGTTCAGGAGGATCAGGATGATGGGCACCACCAGGGGCAGGAAGCTCTCAAAGGCGGAGGGAAGCTCCCGGGAGGGGGTGAGCACGTCGTCGCTGACGATCTCCTCGATCTTTTCGGGGCGCTCCCAGCCCTCGTCGTTGTCGGCGGGGATCTGGTAGAGCCTCTTGCCCAGCCACTGGCAGTACAGGGTGGAGATGATGGCCATGGGGAGGGCGATGACGATGCCCAGCAGGATGAACTGGCCCACGTCAACGCCGAAGGTGCCGGCCACGCCCAGGGGGCCCGGGGTGGGCGGGACCAGGGAGTGGGTGATGACCAGGCCGACCGCCAGCGGGCCGGCGATGGCCACGATGGAGCGCCGGGTCTTCTTGGAGATGGCCTTGGCGATGGGGCTGACCACCACGAAGCCGGAGTCGCAGAAGATGGGGATGGAGACGATGAAGCCGGTCAGGGCCATGGCCCAGTGTTCGTGCTTCTTGCCGAACAGCTTGATGAACGTCATTGCCATCCGCTCGGCGGCGCCGGTCTTATCGAAGATCTGGCCCATCATGACGCCGAAGCCGATGATGATGCCAATACTGCCCAGCGTCCCGCCGAAGCCGTTGATAATAGAGGTGGGAATCTGGACGGGATCCATCCCGCCGATCAGGCCGATGATGACAGCGGCGATGATCAGACCGAGGAACGCGTGGACCTTTGTCTTGAGGATCAGCAAGACCAGGATGACGATGCCGATCAACAGGGCGATAAGCATTCTGGGACCTTCCATAATGACAACTCCTCTCACTCAATGATAATTTCGTTCTGTGCCGGTGTGAAATGCCAACGGACGTCTCAGCTCTGCAAAAACGCGGGGGCGTACTTGACTGCCAGGCGCACGGCCTCCTTCATGCTCACCGCGCTGGCGATCCCCTTTCCGGCGATGTCGAACGCGGTCCCGTGGTCCACGGAGGTCCGCAGGATAGGCATCCCGGCGGTGATGGAGATGGTGCGCTCAAAGTCCAGCGTCTTTGTGGCGATGTGTCCCTGGTCATGATAGAGGCTCAGCACGCTGTTGTACTTGCCGTGGAGCGCCTGGGAGAACACCGAGTCCGCTCCGATGGGACCCACCACCTTGTAGCCCCGCTTCTGGAGCTCCTCCACCGCGGGGAAGACCTCTTTCACCTCTTCGTCGCCAAACAGGCCGTGCTCCCCGCTGTGGGGATTGAGCCCGGCGATGGCCATGGTGCCCTCGGTCACGCCCAGCTTCCGCAGGGCCTCCGTGCACCGCTCCACATAGTCGATGATACGGTCCTTTGTGACCATATCGCAGGCCTTGCGCAGCGACACGTGGCGGGACAGGAAGAAGACGCGGAGGTTGTTCACCTCGAACAGGGTCAGGGGGTCGTTGGAGTGGGTCAGCGCGCTGAAGATCTCCGTATGACCGATAAAATTGATCCCTCCTTCTCTCAAAGATTCTTTATTGATAGGCGTCGTTGACACCGCATCAACGATTCGGGCGTTTGCCAGTTCGATGCTCCTGGCAATGTAGTCGTAGGCAGCGCGGCCGCACATGCCGCTGACCCTGCCCACCTGGAACTGATCCATATCCACGTTGTCCAGGTCGATCAGGTTGAGCACGCCGGGTTCATACCTTCCCTCCCCGGGATCGTCCACGGTCACGATCTCCAGCCGGGGGCTGCCGGGATAGTCCATGGCGTACTCCATGACCTTCCGGCTGCCCACCACGATGCAGCGGGCAATGCGCTGGGTCTCTTCGTCAGCCACGGTCTTCAGCACGATCTCCGGCCCGATGCCGGCGGGGTCCCCCATGGGGATTGCGATCAACGGTCTCATACTTGCTTCCTCCTCTTTTCTCAGTTCAGATGTTCCAGCAGGTAATCCGTGCAGGTGACCATGGCGTTCTCATCGCCCACCATGCCGCCCTTGCTGACAAACGCCTTGCCCGCCAGCGTCCCGCCGATGGCGATGCCGTAGCCCGCCAGGGGGAGCACCTCGTCCAGCAGGCGCAGGCCCACCGTGCCGGCGGCGCTGTGGATGGCGGCGGTGATGTCGCCCCCGGTGGAGTACACCCCGCCGATCTCCGGGCAGGCCTCCAGCACCCCCAGCGTCACCTCCGCGAAGGCGGTGTTGATCCGGGCGGACAGCCCCTCGGCGTCCAGCCCCCACCGCTCCATGTACGGCTCGAAGGGGACCCGCCGCTTGGGGTCGATGCCGCAGCCGATCACCGCCAGGATATCGGACTCCCCCCGCCGCCGGACCAGTTCGGCCGTCAGCCGTTCGATCTCCTTCCGGCGGCGCTCGTCGCTCTCCAGGATCTCGGCCGTCTCCAGGTAGACCGCCGTCACCGGGCGGCCGGCCAGCAGAGCGCGGGTCTGGGCGCCGGCCACGCCGTTGACCGAGCCGATGGCGCAGAAGATCTTCCCCGCCGGCGTCTTCGCCTTCTCCCGGGGGATGAGCCGCCTGCCCAGGCACGCGGTGAACGGACCCGGGTCCACGCTGACGGCGGGGATCCCGGAGAGGGCCACGGCCTCCGCCACCGTCTCCAGGTCCTCCTCGGTCACGCTGTCCACCACCAGGACCCGGGCGCCCTCATCCCGTCGGGCGGCGATCAGGCCGGCCAGGCGCTCCGCGCCGTTGTGGACCTCGTCCAGGTGGATGGCGGCCGCCGGATACTTCGTCTGGCCCTGATACAGCAAAAACGCATCGGTGGTGTGGATGGGGCACTTGGGGTCGGCGGCCACCTCGGTCCTGCGCAGCGGGACCCCGTTGACCAGAAGGTGGCTCCCCACGATCACCCGGCCGGAGCTGGGGAAGCAGGGCACGCACACCGCGATGTACTCCGGGCCGAGGGCGTCCAGGAAAGCGTCCGTCTCGCTGCCCAGGTTGCCCCGGAGGGTGCTGTCGATGCGCTTGGCATAGAAGCGGACCTCCGGCCCGGAATGGGAGGCGAGGGCCTCCCGCACCCGGTCGTAGGCCTCCTGGGGGCTGACCGAACGGCTGTCGGTGGGGACGACGAGGCAGTCGCACTCGATCGGACACGCGGCCGGCCCGGCGGAGGAGTGCAGCAGGGTAAGGGTGTCGAATCCGCTCTTCTTGAGAAGCACGCCGGTGGCGTTGGCGCCGGTCAGGTCGTCCGCCACCACGACACATTTTGCCATGGAACCAACCTCCCAAAATGAATTTTGGCAGCGTGCGGTTCGTCTCCTCCCTTCACCTGCTGCCAATGCCATGCGATTTCAATGATGGTTTTAACTGTAATCGATTATAGCTCCTTTGTCCGCGGGTGTCAACAGAAATTTGACGTTTTCCTCAAATCCCGCGACAGAATGTCAGGCGGCCTTGTACACTTTGGCCCAAATCAAAGGAGGCGGCGGACGGGGTCTCCCGTCCGCCGCCTCGCCGCGCCCCGGCCCCGCCGGGGCCTTCGAGCCTCAGATCCGGATGGTCTCCAGATCGTCCGGCACGTACAGATTGCCGGAAAAGTAGTTCCTGCCCTCGCTGAGATAGCGCTCCTTCCTGTGGGGGAGGTCCGTGTCCTCCGTGTGGTACAAAATCAGGTTCTGAACGCCCAGGGCCTCCGCCGCCTCGCAGGCATCCTTGACGGTGGAGTGGTGCTTCTCGTAGGGTTTGAACACATCCGCCTGGCTGTGCAGGCAGAACGCCTCGTGCATGAGCCACCGGCTCCCCTGGGCGTAGGGGCGCTCGCAGGGGTGGTACGGCTCGTCGCCGCAGCAGGTGAGCCGCCCCCCGCCGTCCAGTTCCATGCAAAAGCCGAACTGCCGGTCCTTGGCGGAGCGGATGTCAAAGAAGGTCACCTCCCGGCCGTTGACGGTCCGGCGCTCCCCGTCGTCCACGGCGATCAGCCGCAGCTTCCCGCCGATCTGCTCCGCCTCCTGGCGGGTGAGGAGCCTGCCCGCCATCTCCCGGAGGATGGAGATCACCTCGCCGTTGCCGTAGATGCGGACCTCGTCCCGGCAGCGGCCGGCGGCGATGTGGTGGCAGAACAGCCGCATCATCCAGATAATGCCCAGCAGATGGTCGATGTGCTTGTGGGTGACGAAGATCTCCCGCATCTCCCGCCAGTCCAGGCCGGCCCGCTTCAGCTGCCGGAGCAGGCCGGCGCCGCCCCCGCCGTCCACCAGGAAGTACTTTCCGTCCTCCTCCAGGGCAAAGCAGGTGTTGTAGCATTCCGTCACCACCGCGTGGCCCGTTCCCAGCATGGTGAGTTTCATCGGCGCCCCTCCTTTCAGCGGTCCGGTCTCCCATCTTTCTCTATTTTACCATGTTTCCGGCGGGATGCAAGGTCTTTCCCAAGGTGGGCGCGGGGTTGACAGAACAGCGGAAAAACCTTATCATGATCTCTGGAAGCACAGGAAAACGCTTATACCAGAGGAGGGCGGACCGATGACCACCAGAGAGCTTGAGATCTTCGCCGCGGTAGTGGAGTGCGGCACCATGAGCGCGGCGGCCCGTAAACTGCGGATCAGCCAGTCCTCGGTGAGTCAGGTGGTGGTGGATCTGGAGCGGGAGTACGACGTCCTCCTGTTCGAGCGCTACGCCCACTCCCTCCACCTCACCGACGTGGGCCGCACTCTGTTGGAGTACGCCCGGGAGACCCTGAATCTGGCCCGGGAGACCGAGACCTTCCTCCGGGGGGCCACCCAGCGGCCCCATCTGCGGGTGGGGGCCAGCGCCACGGTGGGGTGCAGCGTGCTGTGCCCCCTGCTGGACCGGCTGCGCCGGGAACTGCCCCAGATCAACCTGGAGGTCTTCGTGGCCAACACGCGGAGCATCGAGGAGCGGCTGCTCCGCTATGAACTGGACATCGGCCTGGTGGAGGGGCTGGTCACCCACCCGGACCTGGTGCGGGAACAGGTGGTGAAGGACGCCCTCTCCCTCATCTGCGGGCGGGACCACCCCTTCTTTGGCCGGGAGGTGATCTCCCCCGGGGAACTGGACGGCCAGACCTTCCTCCTTCGCGAGGAGGGCAGCGGCACCCGCGCCCAGCTGGAGCGGGAACTCCAAAAGCACCGGGTCCGCTACCATGTGGGCTGGGTGTCCAGCGAGCCGGAGGCCATCCGGCAGGCGGTGGTCCGCGGCTTCGGCCTGTCCGCCCTGTCCCCCCGCATCCTCCGGGACAGCCTGGACCGCGGGGACCTCTGGGCCTTCCGGGCGGAGGGACTGGACCTGTCCCGGGAATTTGTGCTGGCATATCACCGGAACAAGTACCAGAGCGACGCCTTTGCCCGCTTCCGGCGTATCTGCGCGGATCTGGCCAAGGACGAGGACGGCGGTTCTTTTTCAGATCCGGCGGGAGTATGAATGGGACGGGCCCGCGCCAAGGTGACTATAAGGTTTTTCGCCAGATTTAGCCTCAACTAACAGGTAAAAACTTATAGTGTCCTCAGCTACTTTCGTTCTTTACAAATCAGTCGAAAACTGGTATGATTTCAGGTATGAGCCTTGGGTAAAAACACAATACAATCCACGAGGAGGAGTGCTTGGATGAGTTACATCCTGAACACCCAGCAGGCCGACAAGGTCCTGGGAACGCTGGCGGAGAAGTACGCGGTCTACGCTCCCAAGCGTTTTGTCAATCAGGGCCGCTACTCGGCCACCGATTCCATCCGCTACGACAAGGTCTCCAGCGCCAGCGAGATCGTGTGGCAGGTCAAATCGGACTACCCCGCCAAGGAAGTCATCAACCCCATTCAGCAGGCCATTTTCTACTTCACCGAGGACGAGTACCGCGCCAGCAAGGTCAAGGAGCAGCCCGTGCTGATCTTCGCCCGGCCCTGCGACATCAACGCCCAGAAGATCCAGGCCAGGATCTTCGCCGGCAACGGCGGCTTCACCGACCTGTACTACGCCCGGATGCGGGAGCGGGTCAAGTTCATCCTGATGGACTGCAACGGCGGGGACGACACGTGCTTCTGCGTGTCCATGGGGTCCAACGCCGTGGACGAGGGGGACTACTCCGCCGCCGTGAAGTTCTCCGACGGCGGCATGGAGGTCAAGGTCACCGACCCCGAGCTGGAGCCCTTCTTCGCCGGGTGTGACAGCTGCGATTTTGCCCCTGAGTTCGTCACCGAAAACGAATTGAAGGTCGAAGTGCCCGACCTCAGCGACAAAGAGGTCCGTCTGGCCCTGAAGAAGCACCCCATGTGGAAGGAATACGACGCCCGGTGCGTCTCCTGCGGCGCCTGCACGGTGGCCTGCTCCACCTGCACCTGCTTCACCACCCGGGACGTCATCTACGGCGACAACCCCGAGGTGGGCGAGCGCCGCCGGGTGACCGCCTCCTGCCAGATCGCCGGCTTCGACCAGATGGCCGGCCAGCGGGAGTTCCGCTCCACCGCCGGGGACCGGATGCGCTACAAGGTCCTGCATAAGTTCCACGACTACAAGGCCCGCTTCGGCGAGCGCCACATGTGCGTGGGCTGCGGCCGGTGCACCCACCGCTGCCCCGAGCTGATCTCCATTTCCGCGACCGTCAACAAAGTCAGCGCCGCCGTTGCCGAGATCAAGGCGGACCTGGGCAAAGCATAAGGAGGTGGCCAGAGATGATCAATCCCGTTCAGCCCTATCCCTGCAAGATCCTGGACGTACATAAGGAAAGCGTCCACGAGTGGACGTTCCGGGTGGCCACCGACGCGAAAGTGGCCCACGGGCAGTTCATGCAGCTGTCCATCCCCATGATCGGCGAGGCCCCCATCTCGGTCTCCGCCCAGGGGGACGGCTGGCTGGAGTTCACCATCCGCAACGTGGGCAAGGTCACCAACGTGATCTTTGAGAAGACCGCCGGCGACACCCTCTTCCTCCGGGGCCCCTACGGCAAAGGCTGGCCCGTGGACCAGTTCAGGGGCAAGCACATGGTGGTCATCACCGGCGGCACCGGCCTGGCCCCCGTCCGCTCCATGCTCAACGCCTTCGCCGCCGGACCCGGCCTGGTGAAGGACGTGACCCTCATCTGCGGCTTCAAGAACGAGGAGGGCATCGTCTTCCACAAGGAGCTGGAGGAGTGGAAGAACAAGTTCACCACCATCTACGCCCTGGACAACGACGTCAAAGAGAACTGGCGCACCGGCATGGTCACCGCCTTCGTCAAGGAGATCCCCTTCGACCAGTGGGGAGACGATTACGCCGTCGTGGTGGTGGGTCCCCCGCCCATGATGAAGTTCACCGGCCTGGAGCTGCTCAAGTGCGGTGCCAAGGTGGAGAACATCTGGATGAGCTTCGAGCGGAAGATGTCCTGCGCCGTCGGCAAGTGCGGCCACTGCCGCATCGACGAAGTCTATGTGTGCCTGGACGGGCCGGTGTTCCCCTACTCCGTGGCCCGCGACCTGGTGGACTGAGAGAGGAGCGAAGGATATGAACAAAGACATCAACGTCAAAAAGGTACGTCTCAACTGCTTCCGCCAGTCCAAAGTCCCCGGGGAGTTCATGCTGCAGATGCGCGTCCCCGGCGGCATGGTGGCGGCCAAATACCTGACCTATGTGGAGCACATCGCCGACACCTGGGGCGACGGCAACTTCCACTTCGGCACCCGGCAGACCTTCGACATCACCGGCATCAAGTACGAGGACATCCCCGCCGTCAACGAGTACCTGGAGTCCTACATCCGCGAGGTGGACGCCGAGCTGTGCGGCGTGGACATGGACACCGTGGCCCATGAACCTCACCCCTGGGACCCCAAGAGCGGCTACCCCACCATCGGCGCCCGGAACATCACCGGCTGCATCGGCAACTACCACTGCATCTGCGCCAACATCAACACCTTTGAGCTGGCCCGGAAGATCGAGTCCATCATCTTCCCCAGCCACTACCACATCAAGATCAACATCTCCGGCTGCCCCAACGACTGCAACAAGGCCCATATGTGCGACTTCGGCATCATCGGCACCACCAAGATCGACTACCACCCCGAGCGCTGCATCGGCTGCGCCCGCTGCGTGAATCAGTGCGAGCACGCCGCCACCCGGGTCCTCTCCCTCAATGAGGCCACCGGCAAGATCGACAAGGACCCCTGCTGCTGCGTGGGCTGCGGCGAGTGCGCCCGGGTCTGCCCCACCAGCGCCTGGACCCGCCGGGAGAAGCCCCTGTACAAGGTCATCCTGGGCGGCCGCACCGGCCGTCAGACCCCCCGGGCCGGCAAGATGTTCCTGAACTGGGCCAGCGAGGACGTGATCATGGGCGTGCTGAAGAACTGGCAGAAGTTCTCCGCCTGGGTCATGGACTACAAGCCCGAGTACCTCCACGGCGGCCACCTGATCGACCGGGCCGGCTACAAGAAGTTCAAGGAGATCATCCTGGAGGGTGTGGAGCTCAATCCCGAGTGCCTGGTGGCGGAGGACATCTTCTGGCACGAGACCGAGTACCGCTCCAACTTCAACGTGAAACCCATGTCCATGCACCACACCGCGGGTCCCAAGGCCTGAGCGTCTGATCCGCAAACCCATATTAGAGGGCTCCGACGAGGCCGTCGGGGCCCTCTCACCCTATCAGGAAGAGAGGAGGTCCGCCATGGCCTGGTTCCCCCTGTTCATGGAGATGAGCGGAAAACGGTGTCTGGTGGCCGGCGGCGGCAGGGTAGCTCTGCGCAAGGCGTCGGCCCTGCTGGAGTGCGGCGCCGGCGTCACCGTAGCCGCCCCGGAGGTCCTGCCCGAACTGGCCGCCCTGCCCGTCCGGCTCCTCCCCCGGAAGGTGGAGGAGGGCGACCTGGACGGCTGCGCCCTGGTGGTGGACGCCACCGGCGACCCCGCCGTGGGCGAGGCCCTCTCCCGGCTCTGCGGGGAGCGGGGGATCCCCCTCAACGTGGTGGATATGCCCCGATACTGCTCGGTGATCTTCCCGGCGGTCCTCCGGCGGGGAAAACTCACCGCCGCCGTCTCCACCGGCGGGGCCAGCCCCCTGGCCGCCGCCTGGGTCCGGGACCGGCTGGGGGAGGTGCTGCCCGGCCGCCTCGAGGACATCCTTGACCAGATGGAGGCCCTGCGCCCCCGGGCGAAGGCGGCCTTCTCCCGGCAGCCCCGGCGGGCGGCCTTTCTGCGCGCCTGCCTCGCCGCCGCCCTGGAAAAGGGCCGGCCCCTGACCGAGGAGGAGATCGGGACCTGTCTGGACCGGGAGGAGGGAGCGCCGTGAGCGGATTCGTCTGGCTGGTGGGCGCCGGGTGCGCCCGCCGGGACCTGCTGACCCTGGCGGGCCTGGAGTGCCTGAAAAGGGCCGACGCGGTGGTCTATGACGACCTGCTGCCCGAGGGCCTGCTGGACCTGGCCGGCCCGGGCGCGGAACTCCACTATATGGGCAAGCGTCTGGGGAAACACAGCGCCTCCCAGGAGGAGATCAACCAGGCCCTGATCTCCCTGGCCCGGGCGGGGAAGAACGTATGCCGCCTCAAGGGGGGCGACCCCTTCGTCTTCGGCCGCGGGGGCGAGGAGGCCCTGGCCCTCCGGGCGGCGGGGGTCCCCTTCGCCCTGGTCCCCGGCGTCACCTCGGCGGTGGCCGTCCCGGAGCTGTGGGGCATCCCGGTGACCCACCGGGCGGTGAGCCGCTCTTTCCATGTGATCACCGCCCACACCGCCGGCACCGGCGACGGCCTCCCCGAGGACCTGGACCGGCTGGCGGGACTCTCCGGCACGCTGGTGTTCCTCATGGGCCTGTCCCGGCTGGAGGCCCTGGCCCGGAGGCTCATGGCCGCCGGGAAGCCCCCCGGCACCCCCGCCGCCGTGGTGGGCGGAACGGTGGTCCGGGGAGATCTGGCCCACATCGCCCCCCTGGCCGAGGGCTTCCCGCCTCCCGCCGTCATCGTGGTGGGGGACACCGCCGCCCTGGACCTCACCGGCCCTGCCCGCCCTCTGGACGGGGTCCGGGTGGGCGTCACCGGCACCCGGAGCTTCCAGGACAAGCTCCGCGCCGCCCTGCTCCCCTGGGGCGGCGAGGTCCTCGCCCTTCAGACCAGCCGGGTGGAGCCGGCCTGCTCCGCCGGCCGGCTGGCCGCCGCCCTGGAGCGGAAGCCCGCCTGGGCCGCCTTCACCAGTCCCAACGGGCCGGAGGTCTTTTTCCGCCTTCTGGCCCAAGACCGCCTGGACCTGCGGGCCCTCTCCGGCGTGAAGTTCGCCGCCGTGGGCCCCGGCACCGCCGGGGCGCTGGAGCGCCGCGGCATCTACCCCGACCTGACCCCCCGGACCCATGACACCGCCGCCCTGGGCCGGGCCCTGGCGGAGCGGGGGGAGGGGCCGGTGCTCCTGGCCGGGGCGGAAAACGCCTCCGACGCCCCGGAGCGGATCCTGACCGCCGCCGGGGTGGCCTGGGAACGCCTCGTCCTGTACCGCCTGATCCCCGGCCCCGTCCGGAACGAGGAGGTGGACTACCTCCTCCTCGGCTCCGCCGGCGGGGCGGAGAACTACCTCTCCGGAGGCGGGCGCCCTCCCCGGAAGGGCTGCATCTGCATCGGCGCCCACACCGCCAGGCGGGCCGAAGAACTGGGGCTTTCCGTCCTGGCCCGGAGCGCGGACACCACCGGCGAAGGCATGGTCCGCGCCCTGCTGGAATCGAGACTGGAGGGATCTCTGTGAAAAAACGCGCAGTTCTGGCCCTGTGCCTCGCGCTTGCCCTGACCCTGGCCGCCTGCGGGGCCGGGGGGCCTGCCGTGACCGGATCTCCCGCCCCCCCCCCCTCCGCGGCCGCTCCGGCCGGGTCCGCCCTCCCGGAGACGGAGCCGGCGGAGGAGAGCGTCACCTTCACCGACGATCTGGGGCGGGAGGTCACCGTGCCCAAAAACCCCCGGCGAGTGGTCCCCCTCATCGGCAGCTTCGCCCATGTGTGGAGCCTGGCCGGCGGGGACATCGCGGCCACCGCCAACGACGCCTGGACCCAGTTCGACCTGGGGCTGGACGAGAGCGTGATAGACCTGGGGACCACCCGGAACATCAGCCTGGAACTGCTGCTGTCAGTGGAGCCGGACTTCATCATCGCCAGCCCCAATACGGACATCGACGTGGAGTTGATGCCCACCTTCGAGGAGATGGGCATCCCCGCCGCCTATTTCGATGTGAACGACTTCCCCGAATATCTCCACATGCTGGACATCTGCACGCAGATCACCGGCCGCCGGGACCTGTATGAGAGCAACGGCCTCGCCGCCCAGGCCCGGATCGACGCGGTGGTGGAGCGCGCCAGGTCTGAGGACACCCACCCCACCGTCCTCTACCTCCGGGCCAGCTCCTCCAGCGTGAAGGCCAAGGGCGGGGAGGGCACCGTCCTGGGCAATATGCTCACCGACCTGGGGTGCGTCAACATCGCCGACAGCGACAACTCCCTGCTGGAGGACCTGAGCCTGGAGCGGATCATCGCGGACGATCCCGAGCTCATCTTCATCGTCCTCCAGGGCAACGACGAGGCGGCGGTCCGGGAGACGCTGACCGCCGAACTCACCGGCAGCCCCGCCTGGAGCGGCCTCACCGCCGTGAAGGAGGGGAAGCTCTACTTCATGGATCAGAAGCTCTACAATCTGAAACCTAACGACCGCTGGGGGGAGGCATATGAGGGACTTGCCCGCATCCTTTTCGGATAAGCGCCGGGGCCTGCTGATGGCGGGGGCGCTGCTCTGCATGCTGGCCGCCGGGCTGCTCAGCCTTGCCCTGGGGGCGGTGCCCCTGTCCCCCGCCCAGATCTGGCAGAGCCTTCTCACCGGGGACAGGACCTCGGCGGCGGGGCGCATCTTCTGGTACTCCCGTCTGCCCCGCACCGCCGCCTGTCTGGCCGCGGGGGCGGGGCTGGCCACAGCGGGGTGCATCCTCCAGTCGGTGCTGGCCAACCCCCTGGCCGCCCCCAATATCATCGGGGTCAACGCCGGGGCGGGGCTGGCCGTCACCGTCTGCTGCGTGTTCTCCGCCGCCGGCTGGGTGATGTCCGGGGCCGCCTTTCTGGGTGCGCTGGCCGCCGTGGTCCTGGTGTCCTGCCTGGGCCGGCTCACCGGCGCCTCCCGGCTGACGGTGGTCCTGTCCGGCGTGGCGGTGAACGCCCTGCTCAACGCCGTCAGCGAGACCCTGCGGGCCTTCTTCCCCGACACCGCCATGAGCAGCGTGGACTTCCGGGTGGGGGGCTTCTCCGGCGTCACCGGCGCCGGAGGGCGGCTCTGGCCCGCCGTCGTTGTCATCCTGGCGGGCATCCTGCTGGCCTTCCTGCTGTCCAATGAGCTGGACGTGCTCTCCATGGGGGAGACCACCGCCCACGGCCTGGGCCTCCCGGTGCGGCGGTTCAGGGTGCTGCTGCTGGCCCTGTCCGCCCTGCTGGCGGGGGCCAGCGTCAGCTTCTGCGGCCTGCTGGGCTTTGTCGGCCTCATCGTCCCTCACCTGGGGCGGACCCTGGTGGGCGCGGACAGCCGCTGGCTGATCCCCATGTCCGCCCTGTGCGGCGCGGCCCTGACGGCCCTGTGCGATCTGGCCGCCCGGCTCCTTTTCGCCCCCTATGAACTCCCGGCCGGCATCTTCCTGGCCTTCCTGGGGGTCCCCTTCTTCCTGGTCCTGCTCATCCGGCAGAGAGGGGGGCGCATCCATGCTTGAATTCCGCCGCCTCACGGCGGGCTACGGCAGACAGCCCGTCCTCCGGGACCTGGACCTGGCGCTGTCCCCCGGGGAGATCACGGTCATCGGCGGCCTCAACGGCTGCGGCAAGAGCACCCTGCTCAGGACCGCCTCCGGCCTGCTGCCCCCCCTCGGGGGGCAGGTGCTACTGGAGGGCGCGCCCCTGGAGGAACTCTCTCCCCAGCAGCGGGCCATGCGGATGGCCTATCTGCCCCAGGGGCGCAACGTCCCGGAGCTGACCGCCCTGCGCATGGTCCTCCACGGCCGCTTCGCCTACCTCTCATTCCCCCGGCAATACCGGCGGGAGGACTTCGACGCCGCCCGCGCCGCCCTGGAGTGGGTGGGCTGCTCCCATCTGGCCCAGCGGGGGATGGCCTCCCTCTCGGGGGGCGAGCGGCAGAAGGTCTATATCGCCATGGCCCTGGCCCAGGACACCGGCGTCATCCTCATGGACGAGCCCACCACCTACCTGGACATCCGCGCCCGGTTCGAGGTGATGGAACTGGCCCGCCACCTGGCCGGCATGGGAAAGACCGTCGTCATGGTCCTCCACGACCTGGACCTGACCCTGCGGTACGCCCGGCGCGTGATCCTGCTGGACGGGGGCGGCGTGGTGGCTGACGGCGCCCCGGCGGATCTCTGCGCCAACGGGAGCGTGGAGCGCGTCTTCGGCGTGGCGGCGGCGCGGGCGTCCCTCCCCTGGGGCGAGGAATACGTGTTCCGGCCGCTCTCCGCCCCATGACGGGACACAGATACGAAAGCGCCGCCCCGGGATCCGGGGCGGCGCTCTTATATCTGGCGCGGGTATCTCTCAGAAGTCGAAGTTGGACTGATCCCGGATCAGCCGGCCCAGTCCCTCCGGGTCCCTCAGGAGGATCCGGCGGCCCTGCTTTTCAATGTACCCCCGCTGCTTCAGCTGGACCATGATGCGGGACACCGTGACGGTATGGACCCCCAGATAGCGGGAGAACTCCGCCATATTGAAATAGGCGGGCATACAAAGCGCATCCCCCTCCCGCCCGGCGTAGTCCAGCAGAAGGGCGCACAGCCGGCTGGTGGCGCACTGGCCCTGGCCGGACTGATAGTGCTTGATGAGATTCAGATAGTTCTCGGACACCACCTGGAGCATATAGGTCTGGAAGGAGGATTCCTCCCGCAAAAACCCCTGGAACTGCTCCCGGGTCACCCGGTAGACCACGCAGGGGGTCTTGGCGGTGACGACGATGTGGGGCGGATCCCCCCCGAACTCGATGGGCATGAGCTGCATAAAGCCCACCACCCGTTGGCCGTGAAAGTAGAGGAAGATATGCTCCCTGCCGTCCCGGGTGAAGCCCGACAGGGAACAGGACCCGCTGTCCAGAAAGTGGGCGAAGCTTCCGCCCTGGTCCAGGGCGGAGTTGAAGAGGTTCTCCCCCGGGAGGAACTCCAGCCGCTTCCCGTTCTGGCGGAACAGCTCCGCCGCGCGCTCCTTCACATCCGTGTCAGCCACCCCCCTCTCTGTTCTTTGCCTTTCCCGGTCATTCTATCATATCTGTCAGAAAAGGGAAGACTCATTTTTCCCAAAAGCTTGTCTGAAATTTAACGCATGTTTGTTCAAAAATTAACATATGTTCTATCTTCGCGGATGTAAATATTGTATAATATATCTGTTTCGACCGGTGTCTTTTTCCGCGGGCATCCAAACAGTCCTATCCTGAGAAAAGAAGAGGAGTGAATCACATGCCAAACACGATTCCCGACAGCAGCGTCAAATTCCAGTTCAACAGCAAGATCATCCACGCGATCATCGGCATCCTGATCATGTTCATCGTTCCACTGCTCCCCATCCCCTATCCCGACGGCACCGTCACCGAGGTGGGCCGGAAGGTCCTGGGCGTTTTCGTGGGCACCCTGTATCTGTGGACCACCGTGGACCCGGTCTGGTGCAGCATCCTCTCCGCCGTGGCGGTGGCCTTCACCGGCTATATGCCCATGAACGGCGTGCTGAAGGAGTGGTTTGGCAACCCCACCGTGGTGCAGCTGTTCTTCATCATGGCCATCACCGCCTGCCTGACCTATGAGAAGATCACCCACTACATCGGCCGCTTCTTCCTCACCCTGAAGGTCAACCTGGGCCACCCCTGGGTCTTCACCTGCATGATCCTGCTGTGCTGCTATCTGATGAGCGTCTTTATCGGCGCGTTCGTGCCCATCCTCCTGTTCTGGCCCATCATGAAGGGCATCTACGAGGATCTGGGCTACACCAGGGAGGATAAGTATCCCAAACTGATGACCATCCTCATCGTGGTGGCCGCCCTGCTGGGCTTCCCCGTTCCCCCCTACATGTCCAACGGCCTGGCCCTGCTGAGCAACTACCGGGGCATCGATCCCAACGTGGTCATCAACGACGGCAAGTACTTCATCACCTGCTTCATCATGGGCATCCTGGAGCTGGCCGTGGCCATCCTGGTCACCAAGTTCATCCTGCGCCCCAACGTGGATAAGCTGAAGGACCTGACCATGGAGAAACTGGACAGCACCGCCCTGCCCCCCATGAACACCCGCCAGAAGCTGATCTTCGGCACCTTCTGCGCCTACGTCCTGGTGATGCTGGTGCCCTCCCTGCTGCCCGGCATCCCCGTCATGCAGTTCCTGAGCGCCAACTCCATGGGCTTTGCCGCCCTCTACATGGGCATCATGGGCGCCATCGTCCTCTCCGACGGGAAGCCCACGGTCAATTTCGTCACCAGTATGCAGCGGGATTTCGCCTGGCCCACCTTCTTCATCTGCGCCACCGCCATCCTGCTGGGCAGCGTGCTGACCAGCGAGGCCACCGGCGTGGCCGCCCTGCTGGGCGCTCTGCTCTCCCCCATCTTCCAGAATATGTCCACCCTGGTGTTCACCATCGCCCTGCTGATGGTGGCCTTCGTGCTGACCAACGTGTGCAACTCCCTGGTGATCGGCATGCTCCTCCAGCCCATCATCCTGACCTACGGCAACGCCACCGGCGCCAACGTGGCCCCCATGGTCACCCTGCTGATCTTCTTCGTGCTCCAGTCCGCCATGCTCACCCCCGCGGCCTCTCCCTTTGCGGCCATGATGTTTGCCAATAAGGACCTGAACTCCGGCGACGTTTACAAGTACTCCGCCGTCTACGCCCTGGTGGAGATCGTCCTTGTGCTGGGGCTGGGCATCCCCTTCGCCACCCTGATGATGGGCTGACCGGCCAAATTCGTTCAAAAGGAGAGGATGCAAAATGCCCCTGTATGATCTTATCATCGTAGGCGCCGGCCCCGCCGGCATGACCGCCGCCATCTACGCCGCCCGGGCCGACCTGACGGTGCTGATGCTGGATAAGCTGGCCCCCGGCGGGCAGCTCATCAACACCAACGAGATCCAGAACTACACCGGCTTCGACAACATCAACGGCGCCGAGCTGGCCATGAAGATGTTCGAGCACACCCAGACCTATGAGCGCATCACCTTTGACTACCGCACCGTGGTGGCCGTCCGGGACAAGGGCCCCCTGCTGAAAGAGGTGGTATGCGAGGAGGACGGCGCCGTCTTCGAGGGGAAGACCGTGCTCATCGCCACCGGCACCCGCCACCGGGTGCTGGACGCCCCCGGCGAGGACCGCTTCTCCGGCAACGGCATCAGTTGGTGTGCCGTGTGCGACGGGGAGCAGATGCGGGGCAAGGACTGCGTGGTCGTCGGCGGCGGCAACTCCGCCGTGGAGGAGTCCCTCTTCCTGGCCGACATCGCCAAAAGCCTGACCATCGTCACTATGCTGGGCCTCACCGCCGACCCCATGGTCTGCGACCGGCTGCGCCAGAAGGAGAACGTGAAGATCTACGTCTATCAGGACGTTCTGGGGTTCGAGGGCGAGACGAAGCTCACCGGCGTCCGGGTTCGGAACAACGAAAACGACAAGGACCCCAGGTTCGGCCCGGCGGACACCGTGGACGAAAAGCTGATGGGGGAGCACGTGATCCCCTGCGACGGCGTGTTCGAGTTCATCGGCCTGATCCCCACCACCGAGTTCTGCCAGGATCTGGGCATCCTGGACCGGGGCTACGTGACGGTGGACGCCCACATGCGCACCGGCGTCCCCGGGGTCTTTGCCGCGGGCGACGTCATCGTCAAATTCCTCCGGCAGAGCATCACCGCCTGCTCCGACGGCGCCATCGCCGGGCAGGAGGCCGCCCATTACATCCAGGCTCACGAGATCTGATCACAAAAAGACAGGAGGGTCCTACCCATGATCCAGGAAGTCAACGCCACAGAATTCAAGGAAAAGTACGGCTCCGGCCTGGTGCTGTCCGATTTCTTTTCCGCCACCTGCGGGCCCTGCAAAATGCTGGGCTTCGTGCTCAAGGACATCGAAAAGCTCTTCCCCGAATTGAGCATCCTCAAGGTCAACTTTGAGGCCAACCCCGATCTGTGCAAAGAATTCGGCGTGGCCGGCTACCCCACCATCATCCTGTTCAAGGACGGGGAGGAGAAGAAGCGGCTCACCGGCCTCCAGCAGAAGACCGCCCTTGTGAAGCTGATCGAAGAATTCAAATCTTAACGGAGGGAATGCGCCATGGCTGTCAAATACGAGTTCAAGGAGCACATCATCGAGCGCCAGTATCAGGCGGAGCAGGAGATGCTCGCCGAGCTGGAACAGGGCGGCTACACCCTGCAAAACCCCCTGGTCAAGCTCAATCTGTATTTCATCAACCCCCTGTCCGCGGTGATCGCCTTCAAGACCGAGGAGGAGGTCGCCATCACGGTCACCGTCCTGGGCAAGATCCGGCCCCAGGGCAACATCTACCACACCTTCGCCCCCGCCAAGACCCACGTCCTGCCCATCGTGGGCCTGTACTCCAACTACGCCAACCAGGTGGAGATCCAGGCCTACCGGGGTGAGAAGGCTGTCATCACCATCGAGACGCCCGACGTCTTCGACGGGAAAGACCCCATCATCTCCATGGACACCACTCCCGAGTACCTCCAGGACAACCTGATCTTCGTCACCCCCGCCACCGACGATCTGGCCGTGGCCTACGACTATCGGGGCGACGCCCGCTGGCATCTGAACGTGCCCTGCTCCTTCGATATGAAGCGTCTGCGCAACGGCAACGTGGTCATCGGCACCGACCGTCTGCTCAAGCTCCCCTACTACATGTCCGGCCTGTACGAGATGAGCCTGTGCGGCAAGATCTACAAGGAGTTCCGCCTCCCCGGCGGCTACCATCACGACTCCTTCGAGATGCCCGACGGCAATCTGCTCATCCTCACCGAGGACCTGACCAGCGAGACCGTGGAGGATATGTGCGTGCTGGTGGACCGGGAGACCGGCGAGATCCTCAAGACCTGGGACTACAAGGACTTCATGCCCGTTGGCTACGGCCGCTCCGGCAGCTGGTCCGAGGAGGACTGGTTCCATAACAACGCCGTGTGGTACGATCCCAACACCAACTCTCTTACCTTCTCCGGCCGCCATGTGAATTCCATGGTCAACATCGACTTCGACACCGGCAAGCTCAACTGGGTCATCACCGATCCCCAGGTCTTCGACGACCCGGAAAAGGAGCACTATGGCTGGCCCAGGGAGTTCGTGGAGAAATACTGCTTCAAGCCCATCGGCAGCAACTTCGGCTGGCAGTATGAGCAGCACGCTAACCTCATCACCCCCGACGGCGACGTGATGTGCTTCGACAACCACCACTACGGCGCCCGCGACCCCGAGCAATATCTGCCCGCCAAGGACAACTACTCCCGGGGCGTGCGCTACCACATCAACACCAAGGATATGACCATCGAGCAGGTCTGGGAGTACGGCAAGGACCGGGGCGCCGCGTTCTTCTCCCCCTACATCTGCAACGTGGAGTTCTACAACGAGGGGCACTACATGGTCCACTCCGGCGGCATCGCCTACACCGCCGAGGGCGAGCCCTCCGAGATGCTGGGCCCGATGATCCGGCATTTGGGCGGCTCCATCTACTCCATCACCACCGAGATCGACAACAACAAGCTGATGCTGGAGCTCAAGGTCCACGGCAACTACTATCGCGGCGAGAAGCTGAAGCCGTACAGCGACGGCATCAACCTGGAGCTGGGCAAGGGCAGGATCCTGGGCGAGATGGGCGTCACCAAGGAGTTCGAGACCAACATCCCGATGGATCCCTCCGGCGAGATGATCCCTGAAAAGTGCGAGGCCAGTCTCACCGAGGAGATGGACCGCTTCACCCTCCACGCCACCTTTATGAAGGGCCAGATGGTCCTGCTGCTGCTGGAGCAGGGCGAGGAGAGCCACCCCTACTTCATGTCCACCTCCAAGGGCGATTTCAAAGCCATGTGCATGGGCACTTTCCTGGACGCCAGCACGCTGGACGAGAACGCCCTCAAGCGCCCCATCAACTACTCGGTCAACAAGGCGGGGCTTTCCGGCACCTATGACATCCGCGTGATCATCGACGACACCAAGTACGAGACCGGCCTGCAGATCACCTGCTGAGTCCAAACGCCCTGTACCGCGCAAAAGCGGCCGCTTTTTTGAGCGGCCGCTTTCGTCTGTCCGGTGCGGAAGCGCATTCAAAACGGCCTGTTCCCGGCAAATTTTTGCGCTCTTTTCCATACAAATCCAGCGGTTCGGCCTGCATACCCTTCCAAAACCTGCGGATAATACCCATTGAGAAATATAAACCGCAGGAGGAATTTCCATGAAAGCAACCGGAATCGTGCGCCGCATCGACGCTTGCGGTATAATAGAAGCAGGCCAGAAAGTAATGAAAAATGCGGCGCTCTGCTGATTTTGTCTAACTTCTCAGACCTGATTTTTCGCTACATTTTGGCAATGCGGAGAAAAACCGCAAATTAGCTGGTTGACAGCCCCGTCAACAGGGAGGTGATAGCCAAAATTTTCTTCGATGAATAAACGGTGAATGCCGTTGAATATTCCTTATATACATCACACCGCAACTGACTTTATTCAGTTGCGGTGTGGCTTTTTTATGACGATTTGAGGAGGGTCACTATGTCATTAGATCTGGATTACTTCTACGGAAATGAAGCGGAGCAGTTCAGCTTCTATCGTATTCCGAAAACGCTTTTCACTGAACCGCGTTTTTCGAGTGTCTCCATGGAGGCCAAGATTCTCTATGGACTCATGCTGGATCGAATGGGGTTGTCCGTCCGTAACGGATGGCTGGACAATGCGGGTCGCGTTTACATTTACTTCACCCTAGAGGATGCTTTGTCGATGCTGGGCTGTGGAAAAGATAAGGCGGTACGATTGTTTAAGGAGCTTGATTTATGCGGCGGGATTGGCCTAATCGAACGCCACAAGCAAGGGCAAGGCAAACCGACCCTCATCTACTTAAAAAGATTTACTCCTTCTCCACCGGACCACCCTAATCCATCCCCACCAGCGGATGGGATGCAGACTTCTGAAAAACCGAAGTCTGGACTTCCGGGCAGCACCGATGCTTTGACTTCTGAAAAACCGAAGTCTAGACTTCGATGTGGTAGAACCCAAGACTTCGGGAAAACCGCCTCAAATAATACTGAGTATAATCATACTGAATTGAACGATACTGACCTATCTATCCTTCCCCCTTCCCCCTCCGCCCGTGGCCGGCCTGTTGTGGTCCGAAGCAAACGCCGGATGAGGATAGATGAGATGGATTCTTACCGGGAGCTAATCAAGGAGAACATCGACTTTGACCTTCTGCTCCAGGAACACCCCTATGATGCGGATGTGCTGGAGGGCTATGTGGAACTCATGGTGGAGGTGTGCTGTTCCCACAAAGACTTTATCCGCATCGCGGGGGAAGACATTCCGACCGGGGTGGTCAAAAACCGGTTCTTGAAACTGGACAAGTTCCATATCGCCTATGTGCTGGAGTGCATGAACAACAACACGTCGTTGATCCGCAACATAAAATCGTACACCTTGTCGGCTCTCTACAATGCGCCGATTACTATGGGTCAGTATTACGCATCCCAGGTAAGCCACGATATGGCGCAGGGGTTCTACGATTGATTGCAATACAACCTACTGAGGAGGTCACATTATGGCAAAAAAGCCTTTGCAAAAGAGCGTTACAGAAGATCCACGTTATCATGACACATGGCGTCTCCTGAAAAAGTACCGCGACGTTGTCTGGAGCATGGAACTGTCCGTCCAACAGTTGAAAAAAGAGTTTGAGTGCGAATACAGCAGCAGCATTGACGATTTCCTGGAATCTGTATATATGGCTGGCGCCGATTTGAGCGGGACACAAATTGAGAACCACGCCCGCTGTATAGAGCGAAGCAATAAGATGCTCAAATTGGTAGATAGCGCAGTTGATCTGCTCCGCACTAAACATAAAAACGGAGAAGCATACTATTGGATCTTGTACTATACATATCTGATCCCGCAGCAATTCGAAAGTACAAATGATATTATCGAACAACTTCAGCCGCATATAAGAGACATCAGTAGAGCGACATATTACCGTAGGCGTGAAAAGGCGGTGGAGGCGCTCAGTTCTATTCTTTGGGGCTATTCCTCTAGGGACTGTTTGGAACTTCTTGGAGAGATTTTTCCATTGGAATAAGGGGAGTAACTCTTTTTGCTGGATGGATTCTATGATTCTTGATTTAGTCATATTATATTTCACTGATAGAGGAAATGATACAACTGCGTTCGATATATCATGATAGTAACACAGGACCGATTTGCAAAAGAAACAAAAGATAGTTTGTGTGTTTTACTCTAATGCCCGTCGTCAATATCGGCAGCGCATGACGGGCACAAGCCATGCTCAAGATCGTTTTGATTTACCAGTTGTCCACATCGTACACATTCGGCTAATTCGTTTTCGTAGCCACAATAACAGCATCTTCCTACAGTCAGAAAAGTTTCATTGATGGATACGCCAAACTTTCCACACTGCTCACAAGGAAAATCGGCAACAAATTGCACCGCCCCTTTGTTTTCATAGGAAAGCGCATCCAGTTTTCCCGGATAAGGGTTCAACGCATCGATAGCAGCAAATAGTTCATCTTGGAACTCGGCCAACTCAGATGTATCATATTCAGAACTATCGGTAGCCTCCATAATTCCTTCTTCATTTTCACACCCGTTCCCATTGTGAAATCGGATTTCTGCTTTTCCGATTACGTCTCCATTCCCGTTTCTGGCTTCAATATGGCAAACACTGTCTCCTTCGAGTTCATCATCAATAAAATAATCCATAACGATATCTATTTTGGCATGGCCATCCTCAACAGCTGGACAGGATATTGTAAATGCGACTTCTCCTTCATCAGGTGTGGCAAAATTAGAAATATCATAACAAACATCCAGATGATAATGTTGATAGACCAAATTGAATAGCCCATACAGGATTTCATTAAACCAGTTTTCTATTTCATTTTCATCTAGAATGTCCATACCAGTTTCGCTGGCCAGCCGGTCACGATAGTATCCTTGTTCATATTCATTATTTTCCTGTTCTGCCAGCCATGTTAGTTTAACCTCATCTGCCGCCTCTTCATGCTCGAACTTAGTATCTGCCAACATAATTAGGGAGTCCATTTTGTCAAAATCCCGAAGCATTACTTGATAGGCACTCCAAGAGAGTACTTTACTATGTGCAATATGATTACGATCCTCAATAAAACTGTGAATAGCAGCCCTAAAAGCGTCCGGGTCATCAATGTATGGGACAAAGAGTTTATCCCAAATTTCCGTATCCACAATTCTACGTTTTTTTATATACTGAGATATAATTTGTCCTGAGCCACTTCTGTTACACATCTCCTGAAGCGTTGCATAGTCCTGTCGGTTCAGGGCAACATGATCTTTGTATATAATTCCACTGAACATTACTTTAACCAACGTCTCAAGGGTCATAGAAAGGAAGTCAGTATTAATGTTGTCAAAATCCGAAACACGCTGGAGAAACTTTTCTTTCAGGACGTCTACCGACTGTTTTTCTTTTTCTAAGCCTGCTCTTTTAATCCAGTCTACACCGAGGAAGTGAATAAGGATTTTGCTTGCAAAAGCTCTCAAGTTATTTTCGATTACAAAGGTCCTTTCGAATGCGTTTTTACACAACGCAACCATTTGCTCGTCTACAAGCCATGTGCATTGGTACCAATCTGGAATAAGCCGGTCCTTTAAGGCTATTTTCAGTTTTTCGAGTCTATGGTCATAATCCGCGGTATCTTGTGCAGTAATGGTAATTTCTAACCGAGCTGCCTCATGATTGTATGTGTTAATAGCAAATGATACATTATACTCTGCACCGGTAGTTGATGAGAGTAGAAATGTCTCATTCGCTATGCGATCATGAGAACCACAGTACCTTTGCTCGGCCCAGTCGGACTGCGCCAGTGAATTAAACACATCAGAAATCACATTTTTACAGTAATTCTCGCCATGATAGATTTCTATCCGCTCATCTCCATATTCTGGAACATGTTCTGTCGTATATGTATATAACTGATTCATGCTTCTAATGCCGTCCATTGAAAAAGATATACGCATCTCCAGCAACCTTTCCATTTGTTGATTTTGGAATCAAGAAAAAATCATACGGCGGCCATATCTAATTTAGCGGGGTGAGTACAGAGCTGCCCCCCAAACCAATTTATCATCAGGATCTTCAATGTTTCTGAGTGGTATCCCATCTTGAGGCGCTTCTTTTATCTGTCTGCAAGATTCCAGTATCTTTCTACACCCAGTTTCTTCACCAATCTGTTCTAGTGTATTTTTTATTTTACCTTGAGCATCTCTTTCGATAAGCAAAATCGGCGTGTCAGTCTGTATTGCTAAATGACAAGCAGCATAAATCATTGCCCACTTATGGAGGAATCCGATATTCCCATTTTCGTAGCATTGTTTGATTTCTTCTTCGATAAACCCACCCCAAAGAAGATATTTTTCCTCATACTGCGTTATCTCCGCAGTAATTTGACCCCCAGGGTTGCAAAGAACGATCAAGTCAATTTGCGTTCCTTTTTCTGCCAGATTCTGAATAAACCGGATGATCTTTTGTTCTTCAGTAACTAAGTCCACGTTCCACAACAACGCATCGGCATCGTCAGCCTGCTCACCACCCGTTGTGGCTACTTCCACGGAGAGTTGGTAATCTTCTAACAATGTCTTGGTGTACTCAATGGCTTCGCGGTTTATGTCAATAGAAATGACCTCAAATCCTTCTTGTAAAAAAGTCAGTGTGGAATATCCTGCACCACACCCTATTTCAAAAATTCGACAAACTGGAAACTTATTTAGAATATCGCATATCCAATGGTAGTCTCCGTCATCAAAGTGCTGAAGCGCGTTTTTTGACCATCGAGCGATGTAATCTTTTTCGGCCTCTATTTGAGTTGCATCCATGATTGTATCCCTCTCAAAAGATTATATGAAGGTGATCCGGTCCCACCAAGTGCCCTACATTCTATGGTGCAATTGTTCACATTTCATTTATATGTATTTTTGCAAAAAATTAGATAGGAATTTTGATTATCTCTTTAGAAGTTCTTAAATGTCGGTATAGCCCGTGTTTTCGGGCTTTCC
>CANRFU010000009.1 GCA_947629975.1 uncultured Oscillospiraceae bacterium | reverse complement strand
TTTTGCTGTATCTTCTCCGTAAATCAAAACCAAGCCTATGCAAGCGCTTAGACTCTGTTTTTCGACAGACTGAAACCTCCGGCTATGCCGGAGGTTTTTTGATGCGTGCAAAGCGCGGACAAACGGGGCCCCCGCAAAGCCGCCCTGTGCTTTGTGGGGAAAGGAGGAGCAGCGGAATGAGCGCGAGACGGCTTTTATGCAAAGCATAAAAAAGTCGTCGCAAGCGATATGGAGCTTGCGACGACGTGGAGCAGGTGAGGGGAATCGAACCCCCGTGTTCAGCTTGGGAAGCTGACATTCTGCCATTGAACTACACCTGCGTCTGTCCGACAGACATTTCATGTTCAGCGGAGTTATTATAACAGACTGCCAATGAAAATGCAAGACTTTTTTATCGCAGCCCGGGCGCATCCGCTCCCTCTGCCGGGAAAGGGCGAAAGCGCCGCCGGAGCGCGACCGCTCGCGCCGCGCGGATGACGAGGGGCGCGTCCGCAGGGCCGGATCACTGAGAGACGCGAGAGCTTTTTTCATGGTAAGTATTTGACATGTGCGCGTGAGGTGTGCTAATATATAAGGCAATAACTGCCGCAAGGAGTGGCGGGGCGATCGGGACGGCCGGTCCCGCCGCCCGGATTTTGTCTCATCTGCGTAAAACAGGTTAAAGCATAGCGGCGTAGAACTTGAGATACCAAGTCTTCATAGCGCCTGAGATCAAGAGCCACGCAAGGCATACCGGTACCGCCGGTATGCTTTTGCGCATAACCGACGGCGGGAGGGAAATGCTTTGGCCATCGAAATCATCACCAGCCGGAGCAATCCGCTCCTGTCCCTGGTCCGCAAGCTGAACGGCAGACGGGCCGCCCGCCGTGAGGCGGGCCTGTTCGCCGCCGAGGGCCCCAAGCTGCTGTGTGAGGCCCTCCGCTGGGGCGGGGAGGTGGAGGCCGTCATCCACGCCCCCGGCGTCTCCCTGCTGGAGCTGCCGGAGGCCGTCCGGGTGGCGGAGGTCAGCGACAGCCTGTTGGCGTCGATCGCCGACACCGAGACCCCTCAGGGGATCGTGTTCCTCTGCCGCTTGAGGCAGTTTGAGCTGCCCGAAAAGCTGGAAGGGGAGCGGTATCTGGTGCTGGACGGGGTCCAGGACCCCGGCAACGTGGGCACCGTCTGGCGGACGGCGGACGCCTTTGGGGCGGACGGGCTGATCCTGTGCGGCGGCTGTGCCGACCCCTACAACCCCAAGACTGTAAGGGCGACTATGGGGGCGGTGTTCCGCCTGCCGGTGTACGAGACTGATCTGGACACGGCGGCGGCCCGACTGAAGGAGGCCGGCCTGCCCCTGTACGCCGCCGCTCTCCGGGAGGACACCGCCGACGTCCGGAAGGTGGAGCTGGAGCGCTCCGCTGTCATCATCGGCAGCGAGGGCAGGGGCGTGTCGGCCCGGGCGCTGGAGCTGTGCGACAAGACCATCAGGATCCCCATGCGGGAGCGGTGCGAGTCCCTGAACGCCGCCGCGGCCGCCGCCGTCCTCCTGTGGGAGATGGCGCGGTCAACATGAGAAAGGGGGAGCGGCCATGTCCAACCTGAAATACTGGATCTGGCTGGCCCAGCGGCGCGGCCTGACCTGCCAGACAGCGGAGCGGGTGCTGGAACACTTCGGTTCCCCGGAGGGGGCCTACTTTGCCGACCGAATGGAGTACAGCCTCGTGGGGGAGCTGACGCCCGAGGCGCTCACCTCCCTGGAGGATAAATCCCTGGATCAGGCCGACAGGATCCTGGGGGACTGCGACCGGCTGGGCATCCGCCTGATGACCAGGCAGGACGCCGCCTACCCGGAGCGGCTGGCCGCCATCGCCCAGCCGCCGCTGGTGCTCTATATGAAGGGCCGGCCCGTGGCCTTTGACGAGGAAGTGGCCATCGCCGTCGTGGGCACCCGGAAGGCCACCCCCTACGGGGTGCAGGCTGCCTCCAAGCTGGCCGCCGATCTGACCCGGAGCGGGGCATTGGTGCTCACCGGCATGGCGCAGGGCATCGACGCATCCGCCGTCCGGGGCGCGCTGAAGGCGGGCGGCCCGGTGGTATCGGTGCTGGGCGGCGGGATCGACGTGGTCTATCCCCGCTACCACGCCGCCCTCTATGAGGACGTAGCGGTGGCGGGCACGCTGATCTCCGAATATCCCCCGGGCACCGAGCACAGAGGGGACCATTTCCCGGTGCGCAACCGCATTTTGAGCGGCCTGTCCGTGGGCGTCGTCGCCGTGGAGAGCGAGCGCACCGGCGGAACCCTGCTCACCGTCAATCACGCGCTGGACCAGGACCGGGAGGTCTTCGCCGTCCCGGGGCCCATCGACGCGCCGGCCAGCGTGGGCACCAACCTGCTCATCCAGGAGGGGGCCGCCAAGCTGATCCTGTCGGCGGGGGACGTGCTTTGTGAGTTCGTTGACCGGTTTCCCAACAAGCTGAGGCCCGCCGAACCCCTTTCCCCGGAGGCGGAGGCCCAGCGGCTGGAGGGGGCCGCGGTGGTCCCCGCGCCCACGGAGCCCAAAAAGTCCAAAGGGGCCAAGGCCGACGGGGGAGGGCCGGAAAAGATTCAATTTGAGAAAAAGCCGAAGCTTCCCGTCCTCACAGCGGAGGAGGCGGAGGGCAAACTCACCGACGACCAACGGGCCATCCTGCTGGCGCTGGAGAGCGGCCCGCTCAAGACCGACGACGTGGTGGAGAAGACCCAGATCCCCGCGCGGCGGGTGCTGTCCGCCCTGACCCTGCTGCAGATCCAGGGCTATGCGGCCGAAGAGAGCGGAAAACGCTTCAGGGCCGCGGTAAAATTGAAAATGGAGTAAGAACGATCTATGGCAAAAAAGAATCTGGTAATCGTGGAGTCTCCGGCGAAGGCGAAGACCATCGGAAAATATCTTGGCCCCGACTATGTGGTCAAGGCGTCCATGGGCCACGTCCGTGACCTGCCCAAGAGCAGGATGGGGGTGGATGTGACCACCTTTGAGCCGGAGTATGAGAACATCGCGGGCAAGGGGGAGACCATCGCCGAGCTGAGCAAGGCCGCCAAGGCCAGCCAGCGGGTCTATCTGGCCACCGACCCTGACCGGGAGGGGGAGGCCATCTCCTGGCACCTGCGCTCCGTCCTGGGGGTGCCGGCGGACAAGACCTGCCGGGTCACCTTCAACGAGATCACTCGCAAGGTGGTCACCGAGTCCATCGCCGCACCCAGAGAGATCGACCAGAATCTGGTAGACGCTCAGCAGGCCCGGCGGGTGCTGGACCGCATCGTGGGCTATCAGATCTCCCCCCTGCTGTGGAAGAAGATCCGCCGGGGCCTGTCCGCGGGGCGGGTGCAGTCGGTGGCGACCCGCATGGCGGTGGAGCGGGAGGAGGAGATCCGCGCCTTCGTGCCCAGGGAATACTGGTCCATCACCGCGGACCTCGCCCGGATCGGCCCCAACCGGGGCAGCTTCCGCGCCGAGTTCTATGGCAAGGGCAAGAAGATGGAGCTGAACACCAGGGAGGACGCTCAGAAGGTACTGGACGCTGTGAAGGCTTCTCCCTTTACTGTATCTTCTGTAAAGCGGCAGGATAAGCACCGCGCTCCCGCGCCGCCCTTCATCACGTCCTCCCTCCAGCAGGAGGCGTCCCGGAAGCTGAACATGACGCCCCGGCGGACCATGTCGGTGGCCCAGCAGCTCTATGAAGGCGTCGATGTGGAGGGCGTGGGCACCGTGGGCCTCATCACCTATATGCGTACCGACTCCCTCCGCCTGTCCGAGGAGGCGCTCTCCGCCGCAAAGCGGTTCATCACCGCCCGGTACGGCAGGGAGTACTATCCCGAGAAGACCCGACGGTACAAGTCCAACAGCGGCGCCCAGGACGCCCACGAGGCCATCCGTCCCTCCGACGTGACGCTGGAGCCGGAGGTCATCCGCAAGAGCCTGACCCAGGAGCAGTACCGGCTCTATAAGCTGATCTGGAGCCGTTTCCTGGCCTGTCAGATGGCCTCCGCCGTATATGACAGCGTGTCCATCGAGGTGGAGTCCGCCGGCTATCAGTTCCGGGCCAGCCACTCCTCCATCAAGTTTAACGGCTTCACCGCCGTGTATGAGGAGGGCCGGGACGACGACGAGGAGGCCCCCCAGTCCCTGCTGCCCGACCTGAAAGCGGGAGAGAGCCTGGATTTGAAGAAACTGACCCCCGACCAGCATTTCACCCAGCCTCCCGCCCGGTATACCGAGGCCACCCTCATTAAGGCCCTGGAGGAGAAGGGGATCGGCCGGCCCTCCACCTACGCCCCTACCGTGTCCACCATCACAGACCGGGAGTATGTGGTCAAGGAGGGCAAGTACCTCCGGGCCACGCCGTTGGGCGAGGTGGTCACCGGCCTCATGCGGGAGAAGTTCCCCGATATCGTGGACACCGCTTTCACCGCCCAGATGGAGAACGAACTGGACAAGGTGGAGTCCGGAGAGGTCCGGTGGAAGCAGGTGCTGTCCCGGTTCTACGGCAATTTTGACGCGGAACTGAAGCGGGCGGAGTCCGATCTGGACGGCGAGCGCATCAAGGTGCCCGACGAGGAATCCGACGAGGTGTGCGACCTCTGCGGCCGGAAGATGGTGGTGAAGACTGGGCGGTTCGGGCGGTTCCTGGCCTGCCCGGGCTACCCGGAGTGCACCTTCACCAAGCCGCTGGTGGTGGAGATGCCGGGCCGCTGCCCCAGGTGCGGCGGACGGCTGGTAAAGCGCACCGGCGTGAGCAAAAAGACAAAAAAGCAGTACACCTACTACTGCTGCGAACATCTGAACTCCAAGGACGAGCGCAAAAAGTGCGATTTCATGACCTGGGACGTGCCTGTGAAAGACAACTGCCCTGTCTGCGGCCAGACCATGTTCAAGCTGCCCGGCAAGGGCTTTAAACGGCCCTTCTGCGCCAACCCGGAGTGCTCCAACTTCACACCCGAGGACAAGCGGGGCTACCGCCGGACGGCGGCCAGCGCCTCCACCGACAGCGCGGAAAAGCCAGCGGAGAAGAAGTCCGCCGCAAAGGCCGCCGCCAAAAGGCCGGCGTCTAAGTCCACCGCGAAAAAGACGGCAGCCAAGACCACGGCGAAAAAGACCGCCGCCAAGCGGTCCACCCCGAAGAAGGCGACCCAATGAGCGCTCAGGTCACCGTCGTCGGGGCGGGGCTGGCCGGGTGCGAGGCCGCCTGGCAGCTGGCGGAGCGGGGGATCGGCGTCACCCTCCGGGAGATGAAGCCGGAGAAGATGTCCTCCGCCCACCACAGCGCCGGGTTCGCGGAACTGGTCTGCTCCAACTCCCTGCGCTCCGATCAGCTGGAGAACGCGGTGGGTCTCCTGAAAGAGGAACTCCGCCGCTGCGGCTCCCTCATCCTCAAATGCGCCGACGCCACCCGTGTGGAGGCGGGCGGAGCCCTGGCCGTGGACCGGGAGGGCTTCTCCAACGCCGTCACCGAGGCCGTCCGCGCTCATCCAAACATCACCGTTGTGGAGGGGGAGGTCGCTACCATCCCCGACGGCGAGGTCATCATCGCCACCGGGCCGCTGACCTCCGACGCCCTGTCGGAGGCCATCGCCGGGCTGTTCCTGGAGAGTCGTTACCTCAACTTTTTCGACGCGGCGGCCCCCATCGTCACCTTTGACAGCGTGGATATGGAACACGCCTGGTTCGCCTCCCGGTACGACCGGGGCACGGCGGACTACATCAACTGCGCCATGACCGAGGAGGAGTACCTGGCCTTCTGGCAGGAACTGTGCGCCGCCCAGGAGGCGGAGGTCCACGGCTTTGAGGACAAGAATGTGTTCGAGGGCTGTATGCCCGTGGAGGTCATGGCACGGCGGGGGGTACAGACCCTGTGCTTCGGTCCCCTGAAACCCAAGGGCCTGCCCGACCCCAGGACGGGGAAGGAGCCCTACGCGGTGGTCCAGCTCCGCCGGGACAACGCGGAGGGCACCCTTTACAACATCGTGGGCTTCCAGACCCACCTCAAGTGGGGGGAGCAGAAGCGGGTGTTCTCCATGATCCCGGCGCTGAAACACGCCGAGTATGTGCGCTACGGGGTCATGCACCGGAACACCTATCTGGACTCGCCCCGGCTGCTGGACCGGTACTACCGGGTGCGGGGAAACGAGCGCCTCTCCTTCGCCGGGCAGATCACCGGGGTGGAGGGCTATGTGGAGTCCACCGCCTCCGGCTTTCTGGCGGGGGTAGAGCTGGCCCGCCGCCTGACGGGAAGGCCGCCTTTGGACTTTCCCCGGGAGACGGCCATCGGCGCGCTGGCGCTGTACGTCAGCAACGGAAGCGTCACTGACTTCCAGCCCATGAACGTGAACTTCGGCATCATGCCGCCCCTGGACCACAGGGTCAAGGGGAAGCGGAACAAAAACGCGGAGCTGTCCCGGCGGGCGCTGGCCATTGTGGACGGGCTGGCGAAGGAACTTTAGAGAAGGAGCGAGAGATATGCGGATCATCGTAGACGCCATGGGCGGCGACAACGCCCCCCAGGCCCCCGTGCAGGGCGCGCTGGCGGCCATCAGGGAGTACGGGGTGGACGTGGCCCTGGTGGGCCGGGGAGAGGACGTCCTGGCCGCTTTGAAGCGGGAGGGCGTAGAGGAGCTGCCCAAGGGGCTGGAGGTCATCCACGCCTCCGAGGTGGTGGAGATGTGCGACAACCCCGCCTCCGCCTTCCGGGAGAAGAAGGACTCCTCCCTGACGGTGGGGCTCAACATGCTGAAAAGCAGAGAGGGGGACGCCTTTGTGTCCGCTGGCTCCACCGGCGCCCTGCTGTCGGCGGCCACCCTGCTGACCAAGCGGATCAAGGGCATCCGCCGGGCGGCCATGGCCCCGGTGGTGCCCACCGGGAACGGCGGCTCGGTGCTCATCGACTGCGGCGCTACCGCCGAGGGCACGCCGGAGTTCCTGCTCCAGTTCGCCTTTATGGGCAGCTATTACGCCGAGCGGGTGATGGGCCGTCCGGAGCCGAAGGTGGGCCTTTTGAACATCGGCGCGGAGCCCTCCAAGGGCACCGATCTCCAGCGGGAGGCCTATGTCCTGCTGCAAAAGGCCAAGGAGGAGGGCCGCATCAACTTCGTGGGCAACGTGGAGGCCCGGGAGGCGGTGGAGGGCGCCGTGGACGTCATCGTGGCCGACGGCTACTCCGGCAACATCTTCCTCAAGTCTCTGGAGGGCACAGCCCTCTTCCTGTCCCGGGAGATTAAAAAGATGTTCAAGAAGAACCTCAAGAGCAAGCTGGCCTATCTTCTGGTAAAGGACGGCGTGGCCGACTTCAAAAAGATCCTGGACTCCAACGAGATCGGCGGCACCGCTCTGCTGGGGATCGCCCGGCCGGTCATCAAGGCCCACGGCTCCTCCAACGGGTACGCCATGAAGAACGCCATCCGGCAGGCTGTGGAGTTCACCCGGTCCGGTCTCATCGACGATATCACCGAGAACGTGGAATATATGCGCCTGCCCGTCAGGCCCGCCGGGGAGTGACGCGGCCGCCCGGGGCGGGAAAATTTTTAATTCTGTCAAAAAGACTATTGACAGGAGAGAGCAAACCTCCTATGATGTTGCCAAACCGAAGCGAAACGGTTTTGCAACAGTTATCACAGAGGAGTGTTTATCATGCCTATTACGTTTGAAGAATTGCGGGAACTCATCGCTCAGCAGTTTGACAGGGACCCTGAGGACGTCGCCATGGAGACCTCGTTCACGGTCGATCTGAACGCCGACTCTCTGGACCTGGTGGATCTGTCCATGGAACTGGAGGATCAGTTCGGCATCGGCGAGGTCAAGAGCGAGGATGTGGAGAACATCCAGACGGTGGGCGACCTGTATCAGTACATTCAGGAGCGCCAGGCCAAGGGCTGAACCCGCGTACAAAAGGCTTTGAAAAAGTCCCGCTTTTGCGGGGCTTTTTCCGTGGAGGGAGAACGCGATGGACGCGCTGGAACAAAAGCTGGGCTATCATTTTAAAGACCGGGGCCTGCTGGAACACGCCCTGACCCACAGCTCCTACGCCAACGAGCACCGGAATCTGGGACTCACCAGCAACGAGCGCCTGGAGTTCCTGGGCGACTCGGTGCTGGGCATGGTGGCGGCGGAGCGCCTGTTTTGGGAGCACCCCGATATGCCCGAGGGGGAGTTGACCCGCACCCGGGCCGCTCTGGTGTGCGAGGGCGCCCTCCATCAGGTGGCCCTGTCCCTGGGGCTGGGCAGGTATCTCCGGCTGGGCCGCGGTGAGGACGCCGGCGGCGGCCGGGAGCGCCCCTCCATCCTGGCGGACGCCACCGAGGCGCTGCTGGCCGCCGTCTATCTGGACGGCGGCATGGAGGCGGTGCGCCCCATCATTGAGAAGCGCATCCTTGACCGGGAGGGGCGGGACTCCTCCGGCAGGGACTACAAGACCGCCCTCCAGGAACTGGTCCAGCGGACTCCGGGCAGTTCTGTCGCCTATCGTCTGGTGGACGAGACCGGCCCGGACCACGCCCGGGTGTTTGTCACCCAGGCGCTGGTGGACGGCGCGCCGCTGGGCCGGGGAGAGGGCCGCACCAAAAAGGAGTCGGAGCAGATGGCGGCCAGGGCCGCGCTGGAGAAGCTGTCCGGCTGAAAAACACAAAAATTTCCGCGGTCCGGCGAATTTCGCCGGACCGCTCTTGTATTTTGGAAAATTGTTTGATATACTATCTCTGATTACAGGCATTAAGGGGGTGTGCCCGTGGAGGTCCCCGTTTACCACCTGGACAAAGTGGTAAGGGCAAGGCAGGAGGATATGGAGGACTTTGACGGCCCGCTGGACCTGATCCTTCACCTGCTGAGCAAAAACAAGATCGAGATCCGGGACATCCAGATCTCCGCCCTGCTGGACCAGTATATGGAGTGGATGGACCGGCGGGAGGAACTGAATCTGGAGGTGGCCAGCGAGTTCGTCACCATGGCCGCCCACCTGGTGTATATTAAGACCAGGATGCTGCTGTCCATCGAGGACGAGACCGCCCTCAGCGAGATGGAGGAACTGATGGCAGCCCTGGAGGAACACAAGAGCCAGGAGACATACCTGAAGGTCAAAGAGACGGCGGTCCCCCTGGGCCGCCGGTATGAGTTCGGGCGGGATTATCTGACCAAGCCGCCGGAGCCTGTTCAGGCGGACCGGGCCTACCGCTACCTCCACGACAAGGAGGATCTGCGCGCCGCCCTCCGTTCGGCGCTGTCCAGGGTGGGGGACCGGCTGCCGCCCCCCATCCGCGCCTTTGAGGGGATCGTGGGCCGGGAGCCCTATCCGGTGGCCGACAAGGCCAGATCCATTTTGGACAGGCTCATCCAGTTCGGCGTCACTCGGTTCCGGGCGCTGTTCCGCACCAGCCGCAGCCGGTCGGAGGTGGTGGCCACTTTTTTGGCCATCCTGGAACTGTGCCGGGCCAACCGCATCCATCTGGCCGGTACGGCGGAGGACTGCACCGTCACCAGCACCGGGGAGAACGCGGCCGAGACGCTGAATGTGACGGTGGAGAGCTACTGAATTTCCCGAAAGGAGGCCCTTGTGTGGAGTTAAAAGAGTTGGAGTCCGCCATTGAGGGCATCCTGTTTGCCGCCGGCGATCCTGTGCCCACCGAGCGCATCTGCGTCACACTGGGCCAGGACAGGGACACGGTGGATAGCGTCTGCCAGAGCCTGGCCGGCCGGTACAGCTACGAGCGGCGCGGGATCCGTATCGTCAGGCTGGAGAGCAGCTGGCAGATGTGCTCCGCGCCGGAGCAGGCGCCCTGGATCCGCAAGGCCCTGGAGGGCCGCAAGCCCGCCAAGCTGTCCCAGCCGGCGCTGGAGGTGCTGTCCATCGTCGCCTACTTCCAACCGGTGACCAGGGCCTATATCGAGCAGATCCGGGGGGTTGACAGCTCCTACACCGTGGGCCTGCTGCTGGAGCGCGAACTGATTTGCGAGGCGGGGCGGCTCAACGTCCCCGGCCGGCCTATGCAGTTCCGCACTACCAAGACCTTCCTGCGCTCCTTCGGGCTCACCTCTCTGGAGGATCTGCCCGAGCTCTCCAGCGCCGGGCAGGAAGGAGATCAGATCACCATGGAACTGGAGTCCGCCATCCAGCGGCTGAGGAGCGCGGAGGAGGAGCAGGAGGACGGAGGAGAGGAGCCATGACCGCGCTCATTGTCATTCTCGTCATCCTGGCCGTATTTTATCTCATCGGCCTGATCCGGCTGGGCGGACGGCTGCGGTATGGGGCAGAGGGGTTCCGCATCCACATCCTTGCGGGTCCGGTGAAGCTCCAGGTGCTGCCCGCGCCCCCGAAAAAACCCAAAAAGGAGAAGCCCCCAAAAGAGAAGAAGCCAAAGCCGGAGGCCCCCAAAAAGCCAAAGCCGGAGGGCCAACCGGGCACCGTTCAGCGGCTGCTGTCGCTGGCGCCCGGCGCGCTGGACGCGTTGGGCGCGCTGAAGCGCAGGATCCGCGTGGATGACTTTGACATGACCCTGATCTGGGGCGGGGCGGATCCCGCCTCCATCGCCATCGGCTATGGGCAGGCCAACGCCGTGGCAGGCGCTCTCTGGCCGCTGGTGGAGAACAACTTCAAGGTGAAGCGGCGCAGCTTCGACATCCGGATGGACTACGGCCGGTCAGAGCCGGCGGTGGAGATCACGGCGGCGTTTACCATCACCGTGGGGCAGGTGCTCACGCTGGCCCTGTGGCACGGCGGAAAACTGCTGATCCAGTGGGTGCGCAGCGGCCGGCCCGCCGCGAGACCCGGAACAAAAGATCAAAGACAGGAGGTTAAAGCATGAGCGAGAACAATCATCCCATCAACGAGGTGCTCCAGACCACCATGGGCAAGATCAAGGAGATGGTGGACGCCAATACCATCGTTGGCCAGCCCATCGTCACCCAGGACGGCGTGACGCTCATCCCCGTGTCCCAGCTGTCCTTCGGCTTTGCCAGCGGCGGGTCCGACTTCGGCAAGACCCAGGGCGTGGCCAAGAATTTCGGCGGCGGCGCCGGCGCGGGCGTCCACATCACCCCGGTGTCCTTCCTGGTGATCAAGGACGGCGCGGTGCGCGTCCTGCCCGTCATGCCCCCGCCCGCGGACACCCTGGGCCGGGTGGTGGATCTGGTCCCCGATATGTTCGACAAGGTCACCGGCTATATCGACCGCAAGACCGGAGACCCCGCCGTCCCTCCCGCGCCGGAAGAGGCGGAGTGACCGCGCATACCAAATCGCAGACAGGTCATACTACTCCCATCTGACTGTTCGGATGGGAGTGACCTTTTTTGAGACGTTTCGCCGCGCTTTTTGCCATTTTTGCCGCTGTGTCGGCGCTGACCGTCCCCACGCACGCCGTCTCCACCCACGCCTCCAGCGCCATCCTGATGGATGCCGGGAGCGGCCGGGTGCTGTATGAGCAGGCCCCCCATGAAAAGCGGCTCATCGCCAGCACCACCAAGCTGATGACCGCCCTGGTGACGGCGGAGAACTGCGCTGATCTGGACCAGGAGATCGAGATCAGGGGGGAGTGGCTGGGCGCGGAGGGGTCCTCCATCTATTTGAAAGCGGGGGAGAAGATCACCGTCCGGGGGCTGCTGTACGGCCTGCTGCTCCAGTCCGGCAACGACGCCGCAACCGCCATCGCCTGCCATGTGGCGGGCAGCGAGGGGCAGTTCGTGGCCCTGATGAACCAAAAGGCGGCGGAGCTGGGGATGGCGGACACCTCCTTCGCCAACGCCTGCGGCCTCAACCACGAAAACCACTACTCTACTGCCTACGACATGGCGCTGCTGGCTCGGGCCTGCCTGCAAAACGAGACCGTGGCCGCCATCTGCGCCACCAAGTCGGTCACGGTGGGGACCCGGACCTTTGTGAACCACAACAAGCTGCTCACCCGGTACGAGGGCTGTGTGGGGATGAAGACCGGCTTCACCGAGAAAGCGGGGCGGACGCTGGTGTCGGCCGCCGCGCGGGACGGCCAGACATTGATCTGCGTCACCCTCAACGACGGGGACGACTGGAACGACCACGCCAAACTGCTGGACTACGGCTTTGAGACCTTCCCCAGAAGGGAGCTCTGCGCCGCCGGGGAGGTATTCGGCACAGTGGCGGTAAGCGGCAGCCTGCTGCCCCAGATCACCGCCGTGGCGGCCTCTGACGTGGGTTTCCCGCTGTCCGGCGGGGAGGAACTGACCGTGGACGTGGAACTGGCAGACCGGGCGGAGGCCCCCGTTGCCGCGGGGGACAGGCTGGGGGAGGCCGTGTGGTCCCTGGACGGCCGGCCGGTGGCCCAGGTGGATCTGGTCAGCGCCCAGACGGCCGCGTTGGACGTGTACCGGCCAACGACTTTTTGGGACAGAGTCCGCACCTTTTTCGGCGCGCAATGATCAACAAGACGGAGGATGGACATGGAGGAACGGTTGCAAAAGCTGCTCTCCGGCGCCGGGATCTGCTCCCGGCGGAAAGCGGAGGAATACCTGGCCGCGGGGCGGGTGACGGTGAACGGCGCCGCCGCGCGGGTCGGCGATAAGGCCGACCCGGAGCGGGACCGGGTGGAGGTGGACGGCGTCCCGCTGTCCGCCCCCGCCGCCCACACGTACATCCTGCTGAACAAGCCGAGGGGCTGTGTCACCACCCTGTCCGATGAAAAGGGACGGAAAACGGTGGCCGATCTGCTGACCGGCTGCCCGGTCCGGGTGTGGCCGGTGGGCCGGCTGGATCTGGACTCGGAGGGGCTGCTGCTCCTCACCGACGACGGGGAGTGGACCAACCGGCTCACCCACCCCTCCCACGAGGTGGAGAAGGAATACCTGGTCTGGGTGAGGGGAGAGGCGGCGGCTGGGGCGGAGGCGCTTCGCGCAATGGACCTGCTGGAGGGAGAACCCATCCGCAGGCCCGCAGTAAAGCTCGTCAAAGCGGAGGAAGGCGGCGGGTGCCTGTCCGTGGTCATCCATGAGGGGAAGAACCGGCAGGTGAGGCGGATGTGCGCCGCCGCCGGCCTCGCCGTCACCCGGCTGAAACGGGTACGGGAGGGGACTCTGACGCTGGGCCGACTGCGCTCCGGCCAGTGGCGGTATCTCACAGGGGCGGAGGCAAGCGCGCTTTTGCTTTAGCCTGCTGCAAGTTCGGAAAATTTTCCTGCAAAACCGCTTGCAATTTTCCCTGCAAAATAGTATGATACAAAGAGGCGGGAGCCGTGGGGCTTCCGCCTCACTATGAACAGAAGAACGGAGGGTCCGCCGTGAGCCGTGACATCCTCGCCACCATCCAGAGCCGGATGGATTCTTTCTCCAAGAGCCAGAAGCGCATCGGGCGCTATATCTTAGACAGCTATGACAAGGCCGCCTTCATGACCGCCGCCAAACTGGGCCAGACCGTCAAAACCAGCGAGTCCACCGTGGTGCGCTTTGCCGCCGAGCTGGGGTACGACGGCTATCCCGCCATGCAGAAGGCCCTCCAGGAGCTGATCCGGGGCAAGCTGACCACCGTGCAGCGCATCGAGGTGTCCTACGACCGGCTGGGCACCCAGGACGTGCTGGAAAAGGTGGTCCAATCCGACATTGAAAAACTTCGCCTGTCCCTGGCTGAGATGGACCGGGGGGACTTTTCCGCCACCGTTGACGCCATCGTCAAGGCGCGGCGCATCTACATCCTGGGCGTGCGCTCCTCGGCGGCACTGTCCGATTTTCTCTCCTTCTATTTCAAGCTGATTTTTGACAACGTGTGGCAGGTGCAGACCTCCCTGGCCAGCGAGATGTTCGAGCAGATGCTCCGGGTGGGTCCGGAGGACGTGGTCATCGGCATCAGCTTTCCCAGGTATTCCACCCGGTGCGTCCGGGCCATGGAGTTTGCCCGGGACCAGGGGGCCACGGTGGTGGCCATCACCGACAGCAAGTTGTCCCCCCTGTACGACACCGCCGATTACCGGCTGCTTGCCAAAAGCGACATGGCCTCCTTTGTGGACTCCCTGGTGGCCCCGCTGTCGGTCATCAACGCGCTGATCGTGGCTGTTGGCCGCAAGATGCCCGGCGACGTGACCGCCACCTTTGAGAAGCTGGAGCGCATCTGGGACGAGTACCAGGTGTACGAGAAGGTGGAGTACACCGACCAGTGAGCCGGGACATCGTCGTCGCGGGGGCGGGGGCCGCGGGCATGATGGCGGCCATCACCGCCGCCAGGGCGGGGGCCTCGGTGCTCCTGGTGGAGCCCAACGAGAAGGTGGGCCGCAAGCTGTACATCACGGGCAAGGGGCGGTGCAACGTTACCAACCACTGCGCGGTGGAGGAGGCGCTCTCATCCACCCTTCGGAACAGCCGGTTCCTGTACAGCGCCATGAGCCGGTTCACCCCCGCCGACGCGGAAGCGTTCTTCACCGACCTGGGCGTGCCCTTGAAGGTGGAGCGGGGGAATCGGGTGTTCCCCCAGTCCGACCGGGCCGCCGACATTGTGGACGCGCTGTTTTACGAACTGCGGCGGCTCAGGGTGGAACTGCGCCGGGACCGTGTGACCGGCCTTGTACAAAATGGCGCGGGGACGCTGGATATCTCCACGGAAAACAGCGGCGTTCTCAGCAATTGTAAAGCGATTATCCTTGCCACAGGTGGGCTGTCCTATCCCGCTACCGGTTCCACCGGGGACGGCTATGAACTGGCCAAAAGCGCGGGCCACACCGTTATACCGCCCGCGCCCTCCCTGGTTCCGCTGGAGTCCCCGGACCCCTGCTGCGCCAATATGCAGGGCCTCTCCCTGAAAAACGTGTCTCTCACAGTAAAAAACCGGAAGGGGAAGGCGGTCTATCGGGAGCAGGGTGAGATGCTGTTCACCCACTTCGGCCTGTCCGGTCCGCTGGTGCTCAGCGCCAGCGCATATATGCGGGACTTTGAGAGGGACAGCTATACCTGCATCATCGATTTGAAGCCCGCCCTGGACGGGCAGACCCTGGACGCCCGACTGGTTCGTGAACTGACCGCCGGCGCCAACATGGATATGGCCAATCTGATGGGCGCGCTGGCTCCCCGGCTGCTGATCCCGGTGCTGCTGGATCGGGCGGCCATCCCGGGATCGAAAAAGGCCCACGACGTCACCAGGACGGAGCGCCGCCGTCTGCTGGAGGTCATGAAGGGCTTTTCGGTGGCCGTGTCCGGCCCCAGGCCCATTGAGGAGGCCATAGTCACCTCCGGCGGGGTCAAGGTGTCGGAGGTGGACCCCAAGACCATGATGTCCAAACTGGTCCCCGGACTTTTCTTCGCCGGAGAACTGCTGGATGTGGACGCCTGCACCGGCGGCTTCAATCTCCAGATCGCATGGGCCACCGGCCGGGCGGCGGGAGAGGGCGCCGCGAATCATATCAGGTAAATGGAGCGGATGGATTTGAAAAAGCACAGGAGCATCGCCATCGACGGCCCCTCCGGGGCGGGGAAATCCACCCTGGCCAGGCGGCTGGCGCGGGAGCTGGAGTTCCGCTATGTGGATACGGGGGCCATCTACCGGACCATGGCGCTGGCGGCCCTGCGGGCGGGGGTGGACCCCTCCGACGGAGCGGCCGTTGCGGATCTGCTGCCCGGTCTCCGCATCTCGCTGGACTACGGCGGGGACGGCCTCCAGCGCATGTATCTGAACGGGGAGGATGTGACCGAGGCCATCCGGCGGAACGAGGTGTCTGCCGGTGCGTCCAAGGCGGCGGCCATCCCCGCCGTCCGGGCCTTTCTGCTGGACACCCAGCGAAATCTGGCGGAGGAGCACGACGTCATCATGGACGGCCGGGATATCGGGACCGTGGTGCTGCCCGACGCGGACGTGAAGATCTTTCTCACGGCCTCCCCGGAGGCCCGGGCCGAGCGCCGCTGGAGGGAGCTTTTGGAGCGCGGCCAGTCCGCCGACCGGGCGCAGATCCTGAAAGAGGTCATAGAGCGGGATGCCAGAGATTCCGGACGGGCGTCGGCCCCGTTGAAACAGGCGGAGGACGCGGTTTTAGCGGACACCACCGATCTGGACTTTGAGGGCAGCTTCCGCCTGCTGCTGGACATCATCCGTGAGCGTCTGGGAGGGAAGGCCGAATGAATAAGATGTACGCCTTTATCTACCCCTTGATCTGGCTGTTCATGCGGATCTTCCACCCCTGGCGGGTGATCGGGGCGGAGAACCTCCCGGAGGGGGCCGCCGTGCTCTGCGGCAACCACACCACCGCCGGGGACCCGCTGTACGTGGTGTGCGCCCTTGGCCGGAAACGGCAGGTCCACGTGATGGCGAAGGAGGAGATCATGCGCTGGCCGGTGGTGGGCTGGATCCTGAAAAAGGCCGGCATCTTCGGCGTGAAGCGCGGGACTGCCGACGTGGCCGCCGTGAAAGAGGCCCTGCGGGTGCTGAAAAGCGACGAGCGCCTGCTCATCTTCCCCGAGGGCACCCGCGTGAGAGAGGGGCAGACCTCCGAGGCCCACACCGGCGCGGCCATGTTCGCCACAAGAACTGGGGCGCCTCTGGTGCCGGTGTACATCGCCCCGAAAAAGCGGCTGTTTCGCAGGACCACCGTCATTTTCGGCCAGCCCTACCACCCGGAGTTTGAGGGCCGCAAGCCCAGTTCCAACGAACTCCAGGCCATCGCGGACGATCTGATGGCCCGCATCCGCGCCCTGGGAGAACTGGAAAAATGAACATCCTGATGGCGAAGAACGCCGGCTTCTGCTACGGCGTCCGCCGGGCGGTGGAGTTGGCGGAGCAGGCTGCGGAAAGGGGACCGGTGTATCTGCTGGGGCACCTCACCCACAACGACCAGGTGATCCGCCGGCTGGAGGGGATGGGAGCTGTCACCATCGATTCGCCGGAGGAGGCCCCGGTGGGCGCTGCCGTCCTGATCCGCGCCCACGGGGAGCCGGACGGCACCTATGCCCGGTTGAAGGCGAGAGGGTGCGGGATCATCGACGCGACCTGCCCCAACGTCACCCGGATCCATGACATCGTGCGGGATGCGGAGGCGCGGGGACGGATCCCCGTGGTGATCGGGGAGGCCGACCACCCGGAGATCGTGGCCATCCTCGGCTGCACGCGGGGCGGCCTGGTGGTTTCGACCTGGGACGAGTTGTCCGCATTATTGGAAAAACTACCAAATTTAAAGGAAAAACCGCTGACTTTTGTGTCCCAAACCACGGCGATTCGGGCGGTCTGGGAAAAAATCGTTGAAAACACAAAAAAAGTGTGTACAAACGCAGAATTTTTTGATACAATATGTGGTGCTACGTCCAAGCGTCAAACTGAAGCCGAAGATTTGGCCCGCCGGTGTGACGGCATGATCGTCATCGGTGACCGAAAAAGCTCCAATACAAGAAGGCTTGCCCAGTTGTGCGCCCGGCTCTGCCCGCTGACGGTATGGGTGGAGCGGGGGAGCGAACTCGACCGGGAGCGATTCCGGCAGGTTGAAACGCTTGGAATCACTGCCGGCGCGTCTACGCCGGAGTGGATCATAAAGGAGGTCTATAAGAAAATGAGCGACGAAATCATGGAGATCGATCAGTCCTTCGAGGATATGCTGGAGGAGTCGATCAAACCTATCAATACGGGGGACAAGGTCACTGGGACTGTGATTGCCATCACGCCCACCGAGGTTCAGGTGGATCTGACCGGCACCAAGTTCACCGCTTCCATCCCTCTGTCTGAGCTGAGCGACGATCCCGACGTGAAGCCCGAGGACGTGGTCAAGGTGGGCGATCCCATCGAGGCCGAGGTGGTGCTGTACAGCGACCGGGACTGTGAGATCCGCCTGTCCAAGAAGCGCCTGGAGGCCCACAAGAACTGGGAGACCGTGGAGAACGCCGTGGAGACCAGGGAGCCTCTTGAGGGCACCATCACCGAGGTCAACAAGGGCGGCCTGGTGGCCAATGTAAAGGGCATCCGGGTGTTCATCCCCGCCTCGCAGTCCGGCAAGCCCCGGGGTGCCGACCTGACCGACATGATCAAGGAAAAGGTGAACCTGCGCATCACCGAGTTCAACAAGGCCCGCCGCCGCGTGGTGGGCTCCATCCGCGCCGTGGCCGCAGAGGCCAGGGCCGCCGCCGCCGCCGAGGTGTGGAACAACATCGAGAACGGTAAGCGGTACAAGGGTACCGTCAAGAGCCTTACCTCCTACGGCGCGTTCGTGGACATCGGCGGCGTGGACGGCATGGTCCATATCTCCGAGCTGTCCTGGTCCCGCATCAAGAACCCCGCCGAGGTGGTCTCCGTGGGCGATCCCGTGGACGTATACGTCATCTCCTTTGACCCTGAGAAGAAGAAGATCTCCCTGGGCATGAAGGACCACAGCCAGGAACCCTGGGCGGTGTTCACCTCCAAGTACGAGGAGGGCGACGTGGCCCCCGTCCGCATCGTCAAGCTGATGACCTTCGGCGCTTTTGCCGAGATCGTCCCCGGCGTGGACGGCCTGATCCACATCTCCCAGCTGTCCGATCACCGTGTGGAGAAGTGCTCCGACGCCGTCCATGAGGGCGACGTGGTGGACGCCAAGATCATCGCCATCGACAACGAGAACAAGAAGGTGTCCCTGTCCATCCGGGCCGTGCTGGGCGCCGCGCCCAAGTCCCCCGCGGCCGAGGCCGCCGAGGAGAGCCCGGAAGAAGAGGCCGCTCCCGCCGTTGAAGAGAAGCCCGCCGAGGACGCCGAGTGATCCTCATTCAGGCATAGAAAAGCTGCCGCGCTGAAAAAGAACACATGAAAAACGCACCCTCCGGAGCGCTCCGGAGGGTGCGTTTTGGTTTGAAAGGGGAGGGGCCTTACTTCGCCAGGACCTTCTTCAGGCGGGCGAACCGGGGCAGGCCGTTCTCGGTGGCACGCTGGTTGTCGCCCTGGATCAGGGGCAGGGCGTAGTCGATATAGCCCTGGTTGACCCCGTTGCCCTCGGCATTGATCCACTCCAGGGGCACCTTCTTTTCGAAGTTGGCCACGTCGGAGAGGCTGAACAGCTTGGTTTTGCAGGTGTACACGCCGTTCTCGCGGGTGCACTCGAAGCCCACCATCTTGTCGGTCTCGCCGGCCACGGCGGCCTCCATGGCGGTCTTGCCGGCCAGGAAGGACTCGTCGATGTCGGTCTGGGAGGCCAGATGGGCGCCGCAGCGCTGGAGCAGGGACAGCTCGATGCCTCGGACCTTGGCGCCGGTGCGCTCCTTGACGATGTTGGCCAGCAGAGCGGCCAGGCCGCCCAGCTGGGCGTGACCGAAGCCGTCGGTGGCGGAGGTCTTTGCCTCGGACACGAAGGAGCCGTCGGCGTAGTGGATGCCCTCGGACACGGCCACGATGCAGTTGCCGTTCTTCTTGTAGATGGCGTCCACGTCGGCCAGGAACTTATCCATGTCAAAATTGACCTCGGGCAGATAGACCAGGTCGGGGGCGCAGCCCACCACGCCGGCCAGCGCGGCGGCGCCGGCCAGCCAGCCCGCGTGACGGCCCATGATCTCGATGATGGTCACCATGCCGGTGTCATAGACCCGGGCGTCCTTGTAGACCTCGGCGCAGGAGGTGGCGATATACTTGGCGGCGGAGGCGAAGCCGGGGCAGTGGTCGGTGCCGTACAGGTCGTTGTCGATGGTCTTGGGCACGCCCATGACCCGGCACTCCCAGCCGGACTTGGCCATGAAGCGGCTGACCTTGGCGCAGGTGTCCATGGAGTCGTTGCCGCCGTTGTAGAAGAAATAGCGGATGTTGTACTTCCGGAAGATCTCCAGGATGCGCTTATAGTCGGTGTCGTCCACGTCGGGGTCGGCGATTTTGTACCGGCAGGAGCCCAGCTCGGAGGAGGGGGTGTTCAGCAGCAGCCTGAGCTCCTCGGCGTCCTCCTGGCCCATATCGTACAGCTTGTCGCCCAGCACGCCCTTGATGCCGTGGGCGGCGCCGTAGACGGCGGTGATGTCAGGGTTGTCCAGGGCGGTGCGGATGACGCCGTAGGCGCTGGCGTTGATGACGGAGGTGGGGCCGCCAGACTGGCCGATGACGGCGGCGCCGATCAGTTGAGACATAGCGATGATCTCCTTTTATCTGTGTTCGCGGGGCTCAGGCCTTGCCGGCGCAGCCCAGCACGTCGATGAGCTTGTGCTTGACCAACTCCTTGATGTTGGCGCGGGCGGGCTTCAGGTACTCGCGGGGGTCGAACTTGTCGGGGTGCTCATTGAAGAACTGGCGGATGGTGCCGGTCATGGCCAGACGCAGGTCGGAGTCGATGTTGATCTTGCACACGGACAGGGTGGCCGCCTTGCGCAGCTGCTCCTCGGGGATGCCAACGGCGTCGGGCATCTTGCCGCCGTTCTCGTTGATCATCTTCACATACTCCTGAGGCACGCTGGAGGAGCCGTGGAGCACGATGGGGAAGCCGGGCAGACGCTTGGAGACCTCCTCCAGCACGTCGAACCGCAGGGGAGGGGGAACCAGGATGCCCTTCTCATTGCGGGTGCACTGGGCGGCGGTGAACTTGTAGGCGCCGTGGCTGGTGCCGATGGCGATGGCCAGGGAGTCGCAGCCGGTCTTGGCGACGAATTCCTCGACCTCCTCGGGGTGGGTGTAGGAGGAGTCCTCAGCGGACACCTTCACCTCGTCCTCCACGCCGGCCAGGGTGCCCAGCTCGGCCTCCACGACCACGCCGTGGTCATGGGCGTACTCGACCACCTTCTTGGTGATCTCGATGTTTTCGGCAAAGGGCTTGGAGGAGGCGTCGATCATGACGGAGGTGAAGCCGCCGTCCACGCAGGACTTGCAGGTCTCAAAGTCGGGGCCGTGGTCCAGATGGAGGGCGATGGGGATATTGGGACACTCGATGGTGGCGGCCTCGACCAGCTTCACCAGATAGGTGTGGTTGGCATAGGCCCGGGCGCCCTTGGACACCTGGAGGATCAGGGGGGCGTTGACCTCCCGGGCGGCCTCGGTGATGCCCTGAACGATCTCCATGTTGTTGACATTGAACGCGCCGACGGCATAGCCGCCGTCGTAGGCCTTCTTGAACATTTCAGTAGTGGTGACCAGTGGCATAATGACGCAACTCCTTTTGTGTTAGTTTTGGGGTCACTTACATGCGTTATGATTTTAACATTCACCTGGGAAAAAAGCAAGGGAAAGCTCCATTTTTCAGCCGCAAAAACCGCCAAATCAGCGGTGAAAAACGCCGCTTGCTGTCAACGTTTTGCCCACTGGCATAGAATGGTGGCGGAAAGGGGAGAGGGGATATGCTCAGATTGCTTCCGTATGACCGCCGGGCGGCGGTGGCGTACGCCCATCGCTGGGCGTTCGGCCGCAATCCGGCCTATTACAGCTTTGACGAGATCGGCGGGGACTGCACCAATTTCGCGTCCCAGTGCCTGTACGCCGGCGCGGGGGTGATGAACTTTACGCCCGTCTTCGGGTGGTATTACATCGACGCCGCCAACAGGGCCCCCGCCTGGACGGGGGTGCCGTTTTTCTGGAACTTTATGACCCGTGCTCAGTCAACCCAGGGGCCGGTGGGTGTCCAGGTGCCCATCGAGCTGCTGCAGCCCGGCGACTGCGTCCAGCTCCGGTTTCAGAACAGCGGCGAGGTGTTTGCCCACACGCCGGTGGTGGTGTCTACCGGCGAGACGCCCACCCGGGCAAACGTGCTGGTGGCGGCCCACTCCAATGACGCCGACTACCGCCCGCTCAACACCTATGAGAACGTGACCGAGATGCGGTATTTGCACATCATCGGGGTGCTGAAAGAGGTGAGCGGAGGACCGGAGGAAGCATCCGCCCAAATAAATGGTGAAATGGATAACGATGCTGTAATTTACCCGGGAAACAACAGACAGGGAGATGCTTCTATCGAAGAGGATACAGAAGAGGAGGGTTAAGATACCCTCCTCTTTGGCCTGATTTAAGCAATGGTGACAGCAATACCCTTGTGGTCAGACAGCTGCTTATCCAAATTCCACTCGTCTATGTGGATTTTCGCGCCGTCAACAAGGCCACGGGACAGTGCGATGTGGTCAATACATTCTGTACAATTTTTTGTCAATAAATCAATGTGATTTTTGAAAAAACAGTCCTGGATAGCAATTCTGCCGGATTTTGTGTAATAATAGTTATCTCCAAAACTGCAATTAAAATCTCCACAAATACAGAGTCGCTTTGTCGCTGACATCTGATAGCAAGCATTCAAAATTTTATCAAGTTCGTGCTTATGCTTCAGCCGCTCCACATTCCATGTGGCAATCTTCATTCTAATCCGCCTTCTTTTTGGGCCGTCCCCGGCGCTTCATTCCGCCCAGGGGGTTTGCCTGGGCCGCGTCCCGCAGGGAGTCGCTGTCCACATGGGTGTATATCTGTGTGGTGTTCAGATGCTCGTGGCCCAGCACCTCCTGGAGGGTGCGGACGTCCACGCCGTTCTGGAGCATGAGGGTGGCCGCCGTGTGCCGCAGTTTGTGGGCGGAGTATTTGGAACTGTCCAGACCGGCGGCGGTGAAGCGCTGCTTCAGCATGTAGTGGACCCCAGCTTTGGTGACACGGGTGTGCTTCCGGGTGATGAACAGGGCGTACCTGTCCGCCGCGCCCGACCTGTCCCGCACCGCCAGCCAGTCCTCGATGGCGGTCTGACAGGCCACGTTCAGGAACACGATCCGCTCCTTATTGCCCTTGCCGAGGACCCGGAGACGGTCGCCCCGCACGTCGGTCAGGTTGAGGCCCACCAACTCCGAAATACGGATGCCACAGTTCAGGAACAGAGTGATGATGCAGAAATCCCGCTCCGCGTTGTCCCCGTCAATGGATTCCAGCAGCTGGATGGACTCGTCCAGGGTCAGATACCGGGGCAGCGACTGCCGCTGTTTGGGAGAATCTAGTTCTTGGATGGGGTTTTCCTCCAAAAGCTTGGCCTTTGTTACCAAATATTTGTAAAATGACCGGATCGTGGCCACTTTTCGGGCCCTGGAGGACGCCATCAGCCCATAGCCCTTGTCGGGATCCTTGGCGTTTTTCTGCCGGTCACGGCTCAAAAAGCTGAGGTAGGCGTAGATGTCCGCCAGGGTGACCGATTTGACCAGGTCAATGTCCAGATCGTCGATGGGGACCTCGTCCAGCGGCGTGGAGCGCGGCACGTGTCCTTTTTCGATCTTGACGTAGCGGAAGAAATTCCGCAGGTCTAAATAGTATTCGTCGACCGTCTTGCGGGAATGTCCCTGGATGGTCTCGTGATAAGCGAGGAAGTCGCGCAGGATAGGCGGCGCGTCGGCGCGGTAGTCGATCATGAGAACCGGAGAACATAGTTAAGAGGAAGTTGGACAGACTATGTGGCGGCACAGATCATAACAGAAAAGAACAGAGCCGCCGGAGAGGGCCCAAATGGGGCCCAGGCTGTGGGAAACCCCTAAAAACCGCCGGAGCGCCTTTTGAAGGCGTTTCCCCCTCCTCTCAACTCAACAAAATTTTTATTTTGTTGAGTTGAATGTATCTCCGCACACACCTCCTTCCTTTTGGAGCCTTTGAACTTACTGAATCGGAGTGATCACCATGAGCCTCATTCCATGCACCCAGAGCTGCCGCTATCAGCGGGACGGTCTCTGCACCCTGGACCAGGCCTCCGCGCCTGTGAGCCAGACCGTTCCCAACGACGCCTGCCTCAACTACACGCCCCGGCTGTCGCCCCAGGAGCTGCTGGAGCTAAACCAGCAGCGCGGCGATGGCCTCCCGGATATTGTGCACCTGAATGAGCTGTAACCCCTCCGGGGGCGTCAGTCTGCCGCTTCCACGGGCTGGTACCAGGCATTTGGTAAAGCCCAGCCGCCGCACCTCGCTGAGCCGCTGGTTGATGGCGTGGACCGCCCGCAGCTCACCGGTGAGCCCCACCTCCCCGATGGCTGCCAAGTCAAAGGGCACGGGCTTGTCCCTGAAACTGGAAGCCAACGCCACGATGAGGGCCAGGTCGGCGGCGGGCTCGTCCAGCGTCAGGCCGCCGATGACATTGACATAAAAATCACAATTTGACACGTTCAGCCCGCCCCGCTTTTCCAGCACCGCCAGCATCATCATAGCCCGGTTGTAGTCGAACCCGTTGGTGGAGCGCCGGGAGTTCCCGTAGGCCGACGGCGACAGCAGCGCCTGGACCTCCGCCAGCACGGGCCTTGCCCCCTCCATCACACAGGTGACGCAGGAGCCGGGCATATTCTCCGGTCGGCCGGACAGCAGCGCCTCCGAGGGGTTTGGCACCTCCACGAGCCCCTTGTTCCCCATCTCGAACACGCCGATCTCGTTGGTGGCGCCGAAGCGGTTCTTGGCGGCCCGCAAAATGCGGTAGGAGTTGTGCTCCTCCCCCTCGAACAGCAGCACGCAGTCCACCATGTGTTCCAGCACCTTGGGCCCCGCCAGGGAGCCCTCTTTGTTGATGTGACCCACCACGAACACCGTCACGCCCATGCCCTTGGCCAGGTGCATCAGCGCCATGGTGCACTCCTTCACCTGAGCCACGCTGCCGGGGGACGACGTGGAGTCCCCGTTGTAGATGGTCTGGATCGAGTCCACGATGAGGATGTCCGGCTTCTGCTCCTGGACAGCCGCCACGATGTCGTCCAGATCGGTCTCGGCGTACAGGTAAAGCCCCTGGTCCCGGATGCCAAGCCGCTGGGCGCGGAGCTTGATCTGCCGCTCTGATTCTTCACCCGATACATACAAAACATTGGAAAAACGGCATAAATTATCACAAATCTGTAACATCAGAGTGGATTTTCCAATGCCGGGGGCGCCGCCCACCAACACCAGGGAGCCCTTTACCGCGCCGCCGCCCAGCACCCGGTCCAGCTCCGCCATGCCGGTGTCGAACCGCAGTTCGCCGGCGGCCTCCACCTCAGCGATGGGCCTCGGACTGCGGAAAGCGGCGACTCCGCCAGCCGTCGCCACAGGTCTCTTTTTGACCTCCGCGGCGGGCCGCTCCACGATGGTGTTCCAGGCTCCACAGGCGGAGCATCTTCCCTGCCATTTGGGGGTCTCATTGCCGCACTCGGTGCAGTAAAACAGCGTTTTGGCCTTTGCCATGGATCATTCTCCTTCCCACAAGGTGGGTTCCCACACGGTGGGTATCCTCTGTAATTCGCCGAAATACGCCCCGGCCAAGGCCACGGCGATCTTCCGCTGATAGGCGTCGGTCGCCAGCAAGGACGCCTCCCGCCCATTGCTCAGGAAACCGCACTCCACCAGGATGGCGGGACAGTCGATGTGGCTGAACAGATAGGCGCTGTCGGGTACCGGTCTGGCCTTGCGGTCATTGGCCGGATCAAGGATCGCCCTGAGGAGCTTTTGCGTCTCCTCTCCCCACTGGCGGCTGATATCGCCGGGCGTATAAAACGTCTGAGCGCCGGAATATCTGGGATCTGTAAAGTGATTTTGATGTACACTGATGAGCAGTGCATTGTCCGTCCCGTTGATCATGGCCACCCGGTTTTTCAGGTCGGAGACCTTCTTCTCATGGAGGGTCCTGGCGGCGCTGTCATGGATGGACACATCCTCCTCCCTGGTCAACAGCGGGCGGATGCCCAGAAAGACCATCAGGGCCTCTGTTTTTCTGACGATGGCAAGGTTGATCTGGCTCTCCAGCTGTCCGGAGGCGGAGCTTGCCCCGCCGTCCTCCCCGCCGTGTCCCGCATCCAGGATCAGCGTCCAGCGGGAGGCGCGCACCGGCGCGGCGGCTGGGATGGAGCCGCTCAGCCCCCACATCCACGCGCCTGCCCCGGCGAGGCACAGGCACAGCGTCAACAGAAGCAGATCACGTTTCACAGCAAGTCCCCCTCTCCCCTCCAGCTTATGAGGGGCGCGGGGCCTTCATGCCATCACAGATAGGAAAACACCTCGTGGTGCCGCTTGGAGAGGAGCACCGATACCTGCGGGAAGCGCTGGCTCAGCCAGTCCTGGAGCACCGGGCAGACCACATTCTCGGTGGGGAAATGCCCCGCGTCGATGAGGTTCAGCTCCAGGGCTTTGGCGTCCAGGAAGTTGCTGTATTTTACGTCGGCGGTGACGAATGTGTCGCACCCCTGGGCGATGGCGTCAGCCATCAGACCGGCGCAGGAGCCGCCACCGACGGCCACCCGGTGGACCGGCCTGCCGCCGTCCACAAGCCGGACTCCGTTGGAACCCAGAAGGGATTTGACCGCCATGGCGAAGTCGTACAGCGGCTGCTGGGGTACGAACCCGATCCGCCCGATCCCGTAGGGTCTCCCCTGGTCGTCTACGCCGGTCTGCTTCAGCTGGCCGATGTCGGACAGGCCCAGCCGAAGGGCCAGCGCGTCGTTGACGCCGTCTTCCACCGCGTCCAGGTTGGTGTGGGCGCAGATGGCGGCGATGCGGTTCTCCGCCAGGGTGAGCAGGTCCCGCCCGGTGACCGTCTGGTCAGTGACTGATTTGATCCCGTCAAAGATCACCGGATGGTGGGCCACGATCAGCTGCGCCCCCTGCATAATGGCCTCCCGGATCACAGTGTCGGTGATGTCCAGAGCCACCAGGATCTTGGTGACCTCCGCGTCCCCCCGGCCCACCAAAAAGCCGGAGTTGTCATAGTCCTTTTGAAGCTCAAAAGGAGCCTTCTTCTGCAAGAAGCGGTAGACGTCAACTACAGTGGTCATGACAATTCCTCCTTCATCGCGTTCAATCCGGCGGCTGCCTCCTCCAACCAGGCGATGGCGGCCTCATCCCGCCTCTGGGCAGCCCGTTGTCCAGCCAGAGCGCGGGCGATCTTGGACAGGATATGGTCCAGGTATTCCTCTCTCAGGGGATCGGCGCTCTGCCTGCCGGCGCAAAGCTCCGCCGGGGCAAGGGGGGGCATTGTTCCTCCCCGGACAGTCCAGATACTGTAAAGTCTATCCCCTTCACGGGCAACGGATTCGCTCTCAATGAGGTATCCGTGCTGCTGGAGCCACAGCCGCAGCTCGGGGAATGAGGTCATGGGCTGGAGCACCAGGGTCTTGTCCTCCCTGGTCCAGGGGGCGGAATCCAAAATGCCGGCGATGGTCTCCCCGCCCATCCCCGCGATGGACACGGCATCCACCTCCTCCGGGCGGACGGCTGACAGTCCGTCGCACAGGCGGAAGTCCATCCGCTCCGATACGCCGTAGAACCGGGCGTTCTCCTTTGCGTTGTCCAGCGGGCCGGGCCGCAGATCAGAGGCCACCGCCCAGCGGATCCGCCCGTTCAGCAGCAGCCACACAGGCAGGTAGCCGTGGTCGGCGCCCACGTCGGCCAGCCGCGCCCCCTCCGGCACCCTGTCGGCCACCGCTCTCAGTCTGGGGGTCAGTTCCATGGAACACCTCCGAATGATAAAGGAAAAGAGCGGAGGATGATCCGCTCTTTTCGGTGATGGCGATTCAGGCAATATCGGCGTTCAGCTTGGCCAGCAGGGCGTCCACATCCACGCCGTGGACCTGGCAGGCCTCCTCCACCGTCTCGCCCCGGGAGGCGGGGCAGCCCAGGCAGTGCATACCGATGGACATAAAGATGGGGGCGGTCTGCGGGGCGATGTCCAGAATATCACCGATCACAGTATCTTTCGTGATTTGAGCCATTTGGGTAGACCTCCTTACGTTTTGTGGAACACCTAATAGTATACCCAAGTGTCCGCCGATTTGCAAGGGGTTTTCCCGTTTTTTCGCCTCAACCCTTCAAAAAAGCCTCCAGCCGGTCCATCCCCTTCTGGATGTTCTCCATGGAGGTGGCGTAGGACCAGCGGACGAAGTTGGGGGCGCCGAAGCCGCTGCAGGGCACGGTGGCCACCAGGGCGTGCTTCAAAAAGGCGGTGCAGAAGTCGTCGGAGGAATTGATCTTTTCCCCGCGGATCGTCTTCCCCAGCAGCTTTTCAATGTTCATCATCACATAGAACGCGCCTTCGGGCTTGATGCAGCTGACCCCGTCGATGCTGTTCATCCGCTCCACGATGTAGTTCCGGCGCTCCTCAAAGGCCTGCCGCATGGCCTCCACCGTGTCCTGTGGGCCGGTGAGGGCGGCCACGGAAGCCGCCTGGGAGATGGCGCAGGGGGAGCCGGTGGAGTGGCTCAGGAAGTTGGACATGACCTTGGCCACTTTCAGATCGGCCATGGCGTAGCCGATCCGCCAGCCGGTCATGGCGTAGGATTTAGACACGCCGTTGATAAGGATGGTGCGCTCCTTCACGTCGTCCCCCAGGGCGGCGATGGAGGTGAAGGTGGTGCCGTCGTACAACAGGCCGTAGTAGATCTCGTCAGAGATGATATAGATGTCCTTCTCCACGCACACCCGGGCGATGGCCTCCAGTTCCTCCCTGCTGTATACCATGCCGGTGGGGTTGGAGGGGTTGTTGAGGATCAGGGCCTTGGTCCTGGGGGTGATGGCGGCGGAGAGCTGTTCAGCGGTCATCTTGAAGCCGGCGGACTCCTCCGCGGTGACGACGACGGGCACGCCCCCCACCATCTTGATGAGTTCCAGGTAGCTGACCCAGAAGGGCGCGGGCAGGATGACCTCGTCGCCGGGGTCCACCAGCGTCCGCAGGGCGATGTACACGCAGTGTTTGGCGCCGCTGGACACCACCACCTGGCCGGGGACATAGTCCAGATCGCAGTCAAGGCGCATCCGGTCGCAGATGGCCTGCTTCAGGGCCACGGTGCCGGAGGCGGGGGTGTATCGGGTGATGTTGTCCTCAATGGCCTTCTGGCCGGCCTCTTTGATGTTGTCCGGGGTGTTGAAATCGGGCTCGCCGGCCCCGAAGCCAACTACGTCGATGCCGTCCGCCTTCATCTGCTTGGCCAGGGCGTCGATGGCCATGGTGCTGGACGCCTGCACATGGGCGGCGATACTTGCCAGTTTTTTCACAGTGATCCCTCCAAAACGCGATTAAGCAGTGAAAACCGTTCTTGCACATTATATGATGTGCCTTGCAGAAAGGCAAGGACTTTTTCCTGGAAATCAAAAAATTTGCAGTTTTGAATAAAACGCCTTGCAAAAACGACGCTTTTTTGCCCCGCCTGCACAGCAGACGGGGCAAATTTGCGGCTCAATCAGGTTTCCTGGAGCGATCGGTGTTCTTTTTGTACAGGAAAAACAGCCCCTTGACCGGCAGATCGTGGTCGTATGTGATCTCCCGCCGGCAGAGGCGGTACAGCTCCGGCATATCCGTGCCGGTGGCCACCACCGCAACGGCGGGAGCTCCCGCCGCACGCTCCATCTCTCCGATGATCCGGTCGAAGGCGCCGCTGTAGCCGTACAGCACTCCGGCGCGCATGGCGTCCTCCGTGTTGCGGCCCAACGGGGTATCCACATGCCCAATGGCGACCTGGGGCAGCTGCGCTCCGTTCCGGGACAGGGCCTCCAGGGCGATCTCCGCCCCCGGCATGATGGAACAGCCCTCCAGGGAGCGTTCCCGGAGATAGGAAAAGGTCACCGCCGTGCGGCAATTGATGACGATGGCCGGCCCGGGGTACAGCCGGACGGCCGCCACCGCCGAGGCCACGATGTCGCCGCCCAGCTGGGTGTGGGTGTCCGCCCTGATGTTGAGGCCGGTCTTAAGACCGGCACCCACCGTCAGGGGCGCTTTCCCCGTCAGCCGGATCAGAGTTCGGACGTAGGTCCGGGTGATGGGCGGCACCACGCTGGACAGGATGGAACCAGTCACTGCGGACAATTCCGCCCCATAGAGGCTGAATACCCCCAACAGATCGATGGCGCAGCGATCGTCGGTCATTTTTGGGTCGGTGTTCAGAGCGGACTGAAAGGACAGCGTCCCATCCTCGGAGAACAGCGCGACTGTGGTGCTGATATTGCCCACGTCAATGGCCAGGATCATACAGCCTCTCCCCTTTCGTTCTCTGTCAGAGGACGGTCACGTCCCCGTTTTCGCTGATCTTCCTCATGGCCCCGTCCTCAATGACCCACGCCTCGCCCCGGATCTCCTCCCGGCCGTCGTGGAGATCGAGGTACGTTCCGTCGGGAAACACGTAGAACCGCCGCCCGAAGCTGTCCAAAAAGGCGATCTCCTCGAACAGCCGCATCCCGTCCAGAAGGTCATCTTTCAGTTCCTGATAGTGGGGCAGAATCATGACGCGGGTCAGCCCCAGCCCCGGCAGGAACCGCTGATAGGCCGGGTCCACAGCCTCCCCCTCCAGTTCCGGCTGGGCGTAGACCACCTTGGCGCTGTTCATGGACCCGGCGCTGATGCCTAAAATCACCCCGTCAAAGCCCGTCAGCAGTTCCCGGAGGCCGATCTCGTTGAAAAACCGGTTCTGGGTGGGCACGTGGCCGCCCATGAGGACGATGAAGTCCGCCCAGCGGACCAGCTCACCCGCCCGATCCTGGTTCCGCCGGTCCAGGATGCGCACCTCGGAGAATTCCAGTCCGCCGTCCCGGAAGTTCCCCACCATCATGCCGGAATACAACTCGGTCTTTTCCGTATCGTCCGGCGAGGAGCAGACGATCAGGGCCTTACACGGCCGCTTCACCGTCCGGCGCAGCTCCGCCGCGAAGTCGTTAGCGGGGTTCAGGTCGGAGATTCCCGGCGTATTGTGTCTGCTGGTCAAAAAATAAGTCATGTCAATCATACTCCAATTCGTTGCGAAGCTCCATCATGCGCAGTTCCCAGTTCCGGTCGGTGATGTCCGCGGCGGCGGTGCTCAGCGCCTCGATGATCTTGTCCAAATGCTCCTGTCCCCGCTCCGGGTGGATGGTCAGATCGGCGTGTACCGCGCTAAGGGTAATATATGCCGTGCTCCATGCGTCATGGCTATAGGGCCAGGAGGCGGCCCGCTCCCCCGGCTCCGGCGCGGCCGCAAGGAACGCCTGCTGGAAGGCCCGGAACTCCGCCACGGCGAACCAGTAATTCCGCTCAGCACCCTGGTTCCTATACTCCTCGAAGCAGGTTTGGGCGGCCGCGGCCTCGTTCTGGGCAAAGCGCAGGGATTCATCAAAAGCGTTTTGCCGCTCCGCCTGCCACAGGCAAAGGAACACCACGGCCAAAACCGCGAAGACAGCAGCTAAGATAATCGGCAGTCTCTTTTTCATGGTCTGTCCCTCCCGTACTGTTTCTGCCGATATTATACAGTATCAGTCAAGAGATGTCACGCAAAAAAATCAGCCCTCCGCCGGGAAACGGGGATGTTAAAACGCGTTGCTTGCGGCAACGGTCAGATTGGCTTACAATAGAGGCGAGATCCAAAAGGAAGGAGGTTATCCCGAATGCTCAGCGAAAACATTAAAGCGATCAGAAAATCGAAAGGGCTTTCACAGCAAGAGCTTGCGGTCAAGCTGAACGTCGTGCGGCAGACCGTTTCCAAATGGGAACAGGGACTGTCAGTTCCCGATTCTGACATGTTGATCTCCCTGTCGGAAGCGTTGGAAACACCCGTCAGCACATTGCTCGGGGAAAATGTCGTCGAGCCGCAAGCCGACGACTTGAAGGCGATTTCCGCAAAACTGGAGGTGATCAATTTGCAACTCGCACAGAGAAAAACCACAGGAAAACGAATTCTGCACTGGACCCTCGTCGCAGTATGTGTAGCCACAGCGGCGATTCTTGCGATCTTATTTGTGTTAAACAGTCCCTATCTGAGGTGGGATTACAGCGATCCTGAGACCGCCGTTCTCGGAACAGCCTTTCATGTGTTAGAGTGGCTGTTTGTCAGATTAGCGCCGTTTATCCTGATCGGTTCCGTCATCGGAATTATTCTGACACGAAAGAAAGAATGAACCCATCCTGTTAAGGCGGGAGGGCGGCATGGCTGTGAGCCATGCCGCCCTCCTTTCTCATTTTCTGTGCGTGCTCAGAGATTGTCCCGGATGACCTCGCCCATCTGTTTTGTGCCGATGACCGTCTCCCCCGGCTTGGCGATGTCGGCGGTGCGCCAGCCGTCGGCCAGGGCCTTGTCCACCGCCGCCTCGATGGCGTCGGCCTCGGCGGCCAGGTGGAAGGAGTAACGGAACATCATGGCGGCGGACAGGATAGTGGCGATGGGGTTGGCCTTGTCCTGGCCGGCGATGTCGGGGGCGGAGCCGTGAATGGGCTCGTACAGCGCCGGCGCGCCGTCCCCCATGGAGGCGGAGGGCAGCAGGCCGATGGAGCCGGTGACCATGGAGGCCTCGTCGGAGAGGATGTCGCCGAACATATTTTCGGTGACCACCACGTCGAACTGGCCGGGGTCCCGGACCAGCTGCATGGCGCAGTTGTCCACCAGCACGTCCTCGTACTGCACGTCGGGATACTCCGCCGCCAGCCGGTGCACGGTGGCCCGCCACAGGCGGCTGGTCTCCAGCACGTTGGCCTTGTCCACGCTGGACACCTTGTGCCGGCGGAGGCGGGCGAACTCGAAGGCCCGGCGGCCGATGCGCTCGATCTCCATCTCGGAGTAGGCCATCAGGTCGGTGGCCTCCATCCCCCGGTTGGCGGTCTGGTACTTGTCCCGCTTGCCAAAGTAGATGCCGCCGGTGAGTTCCCGCACCATCAGCAGGTCGATGCCCTTTTCCGCAGTCTCCTTTTTCAGGGGGCAGGCCTCGGCCAGCGCCGGACGGAGGGCGGCGGGCCGCAGATTAGCGTAAAGGCCTAAATCTTTACGGATGGCCAGCAGAGCGGTCTCGGGTCGCTGTTCGGCGGGCTTGTCGCTGCCCCATTTGGGGCCGCCCACCGCGCCCAGCAGGACGGCGTCGCAGGCCTTGCAGGTCTCAGCGGTGCCGTCGGGATAGGACTTGCCCACCGCGTCGGTGGCGCAGCCGCCCATGAGCACGTCCACATACTCAAAGGTATGGCCGAACTTCTCCCCCACCCGGTCGATGATTTTTACGGCCTCATTCACGATCTCGGGGCCGATGCCGTCTCCCCGGATCAGCGCGATCTTGTAGTTCATTTCGCGACACCTCTCGCCTTCAAAGATTTCAGCAGCCCGCCGTTTTCGATGATCACGTTGACGAACTCCGGGAAGGGGGCCGCCTGGAACTTCTGTCCGGTAGTCTCGTTGACGATGACGCCGGTGTTGAAGTCCACCGACACCTGATCCCCGGCGCTGATGCCGTCTACCGCCTCGGGGCACTCCATGATGGGGAAGCCGATATTGATGGCGTTGCGGTAGAAGATGCGTGCAAAGCTCTTGGCGATGACGCATTTCACACCGCAGGCCTTGATGGCCAAGGGCGCGTGCTCCCGGGAGGAGCCGCAGCCGAAGTTGCTGCCCCCCACCACGATGTCCCCCGCCTCCACGGTGGTGGCGAAGCTGGCGTCGATGTCCTCCATGCAGTGGGAGGCCAGGGACTTTTCGTCGGGGGCGTTCAGATAGCGGGCAGGGATGATGACGTCGGTATCCACGTTGTCGCCGTACTTGTAAATCTTCATTCCTTTACACCTCCGTCAGACAGTGGCCGGGTCGGTGATGACCCCGGTGAGGGCCGTGGCCGCCGCCACGGCGGGGCTGGCCAGGATGATCATGGAGTTGGTGGGGCCCATCCGGCCCACGAAGTTCCGGTTGGTGGTGGACACGGCCCATTCGTTGTCGCTGAGCACGCCCATGTGGCCGCCCAGACAGGGCCCGCAGGTAGGCGTCGACACCGCCGCGCCGGCCTGGATGAAGTCGGCGATGAGCCCCTCGGCCATGGCGTCCAGGTAGATCTGCTGGGTGGCGGGGATGACGATGCACCGCACGCCGTCCGCCACCTTTTTGCCCCGGAGGATGGCGGCGGCCTCCCGCAGGTCCTTCAGCCGCCCGTTGGTGCAGGAGCCGATGACCACCTGCTGGACGGGCATACCCGCCGCCTCGTCCACCGTTTTGGTGTTTCCGGGCAGATGGGGCAGGGCCACCGTGGGCCGGAGGGTGTCCAGGTCGATGGTGACCTCCCGGGTGTAGATCGCGTCAGGGTCGGCCTCAAAGGCCGTCCAGGGGCGGTCCACCCTGCCATTTAAGTATTCCTCGGTCTTGGCGTCCACCGGGAAGATGCCGTTCTTGGCCCCGGCCTCGATGGCCATGTTGCAGATGGTGAACCGGTCGTCCATCTCCAGCGCGGCCACGCCGTCACCGCAGAACTCCAGGGACTGGTACAACGCCCCGTCCACCCCGATCATGCCGATCAGGTGGAGCACCACGTCCTTGCCGCTGACGTATTTGTTCAGCCTGCCGGTCAGGTTCACCTTGATGGCGGAGGGCACCTTGAACCAGGCCATGCCGGTGGCCATGCCGGCGGCCATATCGGTGGAGCCCACGCCGGTGGAGAAGGCTCCGAGAGCGCCGTAGGTGCAGGTGTGGGAGTCGGCGCCGATGATGACCTCGCCGGGGGCGGTGAGGCCCTGCTCGGGCAGGAGAGCGTGCTCAACGCCCATCCGGCCCACGTCGTAGAAGTGGGTGATCTGGTGGGCTTTGGCGAAGTCCCGGCAGGCGGCGCACAGCTGGGCGGACTTGATGTCCTTGCAGGGGGTGGAGTGGTCCAGCACGATGGCGATCCTGTCCCGGTCGAACACCGAGGACAGCCCCGCCTTGTTGAACTCCGTGATGGCCACAGGGGTGGTGATGTCGTTGCCCAGCACCAGGTCCAGCCTGCCCTCGATGAGCTGGCCGGCCTCCACGGACTCCAGTCCTGCGGACCGTGCCAGGATCTTCTGGGTCATGGTCATTCCCATGGAAATACTCCTCCTTGTTTCAAGTATCTGAACTCAGTATGACAGAAGGGTTGCGGAAAGAATGTAAAGTGTGATACAATCTCAGAGAAAGTGAGGTGCTTTAATCTATGGCGATATGGGATGCCCTGGCCGAGGGCCGCGCTCCCCGGCGGTATCAGACGGGCCAGATGGTCTACTTGCAGGGGACAAAACCGGAGCGGTTCTACTATCTGATCTCCGGCTCGGTGCGCAGCTTCATCAGCACGGGAGACGGCGAGGAACGGGTGCTCACCATCCACCGGAGCGGCGACCTCATGGGCGAGGCCTCTTTCTTCGACGGCTGCCCCCGGGTCACCTCCGCCATGGCCCTGGAGGACTGTATGATCCTCCCCATCGACCGGCGGCAGCTGGACGCCGCCTTCCAGCGCCACCCGGAGCTGGCCCTGCCCATGCTCCAATATCTGGCCAGGACGGTCCGCATCCTGTCAGACCATGTGGACCGCTCCTCCCTCCCCGCCCCCAGGCGGGTGGCCCGGTGGCTGCTGGATCAGCCCGCGGCCGGAGACGGGGTCATCCGCTGCACCCACGAGTCTTTGGGGCAGGCGGTGGGCCTGTCTCGGGTGACGGTGAGCCGGGTGCTGGGGCAGATGGCGGCGGAGGGGATCGTCGCCTTACGCTATCGGACGGTCGCGGTGCTGGACCGCGAAGCGCTGGATGGACTGGCCCAAGTGGAAGAATAAGCAGTTGCCTTCAAAAATTTGGCGGACATTATGCGCCCCTGCATGGAAAAGTCTGTCGTTCACCGAAACAGTGTGGCGCAGCCAAACCGCCCGTCACCATCGTTAACCATGATGTCTACCCGTTTCCAATCGTCGGCGTCCTCCGGGACAGAAACCTGGAGCAGATAGGCGGTTAACAGGCCGACCTCTTCACCTGAATATTCCTGCACCCGGTTGAGAGCATAAATTACGCTCTGCTGTCCGTCGACAAGGACCGTAATACCACGCTTGTCGAGTTCAGGCGCGATGTCGTGAGCGCCGGATTTAAACTTTTCCAGGCTCATGGGACGAAAATAGACCGTCAGAGCGTTTGCCGCCCCTTTTACATGAAAAGCGTGCAGCCCATAGACCTCCACAGTGTCAATACATACGTTAAGCGTCAATTCTCCCTGCACCGGGATGTTCTGCGCCCAGTATTCGAGATAGTGGTCCCCGTACTCCCGGACGGCGGTCAGAAAAGGGTATATCCCATCCGGAACGGAGAGGGAAAAATATCCGGCTTCATCACTGATTGCTGCATATATCGTCTCGAATCGTTCGTTCTTGATCTCAACAGAGACGCCGGATAGCGCGCCCTTTCCACCCATCGCCGTACCATGAATTATTGCCATGTTTTTATCTCCTTAACGTTTCAAACTGTCTGGCGAACGTCCCCAGCGTTTCACATTCACCCCGCCGGTTCCCACCGACACGGTTCCAAATCTACCGTTCCGTCCAACCGGAAAGTCACCCCTTCCGCCTCCAGCAGAACCCGCTGGGTGCCCGGCGCATAGGTGTCGAAGGCGGCCTTGGTGCCGCCGAAGCGGTCTACCACCCGGTGGCAGCGCAAGCGGTTCGGTTCTAGCCCCCTTTGCTTTTGGCCTGTAACTCATTTGCTGGTACTCGGTTCACATCTCACGTTTTTTGAACTTTTTACCATGTTTCTTGGCGAGAATTTTTGATTGCCCGCGCGGTTCGCAACTCCAATTTTGCCAATCTTCTCTTTTCGTCAACCCTTGC
>CANRFU010000008.1 GCA_947629975.1 uncultured Oscillospiraceae bacterium | reverse complement strand
GGGCATCCTCCGCCGGGTGGTGGTGGTCATGGACGTGATGGAGGAGGGGAACGAGCACATCCTGGAGCTGGTCAACCCGGAGATCGTGGCCCAGGAGGGGGAGCAGACCGACTTTGAGGGCTGCCTCAGCGTCCCCGGCCAGTACGGGATCGTCACCCGGCCTTACAAGGTCACCGTCCGCGCCCAGGACCGGGACGGCAGCTGGTTCGAGGCCACCGGCGAGGAGATCGTGGCCCGGTGCTTCTGCCACGAACTGGAGCACCTGGATGGCCACCTGTTCGTGGAGCACACGGACCGGCTCTACACCCCCGAGGAGATGGACGCCTACCGGGCCGCCCATCAGGAGAAAGACGCAAAGGAAGAGCCGGAGGCCGACGCATGAGGGTCGTGTTCATGGGCACCCCGGAGTTCGCGGTGCCCTCCCTGCGGGCGCTGGTGGAGGCCGGACACGACGTTGCCGGCGTGTTCACCCAGCCGGACAAGCCGGTGGGGCGGCATCAGAACAGGCTCCAGCTATGCCCTGTAAAGGAATACGCCCTGTCGGCAAATATCCCCGTTTATCAGCCCGCCAAACTGCGGGACGGGGAGGCGCTGTCCGTCCTGAGAGAGCTCTCCCCGGAGCTGATCGCGGTGGCGGCCTACGGCAAGATCCTGCCGCCGGACATTTTGGCGCTGCCCAAATTCGGCTGCGTCAACGTCCACTCGTCTCTGCTGCCTAAGTACCGGGGGGCCGCCCCCATCAACTGGGCCATCCTGAACGGAGAGGACAGGACCGGCGTCACCATCATGTATATGGCCGAGGGGCTGGACACCGGCGACATCCTGACCCAGGGGGAGACCGCCATCGGGATCGACGAGAACGCCCAGGAACTCACCACCCGTCTGGCGGAGCTGGGGGCGGAGCTGCTGGTCAAAACGGTGGATGCCATTTCTGCCGGGGCGGTCAAACCCGTCCCCCAGGACGACGGGGCGTCCTGCTACGCCCCCATGCTGTCCAGGGAGCTGTCCCCCATCGACTGGGGACAGACCGTCCGGCACATCCACGACCAGGTGAGGGGGCTGTATCCCTGGCCGGCGGCCGCGGCGGAACTGGACGGCGTCCGCTGCAAGATCCTGCGTACCAGATTGACGGGGGAGACCGGCCGCGGACCCGCCGGGACGGTGGCCCAGGCCGACAAAAAAGGCCTGAAGATCGTCTGCGGGGACGGCAATATCCTTGAGATCCTGGAATTGCAGCCCGACGGGAAAAAGCCCATGGCCGCCGCCGCCTTCCTCATGGGCCACCCGGTGAAGGGGCCGCTATGAGCGAAAAGCGCCCCATGTCCGCCCGGGAGGCGGCGGCCCTCACCCTGGCCGCCTGTGAGCGGCAGGGCGCCTGGTCGGACGGCTTTTTGAAAAAGACCCTCCGGGAGGGCGGCCTGGACCGCCGGGAGGCCGCCCTGGCCACGCGGCTGTGCTTCGGCGTCCTCCAGAACCGGATGCTGCTGGACTGGCATCTGGCCCGGTTCTGCAGGATGAAGCTGGACCAGTTGGAGGTCGATGTGCTCTGTAATCTCCGCGTCGCCGCCTATCAGATCCTGTTCCTGGATAAGATCCCCGCCAGCGCCGCCGTCAATGAGGCGGTGGAGCTGACCCGGCGGCGCTGCAAAAACCCCGGCGCGGCGGGAATGGTCAACGGAGTGCTCCGAGCTATGCTGCGGGCCGGGGAATTGCCGGAGCCTGCGGGCGCTGACAAGGTGGAGACCTTGTCGCTGAGATACAGCCATCCCCGGTGGCTGACGGAGGCGTTCCTCACCCGCCTGGGGGAGGAGGACGCGGAGCGGCTGCTGGCGGCCGATAACGAGCGGCCCCCCATCGCCGCCCAGGTGAACACCATGCGGGCCACGCCGGCGGAGACCGCCTCCGCCCTGGCCGCCGACGGCGTGGAGGCGGAGCCCCATCCCTGGCTGCCGGACTGTCTGATCCTGAAAAACTCCGGCGACCTGGAGCGGCTGTCGGCTTATCGGGAGGGCCTGTTTTACATCCAGGACCCGGCCGCCCGCCTGGCGGTGACCGCCGTAGGTTTAAAGCCCGGGATGCGGGTGCTGGACGCCTGCGCCGCCCCCGGCGGCAAGTCCTTCGCCGCCGCCATCGACATGGGGAACAGGGGAGAGATCGTCTCCTGCGACATCCACCCCCACAAGATCAAACTGCTGTCCGCCGGCCGGGACAGGCTGGGCCTGTCTGTCATGGTCCCCACCCTCCAGAGCGCCGCGGAGTTTCGCCCGGAGTGGGAGGGCGGCTTCGACGCGGTGATCACCGACGTGCCCTGCTCCGGTCTGGGGGTCATCCGCAAGAAGCCGGACATCCGCTACAAGGACCCGGAGCCCATGGAGCGGCTGCCCGCCCTCCAGCGGGCCATCCTGGACAACTGTGCCCGGTATGTCCGGCCCGGCGGGATGCTGGTCTACTCCACCTGCACCCTGCTGGAGCGGGAGAACGAGGGCGTGGTGGACGGTTTTCTGGCGGACCATTCCGACTTTATTTTGGAGCCCTTTACGCTGCCCCGTTTCGGGGAACAGCCCGGCAGGATGACCTTCTGGCCCCATATCCACCATACCGACGGCTTCTTTGCGGCCAGACTTGGAAAGAGAGGGTGAGCCCCTTTGACCGATATCAGATCCATGACGCCGGAGGAACTGGCCGCCTGGTTCAAGGAGCTGGGCCAGCCCGCGTTCCGGGCGAAGCAGGTGTTCCGCTGGCTGACCGAGGGCGCGGAGTCCTTCGACGAGATGACCAACCTACCCAAGGACCTGCGGGAGAAGCTGTCAAAGGACTGCCGCCTGTTTGCCCCTCAGATCGAGCGCAGGCAGGTGTCCAGAATCGACGGCACCGTCAAATACCTCTGGCGGCTCTGGGACGGAAACTGTGTGGAGACCGTTTTGATGTGCTATCATCATGGGAATACTGTGTGCGTGTCCTGCCAGGCGGGGTGCAACATGGGCTGCGTGTTCTGCGCCTCCACCCTGGGCGGCAAGGTGCGGGACCTGACGGCGGGGGAGATCCTGGATCAGATCATTTTCACCCAGAAGGACAGCGGGGAGAAGGTGTCCAACATCGTGATGATGGGCATCGGCGAGCCGCTGGACAACTTTGACAACGTGCTGCGGTTCCTGACGCTGGTCAACCGCCCGGACGGGCTGAACATTGGTATGCGGCATATCTCCCTGTCCACCTGCGGACTTGTCAAGAGAATTGACAAACTTGCCTCTCTTGGGTTACAATTGACACTCAGCGTATCCCTCCACGCCCCCGACGACGAGACCCGCTCCCGGCTGATGCCGGTGAACCGCGCAGTGGGGGTGGAGACGCTGATGGAGACCTGCCGCCGGTATTTCGAGGCCACCGGGCGGCGGATCTCCTACGAATACGCCATGATCGACGGCGTCAACGACAGCGACGAACAGGCGGACCGGCTGGCGGCCCTGCTGAAGGGCCAGCCCGCCCATGTGAACCTGATCCCGCTGAACGATATCGACGAATCCCCGCTGAAGCCCAGCCGGCGGGTGAGGGAGTTCCAGCAGCGGCTGGAGCGCCATGGCGTCACCGCCACGGTACGACGGAAGCTGGGCGGCGACATCGACGCCTCCTGCGGCCAGCTTCGGCGGCGGCAGATGGAGGATAGGAGGGGATCGGTATGAAGTTATGCGGTATGACCGACGTGGGATGCGTGCGCCGGGACAATCAGGACAGCTATGCCTTCCGGGAACTGGGGGACGATGCCGCGGTCCTGGTGGTGTGTGATGGCATGGGCGGCGCCCAGGCCGGCAGCGTGGCCAGCGCGGTGGCGGTGGAGGCGTTCTCCGCCGCGGTGGAGCGGGCCTGCGCCGACGGGGTGCCCCGGGACGAGGAGGAGCGGCTGAGCCTGCTGGGCAGGGCCTGCGCCGAGGCCAACCGGCAGGTCTACGATATGGCCGGGAGCAACCCGGACTGCCAGGGCATGGGCACCACGCTGGTGGGCGCCCTTGTGGTGCCCGGGTCAGCCTGCATCGTCAACGTGGGGGACAGCCGGTGCTATCACATCTCCGGAGGGGCGGCCCGCCAGGTGACTGAGGACCACTCCTACGTCCATATGCTGGTCCTCCGGGGGGACATCACCCCCGAGGAGGCCCGCCGCCATCCCCAGCGGAACTACATCACCCGGGCGGTGGGTGTGGACAGCGAGGTGGAGTGCGACCTGCGCCGGGTGTCCCTCCGGCCCGGGGACCGGCTGCTGCTTTGTTCGGACGGACTGACCAACGTGCTGGAGGACAGCGTGCTGGCCGCCTGCTCAGGTAGGGAGGAGGACCCGGTGGAGGCCGTCCGCGCCCTGGTGGAACTGACCCTTGAACAGGGTGCGCCGGACAATGTCACTGCCGTCCTGGCTGAGATTTGACGAGGAGGATTTACGCTATGGATCAGTACATAGGTAAAATGCTCGATAACCGGTATGAGATATTGGAGCGCGTCGGCAACGGCGGCATGGCGGTGGTCTACAAGGCCAGGGACCACCGGCTGAACCGGCTGGTGGCGGTGAAGATCCTGAAGCCGGAGCTGGCCAGCGACGCCGACTTCCGCCGCCGCTTCCACGACGAGTCCCAGGCGGTCGCGATGCTGTCTCACATCAACATCGTCTCGGTGTACGACGTGAGCCGGTCCGACGGGCTGGACTACATCGTCATGGAGCTCATCGACGGCATGACCCTAAAGCAGTATATGCGCAAGCGCGGCACCCCCCTGAACTGGCGGGAGGCCCTCCATTTCATCACCCAGATCCTCCGGGCGCTGGACCACGCCCACAGCCGCGGCATCATCCACCGGGATATCAAGCCCCAGAACATCCTCATCCTGCGGGACGGCAGCGTGAAGGTCACCGACTTCGGCATCGCCCGCATCGCCAGCGCCAGCCAGCACACCATGACCGCCGAGGCCATCGGCTCGGTCCACTATATCTCCCCGGAGCAGGCAAAGGGCAGCCATGTGGACTGCCGCACCGACGTCTACTCCGCCGGCGTGGTGCTCTATGAGATGCTCACCGGCCGCCTCCCCTTTGAGGGCGAGAACCCGGTGAACGTGGCCATCCAGCACATCAGCTCCATCCCCATCCAGCCCCGCGACCTGAACCCCGACATCCCCGAGGCCCTGGAGGCTATCACCATGCGGGCCATGGCCCCTGATCTGAACCAGCGCTATCCCTCCGCCGAGGCCATGCTGGACGACCTGGTGGAGTTCCGCAAGAACCCTGACATGGCCGCCCCCCTGCCTCCCCGGGAGGAGGTCCTGGACGAACCGACCATGGTGATGCCCACCGCCAAGGGCATTGGGGATCCTCCGGTCCAGCGGGGCAGGGAGCAGACGCCCGCCCGGGACCGCTACGACAGCCGCTATGAGGACCGTTATGACGACCGGTACGACGACCGGTATGAGCAGCGCCGGGAGCGCCGCCGGGAGGAACCGGAGGAGGAGTACGACGACGAGGACGAGCGGGGCGGGAGACTGGCCGCGGCCGCCCCGGTGATCGCGGTGGCCGCCATCATCATCTTCATCGTGGGCATGGGCATCTTCGTGTGGAACGTGTTCATCAGCCCCCTTGTCAACCCCGGCGCCTCGGAGGAGTATACCGTGCCCAGCCTGCTTGGCCATACTCTGGAGGAGCTGGAGAACGACCCCAATCTGCTGGACGGCTTCACCTTTGAGGTGGGCAGCGAGACCTACAGCGCCGAGTACGAGGAGGGGCAGATTTGCAACCAGTCCCCCGAGGCGGGCGAAAAGGTCCGCGACAGGGACCGCACCATCCGGGTGAACGTCAGCAGCGGCAAGGACGAGCTGAAAATGCCCTACGTGATCAACCAGGAGTACCGCCGGGCCGAGCAGACCCTAAGGGACATGGGCCTGGAGGTGCGGATCGAGCAGGATTATTCCCAGGATATCACCCAGGACTATGTGATCTCCTCCGACCCGGAGGAGGGAGTCGTCCTGGAGGAGGGCCAGACCGTCACCCTGGTGGTCAGCCAGGGCCCCGAGCGCGTTCCCGTGTCTGTGATCCGATGGGTGGGGATGAGCCTTTCAGAGGCCGAGCGGCAGATCAAGGATATGGGCCTGGTGGTGACCGAGGTCAAGCAGTACGCCAGCAATGAATACGCGGCCGGAACAGTGTCCTGGCAAAGCCTCCAGCCCGGCGAGCAGGCGTACAAGGGCGACGGGATCGTTTTGTGGGTGTCCACCGGGCCCGAGCCCACTGAGGCGCCCACGCCCACCCCCACGCCGACGCCGCCGCCCACGGAGACGCCCACCGTGCCGCCCACGGAGACGCCCACCGAGGCCCCGCCCACCGAGGCGCCCCCCACTGAGGCGCCTCCCACCGAGGCGCCCCCCAGCGAATCCCCCGACGGCGGGGACGGCCAGTGATATGACAGGGCGGATCGTCAAAGCGCTCAGCGGGTTTTACTACGTGGATGCCGGGGAGGACCGGCCCATCCCCTGCCGGGGGCGGGGAAAGCTCCGCCACCAGAAGATCGCCCCCCTGGTGGGGGACCGGGTGGAGATCACCGTCCTGCCGGACGGGACCGGCATGGTGGACGCCATCCTGCCCCGGAAGAACCAGTTCCGGCGGCCCATGGTGGCCAACATCGACCAGCTGGTGATCGTGGCCTCCGCCGCCGTTCCGGTGACCGACCCGTTCCTCATCGACCGCATGGCGGCGGTGGCGGAGTGGAAGGGCTGTGAGCCGGTCATCTGCTTCAACAAATGGGACCTGGCTCAGGCGGAGGAACTTGTTGAGCTCTACCGCGCCGCCGGATTCACCACCCTGAAGGTCAGCGCCGGGACCGGCGAGGGGATCCCGGAGCTTGCCGCCGCCCTTGCCGGGAAGGTGTCCGCCTTTACGGGGAACACCGGCGTGGGCAAGTCCAGCATCCTCAACGCCATCCAGCCGGGGTTCGCCCTGCGGACGGGGGAGATCAGCGAAAAGCTGGGCCGGGGCCGCCACACCACCCGCCATGTGGAGCTGTTCCCCGTGGGGGACGGCCTGGTGGCCGACACGCCGGGCTTCTCCTCCTTCGACACGGACCAGGCCGAGCCCATCCCCAGGGGGGAGTTGGCCGCCGCCTTCCGGGAGTTCCGCCCTTATCTGGACCGTTGCCGGTTCCAGGGCTGCGCCCACGTAAAGGAGCGGGGCTGCGCCGTCCGGGAGGCCGTCGGGGCGGGGGAGATCTCCCCCGGCCGCCACAAGAGCTATGTCCGCCTCTATGAGCAGGCGGGGGCGGCAGAGCCCTGGGAGACAAAAAAATAATCACCGGACAGCCCTCTTTCTCATATGCTGGAGTAAAGCCATGAGAAAGGGGGCTGTTTTCATGCGGATCGTGGTGGTGAGATTCCCGAAGATGATCTGCGGGCTGCTGCGCAGGCTGTTCCACATGGACGGGGAGAAGTAGGCCAAGGCATATCCGGGCCGTTCCGCTCATACAATCGTCATAGAAATCTGTACGAGGAGTGGACAGCTTATGGATATGGAACTGCAGCGGGTCACCCTGGAGGGCTACCGGCCCATCTATCATACCATGTTTACCCAGGAGGAGACCCTGGAGAGCATCGTGCCCGACGCAATGCCCGATGTGGAGCGCATCGTGTGCGCCTGGGGCGCCGCCCGGGTGAGGGACTGCGAACTGGGGGAGGGAGCGCTCCGCCTCACCGGGGAGGCCAGGGTGACAGTGCTCTATCTCCCGGAGGGGGAGGACGCCCCCCGGCCCCTGGAGGTATCCCTTCCCTTCCAGTGCAGCCGGGACGACCCCAGGCTCCGCTCCGGCGACCCGGTGCTGGCGGAGGTCACCCTGACCTCCGCCGATTCCCGCACCGTCAACCCCCGGAAGCTGCTGACCCGGTGTCAGCTCTCGGTGTGGGCGGCGGCCTATGAGGAGGGCGTCCAGGAGATCGCCTGTGACGCCGCGGGGGAGCACCTGGAAAAGCGGCTCGTCCCCCGGAAATTCTGGCGCATCCCGGCGGTGCGGGAGAAGACCTTCGCCTTTTCCGACGTGCTCCGGCCCCCGGCCTCCAGGCCGGAGATGGAGGAGCTGCTGTACAGCCGGGCGGAGACAGGCCCGGTGGACGCGAAACTGATCGGCAAAAAGCTGGTGCTGAAGGGGGATGTGGAGCTCACCGCCCTGTACCGGGGCGGCGGACAGCTGGTCCCCGCCCGTTTCGAGCTGCACTACTCCCAGATCGTAGACCTGGGGGACGCGGCCGAGGACGCCGAGCCGGAGGTGTCGGTGGCCCTCAGGTCCGCCGACTGCCGGCTCGCCGGCGGGGAACTGGAGGTGGCCCTGGAGGCGCAGATCCAGGCGGTGCTGTGGACCCTCCGGCCGGTGACCGTTCTGGCGGACGCCTACGGCGTGGGGGAGAGCGTGGACGTGGAGCGGACTCCCGTGACCCTCTGCGCCATGGCGGAGCGGACCGCCCGCCGGGAGATGGGAAGGAAGCTGTGCCAGTCCGACGTTCCCGCCAAACAGGTGCTGGACTGCGCCGCGGCGGTGTCCTCCGTGGCGGGCGAGCCGGTGGAGGGCGGCATGGAGTACACCGCCCAGGCGGAGGTGTCGGTGCTGTATCTCAGCGAGGACGACGCGCTCTGCGCGGGGGCGGTGACCGTCCCCATCGTGAGCCGGGTGGAGCTGCCCGAGGGGGCGGAGTGCGCCTGCCGGTGCAGAACGGTGGGGGAGGCCACGGCGGTGCCTGTCACCGGCGGGATCGAGGTGCGGTGCGAGGCGGAGTTCGCCTTCAACGCGGTGAGCGCGGAGCAGGTGTGGGCGGTGTCCGAGCTGCGGGAGGGGACCGCCCCCGCGGATATTCGGCGGCCCTCCGTGGTGATCCGCCGCATGGGGGAGGGGGAGACCCTCTGGGACGTGGCAAAAGCCTGCGGGTCCACCGTGGCGGATATCCGCGCGGCCAACGATCTGCCCTCGGAGGAGGGCGCGACGGGCGCGCTGCTGCTCATCCCCACAAAGAGATAGGCGCTGAAGGGCGGCACGGACAAATCCGTGCCGCCCTGTTGTCATATTCGAGGGCTTATCCCCATACATATGGAACAAGTACGGGCAAGGAGGGTAATCACTTGGAAAATAAACTGTATGAGGATATCGCCCAGCGCACCCAGGGCGACATCTATATCGGTGTGGTGGGGCCGGTCCGCACGGGGAAGTCCACCTTCATCAAGCGGTTCATGGAGACCATGGTGCTGCCCCGCATCGAAAATGAGTACGTCCGGGACCGGGCCAGGGACGAGCTGCCCCAGAGCGGCTCCGGCCGGGTGGTGATGACCGCCGAACCCAAATTCGTCCCGGAGGACGCGGTGGAGATGGCCATGGAGGACGGCGGGGTGTTCTCCGTGCGGCTCATCGACTGCGTGGGGTACATGGTCCCCGGCGCCCTGGGCCAGATGGACGGGGAGCTGCCCCGCATGGTGCGCACCCCCTGGTTCGACCACGAGATCCCCATGGGACAGGCGGCGGAGTACGGCACCGAGAAGGTCATCACCGACCACTCCACCATCGGGATCGTGGTCACCACCGACGGCACCGTCACCGACATCCCCCGGGAGGACTACCTGGAGGCAGAGGAGCGGGTGATCGGCGAACTGAAGAGCCTGGGCAAGCCCTTCCTGGTGCTGCTGAACTCCGCCCAGCCCTATGGGGAGCGGGCCCAGACCCTCCAGGCGGACATCGCCGAGCGGTACGACGTGACCTGCCTGGCCGTCAACTGTCTCACCCTGGACGAGGGCGCGGTGACCGACATCATCCGGGGGGTCCTCCACGAGTTCCCCATGAAGGAGATGGACGTGTTCCTGCCGCCCTGGGTGGATGTGCTGCCCATGGACCACCCCATCAAGAGCGGGCTGTACGCCATGCTCCGGCAGGAGACGGAGGGGCTGGAGCGCCTGCGGGACGCGGAGAGGGCGGTGCAGGCCATGGCGGGCCGGGAGGAGATCGGCTCCGCCGCCCTGGCCCGGATGGATATGGGCAGCGGCGTGGTGACGGTGGAGCTGGACCTGCCCAGGAGCCTGTTCTACTCCACCGTGTCCGAGCGGTGCGGCCTGGACATCAAGGACGACGGGGACCTCATCGACCAGCTGACCCAGATGGCCGCCATGAAGCGGAAATACCAGAAGGTGGAGGGGGCCCTTGCGCAGATGGAGGCCACCGGTTACGGCATCGTCATGCCCGATCCAGCGGAGATGACGCTGGAGGAGCCGGAGATCGTCAAGCAGGGGGGGAAGTACGGGGTCCGCCTGCGGGCCTCCGCCCCGTCCGTCCATATGCTCCGGGCGGACATCCGGACCGAGATGTCCCCCATCATGGGCACCGAAAAGCAGTCGGAGGAGATGGTGGACTATCTGCTGCGGCAGTTCGAGGGGGACACCGGAAAGATCTGGGACTCCAACATCTTCGGCCGTTCCTTCCACGAGCTGGTGGGGGAGGACCTGAACGGCAAGCTGAAGCGGATGCCGGAGGACGCCAGAGAAAAGCTGAGGGACACCCTCGAGCGCATCATCAACGAGGGGTCCGGCGGGCTCATCTGCATCATCCTCTGAGGCCGGTCTGGGCGGGGCCGGAGATCAGGCTGCCGTCACGATCGAACCGGGAGCCGTGGCAGGGGCAGTCCCAGGTGCGATCGTCCGGGTTCCATTCCACCTGGCAGCCCAGGTGAGGACAGCGCGGGTCCACGACGTGGAGCGCGCCGTCCGGCTCCTTGTAGACGCCCACCTTTCTCCCGCCCAGGAAGACGATCCCCCCGTGGCCGGGGAGCAGTTGATCCGCTGTTCCGGCGGGGACCTGCAAATAGAGCCTGGACAGTCCCCTCACCGAGCGGCCGCCCTCTCTGAGGACGCCGCCCGCGGCGGTCTCATTGAAGCGGGTGGGGGAGAAGACGGCGGCGTAAGGATTCTCCCGTCCGCAGATCATGTCGGAGATCAGCCTGGCGGCCGCCATGGAGGAGGTCATCCCCCACTTCTGAAAGCCGGTGGCCACATACCAGTTGGGCCGGGAAGAGGAATATATCCCGATATAGGGGACCCCGTCGGCGGGAATGCAGTCCTGGGCCGACCAGAAGGCCGCCTCCCGGCAGTTGGGGAACAATTCCACAGCCTTGCGGCGGAGGGCGTCATAGCGCCCTCCGTCCCTGTTTTCCCCGGTGCGGTGTCCCTCGCCGCCAAAGAGCAGGAACCCGTTCCAGGCGCGGAGGGAATATCCGCGCCCATCCGCGCCCAGAAACATCCCGTCCACCGCCGGAGCGTTTTCCAGGGCGAGCACATAGGATCGCTCCTGGTACATCCGGGCAAAATAGAGGCCGGGGAAGTTGATGAAGGGATAGTGGCAGGCGAACACGATGTGTTTTGCACGCACGGTATGGCCGCCCGCCTTGAGGATATCCCCCTCCGCCACCCTGACCGGGGTGTGCTCATAGACGGTGAGATCCTCCGCCAGCGCCTTCAAAAATTTCAGAGGGTGGAACTGGGCCTGTTCCCGGAACCGCACCGCCCCGGCGCAGGGGAAGGGCAGGGAGGCGCGGGCGGTCAGCTCCGCGGGCAGGCCGAGGCGGGCGGCGGCCTCCGCCTCGGCGGCGAGGGTGGGCAGATCGTCCCCGTACAGATACGCGTCCCGGGGCTCGAAATCGCAGTCGATCTGCCGGGCTTCGATCAGTTCCCGAAAGGCGGTCACCGCCTTCTGATTGGCCTGAGCGTACTGTCTGGCCCGCGCCTCGCCAAAGGAGCGGATCAGCTTTTGATAGATCATCCCGTGCTGGGAGGTGATCTTGGCGGTGGTGTTCTGGGTCTGGCCGCCGGCGATGCGGTCCGCCTCCAGCACCGCCACCCGTTTTCCCGCTCTTTGCAGCGCGTCGGCGGTCAAAATGCCCGCCATCCCCCCGCCGATGACCGCCGTATCGAGTTCGATATCCTGTTCCAGCCCCGGCCGGGGCGCGATGTCGCAGGTCTGCCGCCATATCGATTCCATAAGCGCCTCCAAAATGAGAGTTTTAAATCCACCTTGCCCGAAACCGCGGGATTTATACCCGCCGGACGCGCGGTCAAATTGAAATGATTGCTAACGATAATTCGATCGGACCGGTGCATACTGTATGGCGGGGAAAGTGAATCAAACGAGGGCAAAGCCTTGAGAAAGGCCCCAAAGGAGGCAGAACCATGAAAAAGAGCGTGATCGCATGGGCGGCGGCCCTGACGCTGGCCCTGGCCCTGACGGGCTGCGCCGCCGACCGGCCCGTGAACTCCGCCGGCATGAACGGGGGCGGCGGCTCCGCTGTCAACTCGGACGATCCGGCCCGCGGAAGCGCGGGGATCGGCAACGGGGACAGCCGGGAGAGCGCCCGTCCCACCCCTGATGTGAACGACGCCGAGGACGGCGGCGGCGCCGGCGGGACCAACGACGTGGACAACGACGGCAAGCCTGAGAGCGACGCCCAGGCCCGCGCCTATGACCGGGTCCACGGCGGCATCGACGACGAGGGCCGCATCGTTGACAACGGCGGCGCCGCCAATAACGGCAGCACCGCCAACAACGGCGGTATCGCCAACAACGCCGGCGGCCCCAACAGCGGCGCTGGCATCATCATGGACGACGTGGGCAGGGCCGCGGGCGACATGGTCCGCGGCATCGACAACGGGATCGGCAGCGCGGCCCGGGGCATCGGTAACGCCGCCCGGAATGCCGGCGACGCGGCGGGCAGCGCCGTCACCGGCCGGTAAGCAGACTGACCCAAACGCGCAAAAAGGAGGCCGGGGATCCCGGTCTCCTTTTTTGCCCTTATTGGCGCTTTAGCGTCAATAAACCCCCAGTTCAACTGGGGGTCGATAAAAATGCTTTAGCGAAAGCCAAGAACCCGCCGCATTACAAGAAAGTGCGGCGGGTTCTTGAAAAGCACAGGGGACAACAAAAGGGTGAGAATCAGAGAATATAGTCCCCGAGCAGGGGACTTGCAGTGCAAAAAGTGTGATTGATGCTCTTTTTCAGTGCCCCCTTCAGGGGGCTACCACAGGAGATAGGCCCTTATAGGGTCTGTTCAAACCACCGGTTCAACCGGTGGTTTTGATTTGTTCAGGCCGATGTACTTTTCCATGGTGTCCAGATGGCCGGAGCCGCCCGGCTCCTCGCCCACCTTGCGGAAGCCGTGGGACAGATAGAACTTTTGGGCATGGTCATTTTCCGGCGCGCACCGCAGGCGGAGGACCTTGCGCCCCAGCCTGCGGTAGGCGGACACCGCCTCCCCCAGCAGCTGGGCGCCCAGACCCTTTGCCCGGTTCCCCGGCATCAGGTACAGGAAGGGCACCCGGCCCACGGATCGCTCCGCCTCCGCGTCAAAGTCCATCTGGAGCACGCCGATGGGTCTGCCGTCCAGCATGGCCAGCAGGATGCTGTCCCGGTCGCGGGCGCTGTTGCGCTCCGCCACGCGCAGGAACCCCTCGCCGTCGAACCCCTCCATGGTCCCGTGGCTGGCCATCCAGCCGTCGCGCCGCGCGGTCAGATAGGTCTCCCGGCCGGCGGGGAAGGTGAGCGGTTCAAAATACACAGAGTTGGCCACCATGTTGGTGAGCGGATCGCCGGAACTGCCGATGCTGTTATAGGCGAAGGCCAGATCTCCCAGGTGGCTGTTGTCGTTGCAGTAGACCAGGTTGACCCTGCCGCCCTCCACCTCAAGTCTGGTCACGGAGGTGTTGTCCCCCAGTTTCAGGGGGCCGCCCGCACCCGCCGGGCAGCCCAGCCAGCCGCTCAGGGCGGTCCGGATGGCGCTGCCGTGGGATACCACCGCCGCCGTCTGCCCCGGATGGGCGGCGGCGATGCGGCGGATGGCGCGGTCCATCCGCTCCCGCACGGCGGGGAAGGTCTCGCTCCCGGGGGCGGACCAGCTGGGGTCGTAGTTCAGAAAGGCCGCCAGGTTTTCCTGGTCCCGATGGAGCCACTCCCCCCAGGTGTGATCCTCCCAGCAGCCGCCGCGGATCTCCCGCAGGTCGGGGTCGATCCGCAGGGGGAGGCCCTTGGGCCGGTAGATGGCCCCCGCCGTCTCCATGGTGCGGGTCAGGTCGCTGGAGTACACCGCGTCGATGGGGATATCCGCAAACCGGGCCTCCAGCCGGGGAATCTGCCGCTTGCCCGTTTCGGTGATCTGCCCGTCATACCAGCCGTGGCAGCGGCGGTACAGATTGCCCTCCGCCTGGGCGTGGCGAATGAGATAAATCGTCGTCATTGACATTCCTCTTTGCTCTGTGAGATCACCAGGGCCGCACGCCGCCGGTCAGCTGCGACACGGAGGTCAGCCCCTGCTTCGCGGCGATGGCCGCCAGGCCGTCCCGCACGGTCAGCGGGGCGAAGGGGTCGGCAAAGCAGGCGGTGCCCACCGCCACGGCGGAGGCCCCGGCCAGCATGAGCTGGGCCGCGTCCTCGCCGGAGGATACGCCCCCCATGCCCAGGATGGGCAGCCTGACGGCGTTTGCCACCTCCCACACCATCCGCACCGCCACGGGGAGGACGGCGGGGCCGGACAGGCCGCCGGTGTTCATCTTCAGGATGGGCCGCCGGGTGTCCACGTCGATCCGCATCCCCCGGATGGTGTTGATGAGGGAGAGGGCGTCCGCCCCGGCCCCCTCCGCCGCCTTTGCGATCTCGGTGATGTCGGTGACGTTGGGGGAGAGCTTCACCATCACGGGGACGCTCCCCGCATGGGACTTGGCCATCCGGGTGACCTCGGCGGCCAGTTCCGGCCGGGTCCCGTAGGCCAGCCCGCCCGCCTTCACGTTGGGGCAGGAGATATTCACCTCGATCATGTCCACGCCGGCCTCCGCCAGCTTTTCGCACATGATTCTGTACTCCTCCGGGGTGTTGCCGGAGATGTTGGCGATGACCTTTACATCAAACTGCCGCAGGAAGGGCAGCTCGTCCGCGATGAAGGCGTCCACGCCGGGGTTTTGGAGCCCCACCGAGTTGAGGATGCCCATGGGCGTTTCGGCGATGCGGGGGGCGGGGTTGCCCTCCCGCCGGTGGAGGGTGAGGCCCTTGGCGCAGATGCCCCCCAGCTCGGACAGGTCGTAGAACTCCCCGTACTCCCGGCCGAAGCCGAAGGTGCCCGAGGCCACCACCACCGGGTTCTTCATGACCATCCCCGCCAGGGTGACAGAGGTGTCCACCGGCGCCACAGGGGCGGGTTTCAGATCCGGCACAAGTTCTTCCAGAGCGGTCTTCGCCCCCTCCAGGGCGGATCGCAGCTGCTGTTCCAGCTCCTGCCTGTCAGGCATCCCAGTCCACCTCCTCCGCGTCGAACACCGGGCCGTCCTTGCAGACGTGCTTCCGGCTGCCGTCCTTCATATCGCAGGCGCACACCAGGCACGCCCCCACGCCGCAGCCCATCCGCTCCTCCATGGAGACCTTACAGGGCACGCCGAACTCTTTGGCCGCCTTGGCCACGTTTTTCAGCATAGGTTTGGGGCCGCAGGCCAGCACCGCGTCGTAGGCGCGATCCTGCTCCAGCTCCTGCCGCACCAGGGCGTCCACAAAGCCGTGATACCCCAGGGAGCCGTCGTCGGTGGCGATGAGCGTCTTGGCGCAGTCCTCCCGGAACAGGTCCAGCAGGATGGCCTTCTCCCTGGAGCGGAACCCCAGGATGGCGGTGGACTTGCCGCTGGTATATTGGGCGCAGCCCCACAGAGGGGGCACCCCGATGCCGCCGCCCACCAGCAGATACCGGCCCTCCCGCCTCATGGGGAAGCCGTTGCCGAGAAGGCCCAGCACGTCCAGCGTCTCGCCCAGTTTGCGATCCGCCAGCCAGGCGGTGCCCTGTCCCCGGACCTCGAACACGATGGTCACCAGGTCGTGGGGCCAGTCCTCCTGGCAGGAGGCCACCGAGATGGGCCGCCGCAGCAGCAGGGCGTCCCCGCACCTGATGTGGACGAACTGACCGGGATTTCGATAGGAGGTGCGGACCATGTCGCCCGCCTCCAGCACCATAAAGATGGCGTCCCCCGTCTGGGTCTTGTGGACAATCTTGCAGCTTCGTTCTACTTTCACGGTATTCTCCTCCCTTGTAGGGGCCGCCGCCCCCGGCGGCCCGCTTTACAGGTCAGCGGCCTTATCTTGCGGGCGGCCCAGGGGGGCCGCCCCTACAGTTGTCTACAGAACGGTCACATATTCCCGGAGCTCGTCCCGCATCTTCTCGGCGGCGGCCCGGGCGGCCTCCCGGTAGTCGTGGCCGTCCCCGCCCGTCTTTTTCCAGGCGCACAGAATGGAGCGGGAGGCGTTGACGATGGCCCCCCGGCCCAGCTCGTCGAAGGCGTAGCGCACGTCGGCGGCGGTGCCGCCCTGGGCCCCGTAGCCCGGGACCAGTAAGAAGGTCTTGTCCAGGCGGCGGCGGAGCTCCTTCAAGACGGAGGGATGGGTGGCTCCCACCACGGCCCCCAGGGCGGTGAAGCCGTACCTGCCCTCGGTGCCCGCGCCCCAGCGCTGGATCAGGTCGCCCATGACGGTATACACCACCCGGTCCCCCGCCACCATGTCCTGGAGCTCCACCGACGATGGATTGGAGGTCTTGCACAGCACGAAGGTGCTCTTGTTCCGGGCGGTACAGTCGGCCAGGAAGGGCTTGATGGCGTCGGACCCCATGTAGCCGTTGAGGGTGACGCAGTCCGCGTCGAACACGGGGCAGTCGGTCCCGCCCACCTTGGTGATCCCCAGCCAGCCCTCGCTGTACGCCGTGGCGGTGGTCCCGATATCCCCCCGCTTCACGTCGGCGATGACGTAGAGGCCCTTGCTCCTGGCGTAGGCGATGATCTCCTCCAGGACCTTCATGCCCCGCCAGCCCAGGCACTCGAAGTAGGCGGCCTGGGGCTTCACGGCGGGCACCACATCATACAGCGCGTCGATGAGGCCCCGGTCGAACTCCAGGATGGCCCCGGCGGCTGCCTCCAGGGTCTCGCCGTACTTATCGGTATACTCCTTCAGCAGATAGGGGGGCACATACTCCACCCGGGTGTCCAGCCCCGCCACGGTGGGGTTCTTCTTCGCCCTGATCTTCTCCTGCAACACGTCAAACGACATACTTAATCCTCCCGGTAAATGATTGTTCCATTCGCGATGGTGTATTTCACTTTTCCCTTCACCTTTCGCCCGTGGAAGGGGGTGTTCCGCCCCTTGGAGGCGAACTTCTCCCGGTCGATGGTCCACTCCTCGTCCGGGTCGAAGATCACCACGTCGGCGTCGTCCCCGACGGCGATTCGCCCTTTGTCCAGCGCCAGCAGGGCGGCGGGGGAGCGGGACATGAGCTCCAGCACCCGTGCCAAGGGCAGCAGTCCGGAGTGGTACAGCCCGGTGAGATCCAGCGCCAGGGCGGTCTCCAGCCCCACCATGCCGCTGGGGGCCTCGGGGAGGGGCTTCGCCTTCTCCTCCGCCGTGTGGGGGGCGTGGTCGGTGATGAGGGCGTCGATGGTGCCGTCGCGCAGCCCCGCCAGGATGCCCTCCACGTCAACCTGTGTGCGGAGGGGGGGATTGACCCGGGCCAGAGAGCCCTGTTTCAGTACCTCGTCCTCGGTGAGGATGAAGTACTGGGGGCAGGTCTCGCAGGTGACATGGACGCCCCGTGCCTTGGCCCGCCGCACCATGTCCACTCCCTTTGCGGTGGAGATGTGGCAGATGTGGACGTGGGCCCCGGTGTCCTCCGCCAGCAGGATGTCCCGCATGATCTGGGCCTCCTCCGCCACGGCGGGCCGTCCGGGCAGGCCCAGCGCCTCCGACACCCTGCCCTCGTTGACGCCGTAGTTCTTTACCAGGTCCCTGTCCTCGCAGTGGTCCAGGATGGGCAGGCCCAGCCGCTTTGCCTCTTGCATGGCCTGACGCAGCAGGGCCAGGTTTTGGATGGGCACCCCGTCGTCGGTAAAGGCGGGCACGCCGGCGGCCTTGAGGGCCCCAAAATCGGTGAGCTGTTCGCCCCTCTGTCCCACGGTGACCGCGCCGGCGGGGAGGACGTTCACCCCGGTGGGGGCGGCCTTGTCCCGCACCAGAGCGACGATCTCCGGGCAGTCGGTGGCGGGCTTCGTGTTGGGCATGGCCACCAGGGTGGTGACCCCGCCGTGTGCCGCCGCCGCGCAGCCGGTGGCCACCGTCTCCTTGGCCTCGAATCCCGGCTCCCGCAGGTGGACGTGCATATCCACCAGGCCGGGGGCTACGACGAGCCCCGAGGCGTCGATGACTTTGGCGCTCCCAGCGTCCAGCCCTTTGCCGACGGCGGCGATCTTCCCGCCGGAGATCAGCAGATCCAGGGTATCGTCCACGCCGCTGGCCGGGTCGATCACCCGTCCGTTTTTGATGAGCAGATCCATACCTCTCCCCCTTCTCATCCGATCATCACATTATACATGATAAGCGGGGGAGAGCGCAACCATAAAAAACGCCAGCCGGTAAAAATAAAAAATCGTCCCGGGCCGGGAAAAACGTTTTTTCCGCTCTTGCAATTATCTGAAAATTTGTATATAATAGGCATGAAGAAGGAAGTCAGTACCGCAAGCAATTGTGCCATCTTACAAAAAAGGGGGAATATTCATGTTGTCCGGTATCGCGCTGATCATCGCGTTCGTCATCGCCATCGTGGTGATGATCGTCGCCATCAGCAAATTCAAGATCCATCCGTTCCTATCCATCATGGGCGTGTCCCTGATCCTCGCTCTGCTGTCGCTGGACATCTCCACCATTGCCGACACCATCGGAGCGGGCTTCTCCGGTACCTTCTCCAGCATCGGCATCGTGATCATCTTCGGCGCCCTCATCGGCCTGGTGCTGGAGCGCACCGGCGCGGCTCTGAAGATGAGCGACTCCGTGGTCAAGCTGGTGGGCCAGAAGAATCCTGAGCTCGCCATCCTGCTCATGGGCTGGATCATCTCCATCCCCGTGTTCTGCGACTCCGGCTTTGTGGTGTTGAACCCCATCCGCAAGGCCATGGTCAAGCGGACCCAGACCTCCTCCGTCGCCATGACGGTGGCGCTGTCCATGGGCCTGTACATCTCCCACTGCTTCATTCCTCCCACACCCGGCCCCATCGCCGCCGCAGGCACCCTCGGCGTGGGCGACAATCTGCTGCTGGTCATGGGCCTGGGCGCCCTGATCTCCATCCCCGCCCTGATCGCCGGCTACATCTTTGCCAAGTTCATCGGCGGCAAGGTGAAGGACCGCAGCGAGACCAGCGCCAGCGACAAGCAGGAGACCGTCCAGACCTATGAGGAGCTGGTGGCCAGCTATGGCAAGCTCCCCGGCGCGGTCCTCAGCTTCGCCCCCATCGTGGTGCCCATCATCCTCATGGGCGTGGCCTCCGCGTTCAGCATGGCCGGCCTCACGGTCGCCGTCATCGACTTTTTGGGCAAGCCCGTCATCGCTCTGGCTGTGGGCGTGATCATCAGCGTGGCCCTGCTGGTCACCACCGGCAAGATGGGCGAGTTCTATGACATCACCAACGAGACCCTCAAGACCGTCGGCCCCATCCTGTTCGTCACCGCCGCCGGCGGCGTGCTGGGCAAGGTGATCTCCGCCGGTTCCATGGTCACCTACATCACCGAGCACTCCTCCGTGCTGCAGGCACTGGGCATCTTCTTCCCGTTCCTCCTGGCGGCCATCCTCAAGTCCGCTCAGGGGTCCTCCACCGTGGCGATCACCACGGCGGCGGGCATCGTGGCCCCGCTGCTGCCCCAGCTTGGACTTGACAGCCCCGCCCGCGCCGCCCTCACCGTGATCGCCATCGGCGCCGGCGCCATGACCGTCTCCCACGCCAACGACTCCTACTTCTGGGTCGTCACCAACTTCGGCGACATGGAGGTGGAGGACGGCTACAAGACCCAGACGCTGGGCACGCTGGTCATCGGCCTCGCCTCCATGATCGGGGTGCTGATCGTCAGCCTCTTCGTCCACTAAGCCCCGGATCGTCTGCCCCTCCTCAAAATGAAAGCCCCCGGATCCGCGAACGGGTCCGGGGGTTCTCTTTTTTGCGCGCCCGGGCGGCCGGATCACGCCAGGGATCCCATGGGATCCCAGGGGTTCAGCTCGATGACCTCGGTGTCGATGACGGACCGCTGGGCGTTGGTCAGGTACTTCTTGTTGACCACCACCTGGTACATATACTCGTCGAACCAGGCGTCGCTCATGACGTAGTAGCCCTTCCGGCCGGGGTCCTCGCCCCAGCTGTTCTCCACCCGCCAGCGGGTGGGCCTGCCGGCGTCGTCCAGGTTCACCCCCTGGAAGACCATGGCGTGGGTCATCTGGCTCTGGCCGTAGTCCAGCCGCTCCGCCTTGGTCATGCCCAGCCTGATCTGGAGGGTGTTCTCAAAGTCGTAGCCGGCGGGATCCAGCAGGCCGCCGTCCCGGTCGGAGTACGCGCCCACGTCGCAGCCGAACCACACCGGCTCCCCGTCCTTCATCTGGGCGATGGCCGCCGCCTTCAGTTCGTCGATGGGGAGGTTGAGGTAGCAGACCGGGGCGCCCTCCTTCACGTTGCCCAGCATCTTCACCGTGTAGCGGCGGTAGAAGGGCTTGTCGGCGGTGGGGGCGTTGATAAGGCTGATGTACTCGCTCAGGTCCATATCCACGTACTTCTCGTAGAACTGTCCGGGCGTCAGGCCGCAGTCCCGGATATAGTTGTCGTCCTTGTCCCGGACTTCGAAGTCCACGGTCCTGGGCGGCTCGCCCAGGCAGATGACCAGCACGCGGTAGATGTCGCTCAGCATCTTCTCCTTCTCGGCGGTGAGGGCGGCCCGGTCCGCGCCGCCGGCGGCCATCTTTCGCAGGATGGCCGCATCCCCCCGGAGCAGCTCGGTCACCAGCCGGTCCATCTCCCGGGTGGAGGAGGAGGCCGCCGACTCCGGCATGGCGTACTTGGGGACCACGCCGTACTTGGCCACCAGGTTCGCCATCATGTCCCACTGGCCGCCGTCCCCGATAGGGCTCATCAGCAGGAAGTCCAGCAGGCGGCTGCCGGTGGGCTCGTCCAGGGTGTCCAGGATGTTCTCCAGGAAGTAGTTGGACTTCTCCAGCTTGTCCCAGAACAGCAGATAGTTCTGGGAGAGCTCAAAGTCGCTCAGATTGCACTTTTTGATGATGCGGGCGCGCATCACGTTCATGGCGGCGAACAGCCAGCAGCGCCCGCTCTGCTTCTGGTTGGTGACGGATCCCTGCTTCAGGGAGAGGGAAAAGGTGTGGGTCTGCCGGCGTCTGGCGTCGTGGTTGACGCAGCTTTTGTTCAGGCCGTTGGTCATGACGGCGTCCCGGGCGGCCAGGTTGGACCGGTCGGCGTAAAACGCGCCGCTGCAGGCGTCAAGCAGTTCCGGGGTGATGTTTTTGCTCATCGGAGTGCCTCCTTTGACGGGAAAAGATTTTCGACACTGACTATATCACGAAGCGGGGCGTTTGTAAAAGGTTTTTTAAGAAAAACGCAGGCAAGATTGGAACTGTCCCCCTGCACGTCCAACGCCGAGGCCGAACTAAAGCAGATCGCAGAAGAAGGGCAGCAGGAGCAAGAAAAAGCGGCCAGCGTTTAGTTGGCCGCTTTTGCTATGTGCTTGCTATGTCATAAACAACTCGTCCGTCTTTCATTGATAAAAGGACTTCATCTGCATTTTGATCGCTAAGTATATCAAACAAGACTTCCTTATTACTATAACCCATTGAGTCCGCTAAATCTAAGATGGAATTATAGATTGAAACCATGTTAATTCTGGCGTCAAAGTGGTCATTCAAAGAGCCGGAAAATTGTGCGGCAAGCCCTTCAACTTGCGCTTCAATAACAATTTTACCATCTTGATAATCTACAATATAGTGATCTACTTTACCTGAAAGGAAAGCCTGAATTTTGGCCGTAACATCTGCCACGGGTACTTTGGAAGGGTTAGGGGTTGGATTGGGCGTGGGCTTTGGCGTGGGTGCTGGCGTAGAGGTTGGCGTGGGTGCAGTTGAACTTAGATTGCCGGTGGATTTGGGGTTTTTCAGAGAAGCATACACTTCCTTAAAATTGGAAGCCTCCACCGAAAACCAGTATTCATCTGTTGGAGTATCATCTGACTTAACATAGAAATCAACGGTTCCCGTTCCACTCAGGGCTTTAATCACAGTTTCGTAATGCCCCGAAGCGACATAAATTCGATCATCACCAGGGGGAATCCTGCCAGCCATCATCACTTTATTCCCGTCAGAAGTACGCATTGTAATGGTGTATTCGTCTGTAAGGCGTGAAGAATTGTTTTTAACACGGTTATCAGCACTTCCGTATTCAAACAAGGCAAAGGCGACATCCTCTTCATCAATGATAAAATTTACAATTAGTTTGGATTTATATGTTGCACTGTTGCTAAATGTCCCCTCAAGTAGACCAACATTAGATACATATTTATTTGAGGTATCATCCCCAAACACATCAATATAATAGTCTATTTCCCAGACACCAAAGTTTTCACCACAACGAGCGCAAATGCCAGTTTCCGTTGTATGCCCCAACGGGTCAATCCTTTCTTGCTCTTTAAGCACTTTCCCACAATCAGCGCATTTCAGTCCCTCAGTCAAACCAGCGGCGGTGCAAGTGGCCGTTTTAGATGCAAGGACTTCTGTATTTTCGTGCTTGCAGCCAAATAGGGAGTTAGCAGACCCGTGGGAAGCAAGAAACACACCTATAATAACAATGACCCCGATTATAAGAAAAGCAATCAAGCCTTTTTTCCCTTTTGGTTGTGTTCCCATATATGGCACAGCGTTATTATTGGCGCTGGGGGTGCTATCGTTGACCGGCTGAACTTTGACGGGTGGGGGAGTTGTGTCATTATCAGGAGTGACCGGCGAAGGAACAGGAGCGGGGGGAATATCACGAAGATTTTTCCCGCACTCCGGGCAGAACTTTGAACCCGCTGGAATTTCTTGCTGACAATAAGGGCATTTCATTATTTCCATATAACTGATCCCCTTTTTCCCATAGCATTCTAATATTCTCCATTATAACACGACGGCAGAATATATTCAACACATAATCTAAATATATCTTAAAATAAATATACATTACAAAATGATGGGGGAATATACTATACAAGGGTGATATGGTCATGGAGCGCAAGAAAATCACGATTTCAAAGAAAGGTGACGATGGATATAGGGTCATCTCTGTCCGCTTGAAAGAAAATACTCTTGCGTCCATTGATACGCTTGCAACGCAAACAAACAGATCAAGGAATGAGGTAATCAACATTCTGCTGGAAAACTCCGTTTCGGAAGTAGAGGTTAAGGAATAAGAAAGGGCCGGGGAGAACCCCGGCCCTTAGTATTTGGTAACACTTTTTTGGCTGCTATTGATAATACACCGATTTTGGTAACACTTTTGGTAACAGTTTGCCGAATTATGGAAGAATAAGCAAAAAGGAAAAGCCTTGAAACCCTTTAGTTTCAAGGCTTTTCGATGGTCCGAGTGACTGGATTCGAACCAGCGGCCTCTTGAACCCCATTCAAGCGCGATACCAAACTTCGCCACACCCGGATATTCACTTTACCTTACAGCCTTAACATATTAACATACTGCCGGACAAAATGCAAGAGGGAATTTTATCTTTTTTGAAAAAAGCGATTTGCGCAAAAAAAGCGGACAAATTGTTGCACGTTTTGAGCATAAATGATATAATCCAATCAAACGCAATTCGTGGGTGCGGAAACCCGATGAGGGAGCTGAACGCCGTGACCAAAGAACGACTGGTCTCTTTTACCGACGCCGTCTTCGCCATCATCATCACCATTCTGGTGCTGGACCTGGAGATGCCGAGCGAACCCACCTTCGCGGCCCTTTGGGAGCTGCGGGAGAGCTTTTTTGCCTACGCCGTCTCCTTCTTCTGGCTGGGGGCCATGTGGGTGAACCTGCACAACCAGTGGCACACCGCCACCCGCATCACCACCCGGGTGATCTGGCACACCATCATCATGCTGTTCTTCGTATCCCTGGTGCCCTATGTGAGCCGCTTCGCCGGGACCCATTTCCACGATTTCTTCGCCCAGGGCCTCTATTGGGCGGTGTCCACCCTGGCCTCCGTCAACATCATGGCCCAAGGCTATGCGCTGGGCTATGCCAACAGGGAGGACGCCCGGTATCTGGCCTCCGCCCGGACGCTGAACCACTGGATGTGGGTGGATCTGGCCGTCAAGATCCTGGGCTTCCTGGTGGCGCTGGCGCTGAACGAGCCGACCGTCGCCATGGCGGTCATCCTGGTGGGGGCCGTCATCCCCTCGGTGGTCATCCGCTATCTGAACCGCCGGTTCGAGGGATGATACGCCCCGCGTACCGTTAAAAAATCGCGGCGGCCGCACTCGGCGGAGGGCGACCGCCGCTCTATATCATAAGGAGGAAAAACGTCCTTTGTAAACAGGGGCCGGGGTCACACCAGGGTGATGAAATCCCGGCTGGCGTAGCCCGTCTGGCCGTCCAGGGACACCAGGTACCAGTTCTGGTACTGGTTGAGGACCGTGAGCCGGGCCCCGTCGTAGGCCCTGGCGATGACAGGGGCGGAGGTGGAGGGCCGGGAACGGATGTTGAGATAGCCCCAGTCCACGTCCACCACGCCCTGCCGGGAGGGGACGGGCTCCAGGAAAGGAATACCAAAATATTCAGTCAGAGACAGAACAATGTTCCGCGCGATGGCGTCCAGGTTGTTTTTGACCCAGCTGGCGTCGTCGGGGTTGTCGTGGTAGCCCAGTTCAATGAAGACGGAAGGGGCCCGGGGCTGCCGCACCTCGCCGATGGCGGTGGTGGCCTCGGTCCGCACCCGGTTGGGCAGGGGATAGATGGTCTTCAGGTTGTCGGCCACGATGGTGGCGGCCCGCTTGCCGTTGGTGCTTCCGGGGTAGTAGTACACGATGATCCCCCGCACGTTGCCGTAGTTGCTGGGAGGCGCGGCGTTGGAGTGGAGCGCCAGGTGGAGATCGTAATTCCCGGCGTTGGAGGCCCGGATGGAAGAGGCGGCGGTCATGTCCGGCGTGTTGCGGACAAACTGGATGCCGGAGGCGTTCAGATAGGGGACCATGGCGTCGGCCAGACGGTTCATCCACTCCTCCTCGGTGCCGCCGTTGACGTATTGATTGCCCTCCTGGGTGGAGGGGGATAAGTAGATTACAGGCATAGGAAAACCCTCCTTTGCACCCATTCTATGACGGAAGGGAAAGGAGGGTTCTTGTAGGGGCTTAAGGCGGAGAAAATCCCCCGTCAGCCCTTCGGGCTACCACCCCCTTTTGCGAAAGGGGGCTGGTACATATTTTGCAGCTGTTGCAAAAAAGCACTAAGGCTCCCTTCGCAAAGGGAGCTGTCACCGCCATAGGCGGTGACTGAAGGTTTTCTCTGCTCTAAAAGAGCCGTTCTTTGTTGTCTATTTTTCCCGCCAGCTCCGCGAACTGTTCCAGCCCCAGGGTCTCTCCCCGGACTGCCTCCGGCAGGCCGCAGCCCGAGAGGACCGCCCGCAGTTCCTCCTTGGAAAACTCCTTTCCATAGGCGGAGGCCAGGGCGTTGAGCAGCGTCTTCCGCCGCTGGGCGAAGGCCGCCCGGACGACCCGGAACAGGGCGTCGGGGGGGACGTCCACGGGGGGCGTCTCCCGGACGGCCAGCCGCACCACGGCGGAGGTCACCTTGGGGGCGGGGAGGAAGCAGCCGGCGGGCACGTCGAACAGGAGGCGGCAGTCGGCGTAGTATTGGCACAGCAGGGTGAAGGCCCCGTAGTCCGCCGTCCCCGGCGCGGCGCAGATGCGGCGGGCTACCTCCTTCTGGACCATCACCGTCACCGAGCGAAACAGGCCGCTCTCCAGCAGCCGGGTGAGTACCGGCGTGGTAATGTTGTAGGGCAGGTTGGCGCACACATGGGGGGAAAAGCCGTCCAGCCTGTCAGAGACCAGGGCGGTCAGGTCCAGCTTCATCACGTCGCCGGGGACCACCTCGGCGTTGGGGCAGTCTGCCAGGGTCTCGGCCAGCACGGGCAGGAGGGACTTGTCCAGCTCCACCGCCGCCACCTTCCCGGCCCTTTGGGCCAGTTCCCGGGTGAGGCAGCCCACTCCCGGGCCGATCTCCAGCACGCCGCAGGTCCTGTCTACCCCGGCGGCCTCCGCGATCTGCCGGGGCACCCAGTCCGCGATGAGGAAGTTCTGCCCCAGGGATTTGGAGAACCGGAACCCGTGCCGGGCCAGCAGGTCCTTCACGTCATGGATGTTGGTCAGGTCCATAGGGTCACCTCCTTTTAGGGCGAACATCCTCAGTCACCGCCTTGCGGCGGCGACAGCTCCTTCTAAAGAAGGAGCCTGGTACGTGGTCTGCACTCCGGTGCATATCACGCACCAAGCCCCCTTTCGCAAAAGGGGGTGGCATCCGCGCAGCGGATGACGGGGGATTTTCTCCGCCCTTTTACCTCGGCTTTCTGATCCGCTTCTCATAGGCCACCCGCCGGGGATCGTGGCCCTCGGGCACCGTTACCAGCACGTTCCCCCGGTACTGCATGCCGTTTCGCCGGAGCAGCCCCTGCATGGCCTTGTTCTTCTTGTGGGTGTCTCCCCGGAGCCAGCCCAGGCCCATATCCAGGGCCATCCGCTCGGCCTCTTTGACGATCCGGTCCGACAGTCCCGCGCCCCGCCACTGGGAGGCTACCGCCACCCGGTGGAGGGCGGCGTAGGGCTGGCCCTCTCCGGCCCACTTCCCGTCGGTGATGGCGGCGTAGCTCTCCTCCGGCAGGGTGGTCAGCGTGAAGAAAGCCCCCACCTCGCCGCCGCAGTCCAGCACAAAGCACTCGCCCCGGGCCATATCCGCCAGGAAATGCGCTCTGCTGGGATAGGGGGGCTCGCTGTCCTGCCACTGGTCCACGCCGTGGGCGCGGAGGTATTCCCGCGCCGCCTCCGCGACGGCCTCCATGGCGGGGATGTCGGCCTCCACAGCGGGGCGGCAGACGATCTCGTCCGGCAGGAGGGGACGGCTTGCCTCCCGGTCCAGCTCCGCCAGCAGCTTTTGGTCCTCTTTGGAGGACAGGTCCAGCTTCCCAAACAGGTCTGGCCGCCGCTCCCGGGTGCGGGCCAGGGACTGCTTGCGCCGCCACCGCTCCACGGCGGCGTGGTCGCCGGTGAGCAGCGCCTCGGGCACCGCCATGCCGTGCCACACCTCTGGCCGGGAGTATTGCGGGTACTCTAAAAGGCCGTCCCAGTGGCTCTCGTTCTCAAAGCAGGAGGGATCGGCCAGCACGCCGGGGACCAGGCGGGACACCGCGTCAGCCACCGCCATGGCGGCGATCTCTCCGCCGGTGAGGACGAAGTCTCCCAGGGAGATCTCCTCGTCCACGCAGGCGTCGATGAACCGCTGGTCCACCCCCTCGTAGTGGCCGCAGACCAAAATCAGATGGCCGTGCTCCCAGGCCAGCCGTTTGGCGTCCTCCTGGGTGAAGGTCCTGCCGCAGGGGGAGAGGAAGATGGTGTGAGGCTTTTTCTCCGCCTGGCCGCACAGGTGTTCCCAGCAGCGGTACAGGGGGTCGGCCTGGAGGATGGCCCCGTGGCCGCCGCCGTAGGGGTAGTCGTCCACCTGGTTTTGTTTGTTCGTGGTGTAATGCCTGATCTGATGGGTCTCGATGCGCAGGAAATCCCGCTCCTGGGCGCGCCCCAGGATGGACTCGGAGAGCACGTCCCCCACCGTGTCGGGGAACAGGGTCATGATGTCGATGCGGTACATGGGTTACATCCCCTCAATGAGCCGGACTTTGATATAGCCGCCCTCGATGTTGGTCTCCAGGATGAACTCCGGCACGGCGGGGATGAGGATCTCCCGCTCTCCCTCCACCACGTAGACGTTCTGCACGGAGGGGGAGAGGACCTCTTTGAGGACGCCCAGCCTGTTTCCCTCCTCGTCGATGACTTCCAGCCCGACGACGTCGGCCAGGAAGAAGGAACCCTGGGGCAGCTTTGCGTCGGAGCGGCGGATGCGCGCCGTTTTGCCCTTCAGCAGCATGGCATCCTCCACCGTGTCCACGCCCTGGAATTTCACGATGACGCTGCCCTTGTGGACCCGGCAGGAGGTCACCGCCATGGGCTTGTCCCCCTCCAGATACAGGGTCTTAAACCGGCACAGGAAGTCGGGGGAGTCCGCCCAGGGGACGATGCGCACCTCCCCCCGGATGCCGTGGGTGTTCACCACCTGGCCGCAGTCCAGATATTCGGTCACAGGAGAATCCCTCCTTGATTCATTCAATGGAAAAGGCGGGGGAAAATCCCCCGCCTGTCCGAGCTCAGTCGTCAACGATGTCCACGGTGAGCTTGATCCCCTGGCGCTGGGCGGCGGAGCGCATCAGCGTGCGGATCTCCTTGGCAATGCGGCCCTGACGGCCGATCACCTTGCCCATGTCCTCCGGGGCCACCCGAAGCTCCAGCACCGTGCCGGCGGGGGAGTCGTACTGTTCCACCACCACCTGCTCGGGGTGTTCCACCAGGCTCCGGGCGATATAAGTGAGCAGTTCTTTCATGTGGCCTCCCAAAACGCAGTTTTACAGGCCCGCCTTTTTCAGCAGGTCGCGCACCGTGTCGGTGGGCTGAGCGCCGGTCTTGATCCAGGCCTGGGCGCGCTCCACATCGATGTTGATGGCGGCGGGGTCCTGCCGGGGATCGTAGGTACCCAGTTCCTCGATGAACCGTCCGTCCCGGGGATAGCGGGAGTCGGCCACCACGACACGATAGTACGGAGCCTTCTTGGCGCCCATGCGGCGCAGTCTGATCTTCACCATTTTATCTTCACCTCCATAAGTTGTTTACAGGGATCTATGGCAACGTCAAAAGACGAGGACCAACTGGGTCAAGGGGAAAATCCCCCGTCATCCGCTTCGCGGATGCCACCTCCCTACCCCCTCTGCCCCTTTGGGGCATCTCCCCCTGACAGGGGGAGTCGGCCTTTTGCGAAAGGGGGCTGGTACGAAAAACGTACCAGGCTCCTTCTTTAGAAGGAGCTGTCAGCCCGCAGGGCTGACTGAGGATGTTCGCCCTTAAAAAGGCAATCCTCCCCCGAAGCTCTTGAACCGGCTCATGAAGCCCTTGGCCTTTTTGGGGTTGGCGAACTGGCGGGTGAGCTGCTGGAGCATCTCGAACTGTTTCAGCAGGCGGTTCACGTCCACCACCTGGGTGCCCGAGCCGGCGGCGATGCGCTTTTTCCGGCTGGAGTTCAGGATGGAGGGGTCCTCCCGCTCGGCGGGGGTCATGGACTGGATGATGGCCTCCACCCGGGTGAGGCTCTTCTCGTCCACCGACAGGTCCAGCTTTTTGCCGCCCATGCCGGGGAGCATCCCCAGGATGTCCTCCATGGAACCCATGCCCTTCAGCTGGGTCAGCTGGTCGTAGTAGTCGTTGAGGGTGAAGCGGTTTTTCCGCATCCGCTCCAGCTGTTCGGCGGCCTTTTTGGCGTCCAGGGTCTGCTCCGCCTTCTCAATGAGGGAGAGCACGTCCCCCATGCCCAAAATGCGGCCGGCCATCCGGTCGGGGTGGAAGACCTCGATCTGGTCCAGCTTCTCGCCGGTACCGGCGAACTTGATGGGCTTGCCGGTGACCGCGCGGATGGACAGGGCGGCGCCGCCCCGGGCGTCGCCGTCCAGCTTGGTGAGCATCACGCCGGTGAGGTCCAGCGCCTCGTCAAAGGCCTTGGCGGCGTTGACGGCGTCCTGGCCGATCATGGCGTCCACCACCAGCAGGATCTCGTCGGGATGGACCGCCGCCTTGATGGCGCGCAGCTCGTCCATCAGCGCCTCGTCCACATGGAGCCGGCCAGCGGTGTCCAGAAAGACCATGTCGTTTCCGTGCTTTTTGGCGTGGGCGACGGCGGCCTCCGCGATGTCCACCGGGTCGATCTGCCCCATCTGGAACACGGGCAGCTCCAGCTGTCCGCCCACCACCTCCAGCTGGGTGATGGCGGCGGGGCGGTACACGTCGCACGCGGCGAGGAGCGGCCGCTTGCCCTGTTTTTTCATCAGGCCGGCAAGCTTGGCGCCGTTGGTGGTCTTGCCCGCGCCCTGGAGGCCCACCAGCATCACCACCGTGGGCGGGGAGGAGGAGATGGCCAGCTTGCTGTCGCCGCCCCCCATGAGGGCCGTGAGTTCCTCGTTCACGATCTTTACGATCATCTGGGCGGGGGTCAGGGACTCCATGACCTCCTGGCCCACGGCCCGCTCGGACACGGTCCTGACGAACTCTTTGACCACCTTGAAGTTCACGTCCGCCTCCAGGAGGGCCATCTTGATCTCCTTCATGGCCTCCTTCACGTCGGCCTCGGAGAGGCGGCCCTTGCCGCGGAGCTTTTTGAAGACGGCGGACAGTTTTTCGGTCAGGCTTTCAAATGCCATAGTTCAGATCCTCGCTATTGATCCTGGCGCAGGGCCGCGGTCTGCTCCTTGATGGAGCGGCCGATGGCGTCCAGCTCTGCGTCCACGTACCGGCGGCGGTCCACCGCCTCCAACAGCTGGTCGGCGGCTTTGTCGATGGCGTCCAGAGCGGCCTTGGACCGCTGGAACCGGCGGATGATATGGGTCTTGTCCTCAATCTCGGTCATGGCGGCCTCGGCCCGGACGATCACGTCCCGCACGCCCTGCCGGGTGATGCCGTAGTTCTCCGCGATCTCCGCCAGAGAGAGGTCTTCATTGTAGTAGAGGTCGTAAAACTCCCGCTGACGCTCGGTGAGCAGGTCGCCGTAAAAGTCGAACAGCAGGGCCATCCGGTATGCCTGACTCTTCATGGACCGCACCTCCACAAGATGTAGTGTAAAGTCAAGAAACTTTACAAGGATATATGATAGCACAGAAGCCGCCCGAAGTCAAGGGCGTTTTCGCAATTTTCGGACACACAATATGCGCCCCCGGGGGAGAATAACAGATATCGGTTGATTTCTCCCGGAAACGGTACTATAATACTGTCTGCAGATCGGCCGCTTTGCAGGGCCCGTCCGCCGCGGTACGCGTTGTCAGATCACTCAAAAGCTGTATTCAGAGGTCACGCTATGATAAACACGATCAATACTGTCACGTTTCCCGGCCTGGGGCTGGAATTTGAACTGGACCGGGTGGCCTTCAGCGTGTTCGGCCATCCAATCTATTGGTACGGGATCATCATCGCCGTCGGCTTTTTGCTGGCGGTGGGGTATGTCATGTGGCGGGCGCCCAGGTATGGGGCCGATTCGGACAAGATCATCGACATGCTGCTCTTTCTCGTGCCCCTGTGCATCGTCGGGGCCAGGGTCTATTATGTGATCTTCAACCCCTCCATCTGCTTCGACGCGGACGGGAAGTTCAGCTTTTACCGGATGATCGCCTTCTGGGACGGCGGCCTGGCCATCTACGGGGCGGTCCTCACGGGCATCGCGGTGATTCTGGTCTACTGCCGGGTCTGGAAGCAGAACTTCTGGGACTATGCCGACATGGGCGCGCTGGGGGTCATGATCGGCCAGGCGGTGGGGCGCTGGGGCAACTTCGTCAACGTGGAGGCCTACGGGAGCATCACCGCTGTCCCCTGGCGAATGAGTTCCGTCACCATCGCCAACTGGCTGTGGGGGCAGGGCCAGATCGCCGATATGGATACCTACCGGGCGGTCGCCGACGGGACCCTGGGCGTCCATCCCACCTTCTTCTATGAGTCCATGTGGAACCTGACCGGCTTCGCCATCCTGGCCCTGCTGGCCCGGCGGCGGAAGTTCCGGGGCCAGACCTTCGCCGGGTATCTGATCTGGTACGGCCTCGGCCGGGCGGTCATCGAGGGGCTCCGCACCGACAGCCTGTACTTCTTCGGCACCGGCATCCGGACCTCCCAGATGGTGGGCATCCTCTCCGTCGCGGTTGGCATCGTGATGCTCATCGTACGGAGCCGGACGGGGAAGATCGTGCCTGAGGCGGCAGTTGAGGCCGCGCCGGAAGGGGAGAGCGCCCCGGCGGAGAATGCCGCGCCCAGCGGCGAAAACGCGGAGGCGGAGGCCCCCGCCCAAGACGAAACACAGGACGGCACACAGGAGGATATCACCGATGGCGACGGTAATTGACGGCAAGGCCCTGGCGGCCAAAGTAAAGGAACAGGTCCGGCGGGAGGCGGCCAGTCTGCCCCGGCGGCCCGGCCTGGCGGTGATCCTGGTGGGGGACGATCCCGCCTCCAGGGTCTATGTGAACAGCAAGCGGAGGGACTGCGAGGAGTGCGGCTTCGTCAGCGAAGAGTTCGCCCTGCCCGCCTCCACCGGCCAGGAGGAGTTGCTGGCCCTGGTGAGGGGCCTGAACGGCAGGGAGGACATCGACGGCATCCTGGTGCAGCTGCCCCTGCCCAAAGGGCTGGACGAGCGGGAGGTGCTGCTGGCCATCGACCCCGCCAAGGACGTGGACTGCTTCCACCCCTATAACGTGGGCCAGCTGACCATCGGGGAGCCGGTGTTCCAGCCCTGTACCCCCGGCGGCGTCATGGAGATGCTGAAGGAGTATCACATTGACCCGGCGGGGAAGAAGTGCGTGGTGCTGGGCCGGTCCAACATCGTGGGCAAGCCCATGGCCCTGCTGCTGCTCCACGCCCACGGCACCGTCACCATCTGCCACTCCAGAACGCCGGATCTGGCGGCGGAGTGCGCGGCTGCGGACATTTTGGTGTCCGCCGTGGGAAAGACAGGCCTCGTCACCGACGACATGGTGAAGGAGGGGGCCGTGGTCATCGACGTGGCCATGAACCGCAACGAGGCCGGCAGGCTCTGCGGCGACGTGCGCTACGACGAGGTGAAGGAGAAGGCCTCCTTCATTACCCCCGTTCCCGGCGGAGTGGGGCCCATGACCCGGGCCATGCTCATGCGGAACACGCTGACGGCGGCGCAAAACCATCAAAAGTAAGGGAAGGGGCGGCCATTGGCCGCCCCTATTTCTCGCTCTGTTCGATGTAGATGTCCTCCGCTCCCTCAAGCGCGGAGCGCAGGCGCTCCATCACCACCCGGACGTGGTCCCAGTCATAGGCGTGGGGCAGCATCATGTCGCGGATCATATAGGACAGGACGCCGTCTACCTCGCCCACCAGATGGGCGTAGGGCTTTTCAAACAGATCGGGCATAGTAACACCCCCAAAGTATTATTAAACATTATAATACATTAGTTAGTAATAATTGTCAATATTAAATCGTGGTACATAGTATCATTTGGTGCAGAATACGGTTGGAGGGATACTATGAAGCCGCTAAAGAAAGCCATAACAGTCACACTGGATATACCTATTTTGGAACGCTTGCGTGAAGAGGCGGAGTATCAGGACCGCTCCATGTCCAGTTACATCAACCTGCTCCTGCGGGACCATTTCGAGCGGCTGGACAAAAAGCGGAACGGGTAAGGAAAAGGGGCGGCCATCGGCCGCCCCTTTCATGTTACAGATTCTCTTTTGCGTATTTGCACCACTCCGTCAGCGGGCACTCCCCGCACTTGGCCTTCCTCGCCGTGCAGACGGCCCGCCCGTGGAGCACCATCCGGTGGCAGAAGTTGTTGGACTCCTCCGGCGGCAGGACGGCCCGGAGCTGGGTCTCCACCTTGGCGGGGTCGGTGGTGCCGTCGGTGAGGCCCAGCCGCCCGGTGATGCGGATGCAGTGGGTGTCGGCCACCACCGCGCCGGGGGTCCGGTAGACGTCCCCCAGGATCAGGTTGGCGGTCTTGCGGCCCACGCCGGGGAGCTTCAACAGCTCCTCCATGGTGCCCGGCACCTTTCCGCCGTAGTCCCGGAGGAGCATTTGGGCGGAGGCGACGATGTCCCGGCTCTTGCCCCGGAAGAACCCGCAGGAGTGGACGTACTGCCCCACCTCCTCCGGGTCGGCCTCCGCGAAGGCCTCCAGGGTTGGGAACCGGGCGTACAGGGCGGGGGTGACCATGTTCACCCGCTCGTCGGTACACTGGGCGGACAGGCGGACGGCGAAGAGCAGCTCGTAGTCCTTGTCATACTGGAGGGAGCAGAGGGCGTCGGGGTACAGCTCCTTGAGGGCGGTTACGATGTGGAGGACGGCTTCCTGTTCCATAGCGGTCACCTCAAACACGGTTTTCATCATACTAACACAAAACGACGAAAAAAGCGAGACTGATTTTTCTTGCGGAAACAGTTGTGCTTACCGGAATACGTGTGCTATAATAGCTGTGTATCACACTTTGAAAGGCGGAAAACTTCCTATGGTTTTGGAGCAGATCGAATTTCTGGAGCAGTTCGACCCGCAGGTGGGCGCGGCGATCCGCGCCGAATATGAGCGCCAGCAGAACAACATCGAACTGATCGCGTCGGAGAACATCGTGTCGGAGGCGGTGCTGGCCGCCGCCGGAAGCGTTTTGACCAATAAGTATGCCGAAGGGTATCCCGGCAAGCGGTATTACGGCGGCTGCGCCCATGTGGACGTGGTGGAGCAATTGGCCATCGACCGGGCCTGTGAACTGTTCGGGGCGAAGTATGCCAACGTCCAGCCCCACTCGGGGGCCCAGGCCAACTACGCGGTCTATATGGCCCTCTGCCAGCCGGGGGACACCGTGCTGGGCATGAATCTGGATCACGGCGGCCACCTGACCCACGGCAGCCCTGTGAACTTTTCCGGCAAGTATTTCAACATCGTGTCCTACGGGGTGGACGAGCTCACCGGCCGCATCGACTACGACGCGCTGGAGAAGCTCGCCCGGGAGTACAAGCCCCGGATGATCGTGGCGGGGGCCTCCGCCTATCCCAGGGTCATCGACTTCAAGCGCTGCCGGGAGATCGCCGACGAGGTGGGCGCCTGGCTGTGGGTGGATATGGCCCACATCGCGGGCCTGGTGGCGGCGGGGCTCCATCCCTCCCCGGTGCCCTACGCCCATGTGACCTCCACCACCACCCACAAGACCCTCCGGGGTCCCCGGGGCGGTATGCTCCTGACCAATGACGGGGACATCGCCAAAAAGCTGAACTCCGCCATCTTCCCCGGCTCCCAGGGAGGGCCGCTGATGCACATCATCGCCGCCAAGGCCGTGGCCCTGGGAGAGGCGCTGAAGCCCGAGTTCAAAGAATACCAGCGGCAGGTGGTGAAGAACGCCGCGGCCCTGGCAAACGGCCTTATCTCCCGGGGGATGAAGTTGGTGTCAGGCGGCACCGACAACCACCTGGCCCTCATCGACCTGCGGGATATGGACGGCCTCACCGGCAAGGAGCTGGAGCGCCGGCTGGACGAGGTGCGCATCACCGCCAACAAGAACAAGGTCCCCGGCGACCCCCGCTCCCCCTTCCAGACCAGCGGCCTTCGGGTGGGCAGCCCCGCGGTCACCAGCCGGGGTTTCGTGGAGGCCGATATGGACCGTGTGGCCCAGTATATCGCCTGGGCGGCCGCCGACTTCGAGGCAAAGGCCGATGAGATCCGCGCCGGCGTGGCGGAATTGACAGCCAAATACCCGATTTACCGGTAATCTTTTTAGGGGCGGGTCCCAGACCCGCCCTCTCCGTTTTTGAATGACAGGAGGTGAAGCAGGTATGTATCAGCCCTTGGCGGACCGGATCCGGCCGGAGACGCTGGACGAGGTGGTGGGGCAGCGGCATATCCTGGGCAAAGACGGCCTGCTGCGCCGGGTCATCGAGAGCGGCAAGATCCCCAATATGGTGTTCTACGGCCCCTCGGGCACCGGCAAGACCACCGTGGCCAACATCATCGCCAAGCAGTCCGGCCGGACCCTGCGGCGGCTCAACGCCACCACCGCCTCTCTCTCCGACATCCGGGAGATCATGGACGAGGTGGGCACCCTCGTCGCCCCCAACGGGGTGCTGCTGTACCTGGACGAGATCCAGTACTTCAACAAGAAGCAGCAGCAGTCCCTGCTGGAGTTCATCGAGAACGGCAAGATCACCCTGGTGGCCTCCACCACCGAGAACCCCTATTTCACCATCTTCAACGCCATCCTGTCCCGCTCCACCGTGTTTGAGTTCAAAATGCTCACGGCGGAGGATATCCTGCCCGCCGTGGACCGGGGCATCCACATCCTGGCGGGCGAGATGGGCGTGGAGGTGACCTGCGAGGACGGGGTGCGGGAGCACCTGGCCGCCTCCTGCGGGGGGGACGTGCGGAAGGCCCTCAACGCCGTGGAGCTGCTGATGAGCGCCAGCCGCATCCAAAAGGGGAAGCTGACCGTCACCCTGGACGACGCGAAATTAGTGGCCCAGCGCTCCGCCATGCGGTACGACCGGGACGGGGACGACCACTTCGATATCGCCTCGGCGCTGATGAAGTCCCTCCGGGGCTCCGACCCGGACGCCGCCCTTCACTATCTGGCGCGGCTTTTAGAGGCGGGGGACATGATCACCGCCATAAGGCGCATCCTCTGCTCCGCCAGCGAGGACATCGGCATGGCGTATCCCCAGGCCATCTCCATCGTGAAGGCATGCGTGGACAGCGCCCTCCAGGTGGGCCTGCCCGAGGCCCGGCTCCACCTGGCCCAGGCGGTCATCTTACTTGCTACCGCGCCCAAATCCAACAGCGTGGTCATGGCTATCGACGCCGCCCAGGCCGACGTCCGCTCCGGCCAGACCGGGGACTACCCCCGGCACCTCCAGAACGTCCACGCCGACGGCGCCGGGTTCGAGCGGGAGCAGGGGTATCTCTACCCCCACGACTTCCCGGACCACTGGGTGGACCAGCAGTATCTGCCCGACGCCATCAGGGATCATAAGTATTACGAATTCGGCCCCAACAAGAACGAGCAGGCCGCCAAGGCCTACTGGGACAAGATCAAGAGGAAGTGAGGGGATCCCCATGCCGATGGACATCCGGGTGGGCGACGTCGTGGAGATGAAAAAGCAGCACCCCTGCGGCAGCAGGGAGTGGACGGTGCT